>NZ_CM002285.1:4858249-4913359 GCF_000497445.1 Streptomyces roseochromogenus subsp. oscitans DS 12.976 | reverse complement strand
GGCCTGGGCGGCGGGGGCCGCCGGGGTGGCCGCTGCCGGGGCCGGGGCCTGATCGGGCGCCGACGGAGCTGTGGGAGCCACCGGGGCCGTAGGTGCAGGGGCTGCCGGAGCCGGACCACCGCCGACACCGGAACCACCGACACCAGGTCCGCCGGCAGCGGGACCGCCCGCACCCGGACCACCCGCACCCGCACCACTGACATCAGGGGCACCTGCCCCCTGGGCACCGGCCCCTCCCGGGCCGTTGGACGTACGCACGGCCGCCCGAGCTGCCGCCGGGCCGCCGCCGGGGTGGGCCTCGGGGCCGGGGACGTACCCCATGGCCGGGGTGCCGGCGCCGCCCGAGAAGTTGACGCCGCGCTCGAGGCGGTCCAGGCGGGCCATCACCGAGCGCTCGTCGCCGTAGGCGGCGGGGAGCAGCACGCGGGCGCAGATCAGTTCCAGCTGGAGGCGGGGCGAGGTGGCGCCGCGCATCTCCGTCAGGCCCTCGTTGACGAGGTCGGCGGCCCGGCTCAGCTCGGCGGCGCCGAAGGTGGAGGCCTGGGCCTGCATGCGCTCCAGGACGTCGGCCGGGGCGTCGATGAGCCCCTTCTCCACGGCGTCCGGCACGGCGGCGAGGATCACCAGGTCGCGCAGCCGCTCCAGCAGGTCGGCGACGAAGCGGCGCGGGTCGTTTCCCCCCTCGATGATGCGGTCGACCACCTCGAAGGCCGCGGCACCGTCACCGGTGGCGAAGGCCTCGACGACGGAGTCGAGAAGAGAGCCGTCGGTGTAGCCGAGGAGGGCGGTGGCCATGGCATACGTCACACCCTCCGCGCCCGCACCGGCGAGGAGCTGGTCCATGACGGACATGGAGTCACGCACGGAGCCGGCGCCGGCGCGCACGACGAGCGGGAGCACGCCCTCCTCGACCGGGATGTTCTCCCGCCCGCACACCTCGGCGAGGTAGTCCCGCAGGGTGCCCGGTGGCACGAGCCGGAAGGGGTAGTGATGCGTACGCGACCGGATGGTCCCGATGACCTTCTCGGGCTCGGTCGTGGCGAAGATGAACTTGAGGTGCTCCGGCGGCTCCTCGACGACCTTCAGCAGCGCGTTGAAGCCGGCCGACGTGACCATGTGGGCCTCGTCGATGATGTAGATCTTGTACCGGCTGCCTGCGGGACCGAAGAAGGCCTTCTCGCGCAGCTCACGGGCGTCGTCCACGCCACCGTGCGAGGCCGCGTCGATCTCGATGACGTCGATGGACCCCGGGCCGTTCCTGGCCAGGTCCCGGCAGGACTGGCACTCGCCGCACGGGGTCGGAGTGGGACCTTGCTCACAGTTCAGACAGCGGGCGAGGATGCGCGCGCTGGTCGTCTTGCCGCAGCCGCGCGGACCGCTGAACAGGTACGCGTGATTGACCCGGTTGTTCCGCAGCGCCTGCTGCAGCGGGTCGGTGACATGCTCCTGCCCGATGACCTCGGCAAAGGTCTCCGGGCGATAGCGGCGGTACAGCGCGAGAGACGACACGCATACGAGGTTATAGGCGCCCACTGACAACCGGTCCCGGCCACGGACACCAGAAACGCAAGGGCCCCCCACGCACCCGCCAGAGCCGACCTACCCTTGCTGCCTTCCGGCCCTGGGGGAGTTCAGTCAGATAGCGCCGCGTGAGGGGCTGCGCCCCACAGTACCCGATCGCGGCCCTCGGTCAGTACCCGATCACCGGCCACGACCACACCCGATCCGGGCCTGCGGGAACGGGTTCGCGAGCACTCCCCTCGGTCATGTAATGTTTCCGGCGGAGGATTCGCCTAGAGGCCTAGGGCGCACGCTTGGAAAGCGTGTTGGGGGCAACCCCTCACGAGTTCGAATCTCGTATCCTCCGCAGCCGCCTGAACAGGCGAAACGAAGGGCCCCGCTGGTCACCAGCGGGGCCCTTCGGCTTTGTCCTCAGCCCTCGTTGTCCTAGTTTTTGTCCACAGGGGGTGTTTCCGGGGTCCCCAGATGGCATCCACGATCTTCCTGGCCACGTCCTTGAGCATGGCGTCGGGCACGTGGAGGTACCTCGCCCGCATGCTGGCCGAGGTACCCGGTTCCCAGCCCATGATCTGGTCGATGACGCGGGCCGGGACACCGAGCAGCATCATGAGCACGGTGGCGCCGTGTGCCGGGCATCGTGCAGCCGACCGCCCCGAACCTTCGCGTCTTCCAGCAGCCGCTTCCAGTCGTAGTAGTCCGTGTTCGGACTCAGGAGACCACCCAGAAGCTTGGGGAAGACGTAGTCCGACTCTGTCCACAGGTCGCCGCCCGCCTTACGCTCGCGCTCTTGCGTCGCGGCGTGTGCGCGGAGCATGGCGACCAGCGGACCGTGCAGGGTCACGGCGCGCCGGCCAGCTCTCATGGTGTTCTTGGTCTCCCGCCGGACCGGCACCTTGTCCGGGCAGTACCCCGCCTTCGCCCGGCCGCACGGTGAGGCGTCCGTCCACCCATGCTTGCACCTGGGGCGCAGACGGGTCCGGCGCAGTCTCAGGTACTCGTTGTCGAGGTCGACGTCAGACCAGCGCAATCCGAGCGCCAACGCCAGCATCCACGGCGCCGTTCCATCGTTGCGGTTGTCATGGCAGCCCCGCTGATCGCCTTGCAGCACGGCAGGTGTGACTGCTGTCGCCTTGGTTCACGGCCAGGTCCTGACCGGCGGCTCTCGCGTCGGGACGGAGAAGGCGGAGCCGGGTGAGAAGCCTGACCGTTCAGCCGCGCGGGCGGATGCGAATATCCAGCCTGCTCCTCACTGGCATCTGCACCAGCTGTGAAGAACCTGCTGCGCCCCGCCCGTACTCCCACTTCGCCGCCGCGAACCTCTCCCTCGGTACGTCGACCGAGTCGTACACCACGAACGGATCGAGCAGCGTCACGCCGGTGAACCAAAACAGGTCGTGCTGGAGCGGGTGAAGCACATCTGCCAGCCACTCGTGAATGCCACGGGGCTCACCATGCGCAGTCGCTCGGCCGCCAAGCCAACCAGAGAAACGTTGAGCACGGGCTCGGGGTGGGTCATGACGATGTGAGGCAAGTGCTGACGCCCAGGTCATGATATGTCAGGAGATGCCACCCCAAACGCCCGGCACGTCGGCCTGAGTGGAGAGCTCAGCACCCGTCAGGCATACGGCGGTTCCGCGGCTCTAGTCGTCGTCAGGCACTGCCGGCGCAGGTCGTCAGTCACCACCCTAGAACTCAAATCGTCGCGCAAAAATAGTCAAATAAATATCACCATCGATCCCAATTACCAATTAGTTGGTCACTCATGCCTGCAATACAACAATCAGATGCAACTCGAAGAACCACCCCTCTACCATCTCTAGCGAGTGATCGAGACGCAGTCGCGCCACCCTCGACCCCGAAGACGTCGACACAAAGCGAGGAGAAGGCAGAACGTGACCGAGAAAGACAGCGAAAATCCGCGCACATATACCGAGATCACCGAAGTGACGCCCGGCAAGTGTTCGAGTTGGATGGAAAAGAGGACATGTAACCGTGTCCCCTTGAAGCGCTCCAATGTAGACAAGTTTAAGAGCATTCTGCGAAATGGGCAGTTTCGCACTACTCACCAAGGCTTCGCTCTGGACTGGCATGGCTGTCTCATCGACGGACAGCACCGAGCCGCCGCCATTATCGAGACCGGCGTTACAGTGACCGCACAGGTCACGTACAACCTCAGCCCGGACACCTTTGCTGCGATTGACGGCGGTCGCGTCCGTGCAGCCGGCGACTTCGTCGCACAGATCACGGAGATGAGGCAGAGCAACTCCAACGTCTATGCAGCCGCGCTTAAGATCCTCGCAAACCGCGCTGCGGGCCTGCACTGGATGAGGTGGACCAGCGGACGGCTGACCGCCGAACAAGTACAGGATTTGGTCCCAAGATGGCCGGTCGACGAGGAGCGCATCGTCCGCCTGGTCAGCAAGGGAAAGCAATGCCACTCCAGCGCAACGGGATTGATTGTCGCGCGCACGATCATTGCAGAAGTATGGCCTGAGAGTATCGCCGACCTGTTCTTCGACGGCATCGGCGAGACCAGCCGTGAATTTGTCGGGCGAGACCCTCGATCCCTGTACACGAACACCATGATCAATGTGAACCGCGGGGTCGTGAGCAGGGACAGTGTTCAGCAGTCGGCTCAAGCTATCAAAGCATTCAACGCCCTCGTATCGGGTGACTCTATTGGCACCCTGAAGAAAATGAAGGCGGCCGGCGTAAAGATCATCAAGGATCGGCGAACCGGCAAGGAGATTCAGCAGGAGTACCCTCCGGACCGTTATCCGGAAGTCATTCAGCCGGCCATCAACATCAGTGACAAGTGGCTTGGGAATGACGACACAAGGTCAATCGGGTAAAGGAACAGGTCAGGGCTGCCGCCTGAGCAAGCGCATCTAGTCGTGAGGGACAAGGCGCCGAGCCCTACCGGCTTGGGCAGCAAGCGCGAGTGCAGGTCCCTCGATGCCGCGGCGGAGCCGCATGACATCGGCAGCCTTGCCACGTACCGGTGATACGAAGTTGTCGGCGCCCTGGGCTCCTGGCAGCCGAGGTATATGGGGTGAGTGCCAAGGTGTGGCGTCGTTCACCGTCGGCCCCCTTGGCGAGTTCCCGGAGTTTGGTCGGGCTCTGGCGCGGCGCTCGGAACTGGTCACGGACGGCCTGCGTTCGGCTGGCGCGACCTGCGATTCCGGCAAGCAGCGGGATGACATGCTTGAGGCAGCCTCGTCGCACTGCCGGGGGCGCGTGGCGGGAACACCACTCGACCGGTTGCGGTTTCGGTTGTGTTCATCCTGGTCCAGCACAGTCCACAACCGGCCGAGCGAACCACATCGCCGCAGGTGAGGAACGTTTGTGACTATCTCTGAACAGCCAGACGAACATTTGGAAAGCGTGTTGGGGGCAACCCCTCACGAGTTCGAATCTCGTATCCTCCGCCAGTGGCTCACCGGGCACGATGTCGAAGGGCCTCACCGTTCGCGGTGGGGCCCTTCTTCGGTTCCGTTGGCCTCCACCATGACCCGTCTGTCAGCAGCCGGCCTGGACCGCCCGGATCCATCTTTCGTCGCCTTACGCTCCTTCGCGCAGTTGGCAGGCCGCATCGTCACATCTTCGAGCACCGCCTGGCACCAACGACGCTCTGCGTCGACTGCCTTCGCTCGGCAAGCGCGGCAGCCACAAGCTTCTGCACGAGTAGTGCTTCAACAGGTGTGGCGTCAGCCTCGAAGGCCGACTACGTGCCAGCCACGCCCTGGCAGTACGAGCCGTGGAACTCGTCGCCGGTGTTCACCGCAGCGCAGGCAGTGGCCAGCCTTGGGCCCGTAGCGGTCAACTCATCCGTGCGCGAAGCGGGGCAGCAGTCGGTTCAGGTGGACCGAGCCGGTTCTGCCGCCGCAGGTCGAGCGCCACCTGTCGACCGCCGCTACGCAGGCCCCGCATATTGCCGTGCCGCCAAACATAGTTCACTCGATGTGGCTGGATCCCCGCAGAAACCCTCGAAGTGCAACTTCCGAGCCTCATGATTATTCATAGTCTCGATCTGGCGGCGCGAGAGGAAAAACATGCGCGATGTCTTCACCCTCATCACGGAACGAGTTCTGCGGGACAGTGGCGGGGAGCCCATCTGTGCGCATGTCGGCGATGTTCAAGCATGTGCAATCAAGAGCCATCCCATGTATCAGGCATTGCGCGAGAAAGTTCGACTTGGCCGATCAAAATCGGTGGCTAGCTTGCGCCTATGGGAGTCGGTTTGCACTTTGGCAAGAGAAGGCGGCCACCAGCAGCGGGAGAAATGGTTGATGATCCTATTGGATCTACTGACCCCCTACTTTGGCGGATGGTCGAAAGAGTTGGCGAGAAAATGGCATTACGAGGTCTCTGACATCAGGTCTGCGATGGTAGAGAGCGTTCTGGAGGAATGGTTTTCCATGACAGGCGGCATGCCTGCCAAGAAGCTCCTGGACACTATGATGAATCGCGCGTTCGCCAAGGCTCGCTGCCTGGTAGAAGCCGGAAGCTCGGAAACGTGTACGACAAGTACGGAGCATTTGATTTCCGATGCCGCACATGAGGAATATTCTACGCTGGTCGCATCGTCGATCATTGATGCCAGCACGGTGCAGAATCCGGACGCCGACGAGAGGATTCGAGGCGAGCGCATAGGAGCCCTACTACAACGGATGGGAGCCATAGAGTGGGCCAAGACCTATCACGACAAAGTCCGCAATGGTTTCCGCGACGAGGCAGACGCCCCCTCCATTACTCCCACACAGGTGGGGCGATCCTGGGTGGACGGGAGGAATCTTTACTATCGGATTTCCGATCTCCTGCCGCAGTATATTGGTTTCAGTGAGGCAGCCAATGTTGTCTGCCTTTCAGAATCACAAGCATCAAGGATGGCCAAGAAAGGAACCCTCCCCTTTAGGGTACTCTGGATTGGAAATAGCCGGGTCGTGTTGGTCAGGTCGCTTATGCACGTCTTGAGCATCCCGGATTCCATCGTGCATCCCGATGACGTGGAGAATGGAGCCTCTCACGTCGGCAGAGAATAGGAAATCGACGAACTCTTTCGTTGCCGAGGGGACCAGTCCTCTGCTGCTACTTGGCCAGGCTCAACGAACGAGCCAGGGCGGCGCCTGACACAGGAGATCGCGGCTCAGCTTCGTCATGGCAGATCTTCTACTGCCGACTCACTCGTCGGGCACGGCCCAGGGCGGGGCGGGGGATGCTCCGGGATCCGCCTTCGTGGGGCAACCGTAGATCATGGAACTGCACCGGCCCCTGACACGTTCCGTGTCCGGCGGAGCGAACTCGACGATTCCCGCCTGGCACGCGTACTCGCCAATCGGGAGGACGCCGCCTCCTCTCCAGAACCGCGCTCGATGTGGGGAACTGGCGGACCGTCTCCAACACTCAGGGTCCAGTGCGCCTTTCCCGCCACACTTTCCCCTGCCATGGCGGCCCCTGCCGCAGCTCGCCCTGCAGTAGTTCACCTGCAGCGGCCCACTGCACTGCGCGCAGCGGGCTACGGCTCCCATCGCCGAGTCCGCGCCTAGGGGATGGTGTGCATCGTAAAGATCCTGCCGCCCAAGGGCTACAGTCCCTCCCCCGCGAAGGAACGTCGAACGACGCGGCCCACGGACCACCGTCACCCGCGCCGCGGACAAGTCCGCCAACGCCGGCCTTTACGTGCTGGCCGACCGGCTGCTCACAGCCCTGTCTACCGCACCGGAACCCGACCCCTCTTCGGCCGCGGCGTGCCGTTCGCGACGGACGCCGAGGAGGTCGTCGCCGAGTACGCGAGGCATGCGTTGCGCACCGACGTCCACCACATCGCCCACGCCTTCGATACCGGGCCCGGCGGCCAGGCCAAGGTACCCGATGACACCCCACAAGGCACCTCATGAGATATACTTGATCTCACATTTGATATCAGGAGGCGTACATGAGTCGGACGGTTATCGACCTGGACGACGACCTGGTCGCGGACGTGGCCAAAGCGCTCGGAACGAGCACCAAGAAAGAGACGGTCAACACCGCTCTTCGCGAGGTGCTGGAGAGTCGGCGTCGCGCCCTGGCCCTCGCCCGGCTGCGTGCCGCGGCCGGGGACGGCGCATTTGATCTGGAGCTGTTCGAGAACAAAGAGAACTACCGTCGGTGAACGCGGCCCAGTTCCTGATCGACACCAGCGCGCTCGCGCGGTTCATGTACAGGGAAGCGGAGCAGTACGGCTGGGACCAGGCCGCCGCGGCCGGACTCATCGCGACCTGCCCGATCACCGAACTCGAGTTCTTCTACAGCGCACGGTCAGCTGCCGACCGGGCGAGCGGCATCGAGGACCTGCGGCTGATCTTCGGCTGGGTTCCCGTCGACGACCGCGCCTACGACCGCGCCTGGCAGGTCCAGGAAGCCCTCACCAAGCAGGGGAAACACCGAAGTGCCGGAGCTGTCGACTTGGTTGTCGCCGCGACCGCTGAACTGCAGGGGCTCACCCTGCTCCATCGCGATCACGACTTCGAGTGCATCGCCGCAGTGACCGGGCAAGCCCTCCAGTGGTATGGCCCGGAGCACGGCAAGTAGGTCAGGAAGTTACAGTTCTGGTTGCGTTCACCACCGTACGACATCGTTCAGAAGCCCACCCGAGCCGGCTGCGCCGCAGGTCAGAACGCTCCCGCACATCCCCGTATCCCCAGACGAACATTTGGAAAGCGTGTTGGGGGCAACCCCTCACGAGTTCGAATCTCGTATCCTCCGCCAGCTCAGAGGGCCGGACCATGAAAGTGGTCCGGCCCTCTGGCGTTTGTCCGTCTCAGTTTCCGTCTCAGTTGGCTTCCTGGCCCGCTCCGGGCGCCGCCCACAGGGCGTCTCCGACTTGCTGAGCGACTTTGCGGAGCATGACGCCGGTCACATGCATGTAGCGGGCGCGCATCCGTGCCGCTCCCCCAGGCTCCCCTGGCCGCGGAAGCCGAGCATGTGAGCCCAGGCTCGAAGCCGGAGATCCGCCAGCTCGGAGCGTGCGCCGAGGGTCCATGCGGTACGGATCACGCGCCGGGCATGTTCGGTGATCCGGTCCTGGGCCAGCTCGGCGAGGAACCTGATCGGCCGGTCCAGGGTGCCCGTCGCCGTCTCGGCGCCCTTGGTGGCGTACTTGGCGATGTACGCCGCCACGGCCCGCTCGGTCAGCTCCTGGCCGTCGTTGAAGTCGGCGGAACGGATCGGGCGGACGTCGAGCTGACGGCCGAAGACGAAGGTGTGCGACCAGCCGTCGATCTCCGGTCCGTCGATGCGTGCCGCACTGGTAGCCGCACGGATGGCGTCTGTCAGCAGCTCGGTGGTGGCCCAGGCCGTCGAGGCGGATGACCGCGTGGAAGTGGACAGCACCACGCTTCCAGTACTCGGCGACCTTGGCGAACGAGACGCGCGCGTGGTCGCGGAAGGCTCGCTGCGTGAGCCCAGCCCTCTTGGCGACCTCCCGGCGGAGGCAGATCGAGAAGCGCCGCCAGAGGACCCCGGCGTGCGCGTTCATGGCTGAGCATGGCCTCGATCAGCTCGCCCAGTTCGTCCTGCACCTTCACCGGCCGCCGCCCGCCGCCCGCCAACCCGTGGCGTAGATGACGATCAGCGGCGCCGTGGCCAGTCGGAACAGAGCGTTCTCCCCAGGCGGATCAGCTCAACGCCTCTGTCATCGAGCCCGGCAGCCCGGCACGCGGCACTCACCAGACTGATCACTTGATCACGGAAGGGGTCACTTTTCATCGACCGGTAGGGGTCACGGTTCACGGAACGGCGACAGGCCCGATCCGTTTGAGGAATCCAGCACTAGCTGTTCCCTCACGGGAGTGCGTCAGCTGCTCACGCAGGAGCACGACACCGTCTTTACTCCCCGGATTGTTCGACCTTTCCTCATGACGCGCGCGTCGCCGGCTCCTCAGCGGCCCGGGGTATGCCCGGGTTCAGGTCCAAATATCCCGGTATGGAACAGCGGTTCGTTTGGATATGCCGACGGCCTCTTGGGACAGCAGGTCGTTGCCTCAAGACTGGGGCCGCGGGGAGAAGAGGAGGAACCGTGTCTCGACGCCATACGCTGCTCGGTCTGCTGGTAGCGGTCATCTGGGGTGCCAACTTCGTGATCATCGACGCCGGCCTGGACCAGTTTCCTCCGCTGTTGTTCGCGGCCCTCCGCTTCACCTTCGTGGCGTTCCCCGCGGTGTTGTTCATCAAGGGCCCGGGGGCACGGTGGACCCATGTCGCCGCCATCGGTCTGCTTCAGGGCGTCGGGCAGTTCGGACTGCTGTTCACGGGAATGCACCTCGGGGTGCCGCCCGGACTCGCCTCACTGGTGCTTCAGGGGCAGGCGGCGTTCACCGTGCTCTTCGCCTTCCTCTTCCTCCGGGACAGACCGCGTCCGGCGGCTCTCGTGGGGGTCATGCTGGGTGTGCTGGGTCTGGTCATCATCGCCGCGGACGCCGGAAAGGCTCCGCTTGGCGCACTGCTGATCGTGGTGTCCGCCGGGGCCTGCTGGGCCGCGGCGAACGTCGCCACCAGGATCGCCCGGCCGACCAGCGGCTTTCGGCTGACCGTGTGGTCCGCCCTTGCTGCTCCCGTGCCGTTGTTCCTGCTCTCTCTCTTCCTCGAAGGGCCACAACGCGACTGGAAGGCGGTCGCCCATGTCAACGGGACCGGACTCGGCGCGCTGGTGTTCACGGTCGTCCTGTCGAGCCTTGTCGCGTTCGGTATCTGGGCTTCCCTGCTGAAGAGCAATTCAGCCGCGTCCGTCGGCTCCTTTTCCCTTCTGGTCCCGGTCGTGGGCGTCATCACCGCCTGGCTGGTCCGACACGAGGTGCCCAGTACCACCGAGCTGGCCGGCGGCCTGCTCATCCTCGCCGGGGTCACGGTCGTGATCCGGCCCGATCTGCTGCACGGCCTGCGGCGTTCGCCGGGCCGGGCGGGCAGCATCGCAGAACCGTCCGCCGCGCAGGACGACGGTCTTGCGCGCACCTCCTCAGAATCCGCCACATCCCCCGGCATCGACATCTCCACGAAGTAAAGGGTGGGCAATGAACAGCCACATCACACAGGACCGACCGATTGCGCAGGAGCTGCGCGACCTCGGCTACGCCGCCGGGCAGATCGACACGGTCCTGGGCCGGTCACTCACCGCGTCGCCCGAGTGGCAGACCTTCCTGTCGTCCTGGGACCGGCTGGTGCTGGACCCGTTCATGGCGGACGGCGGCGACTACCGGGTACGGCGCTATTCGGAGTTCGACTGCACTGCCGAGTCCGTCGAGTTGCTGCCGCACCGCGCTTATCACCAGACCAAGCGCATCAACCAGCTCAACGGTGGCGTGGAGCGCCTTTTCGAGCCGTTCGAGGACGAGGTCGCACGCGGCCCGGTCGTCCACTCGCTGCTGGCATGGTGCGCCCGGCAACTGGACGAGGCCGAGAAGAGCCCCGGCACCTGGTACGCCCAATGCTTCCAGAACCGCATCTTGGCACGTCCGCAAAGCCAGGGGAAGCCGACCCCTGAGGGCATCCACCGCGACGGTGTGGACTACGTGTTCACCGTGGTCGTGGGCCGCAACGCAGCCGATGGTGGCGCGAGTTCGCTGTACGCCGCAGAACCCGGCGGCGGCCACGGGCGGGAGTTGGTGAGCGTGGTTCTCCAGCCTCCCGGCGACTTCCTGCTCAACGATGACGAGCGGACTTTGCACGGTGTCACGCCCATCGTGTCGACCGTTGAGGGCGGCACCGGCCACCGGGACACGTTCATCGCGGTCCTCACCCGCCGTACCTGACAGGCACGTTCGTCGCAGCCGCGCACGGATACTCCAGCGCGGATGAAACAGGTCGGCCCGGTCCCTCTGCGCAGGGCCGGGCCGCACGCGTGTCGCCGTCCGGCAGGAAACCGCCGCGTCGGCGGCGAGATCACACCTTTGGAGAGGACACGCATGTCTGCCGACCCTTCGGTCAGCAGTAGGATCCAGCGACCGCTCAGCGAGGCGGACAGCACAGCGGCCACCAGGCTCGGCGCGAAGCGGGATGACGGACTGCCCGCGCCTGCCGGGGCCAGGCCGGCCGACGACTTCTACCACGACGGCAGCCGGCAGTTGCAGCGCCGGCTCGGCACCGAGCGCCTGGCCCAGCACATTGCCCGCCATTACGTGCATGACTCTCTCGCTGACGAGCACATCGGCTGGATCAGGAGTGCCGATGCTGTCTTTCTCGCCACGACCGATCCGCACGGGCGGCCCGAGTGCTCCTACAAGGGTGGCCTGCCCGGGTTCGTCCGCGTGCCGGATCCCCGGACCCTGGAGATCCCGAGCTACGACGGCAACGGAATGTTCCGGTCGTTCGGCAACGCACTGGCGTGCCCGAACGTCGGACTGCTGTTCCTCTTCCCCGAACACCGGGCCAAGCTGCGGGTCAACGGCGTGTGTGAGGTGCTCACCGACACTGCCGACGTGGCCGCGCATATCGGAGCGGATGCGGTGCTACGGGTGACAGTCCGCGAAGTGTTCGAAAACTGCCCGCGCTACCTCCACGACCGGTCGACCGGCGAACGCTCGGCGGACTGCCCCAGAACCGACTACATACCGCCCGACCCGGACTGGAAGCTCAAGCCCGAGTACGACGGCATCGTGAGCCGGAGGGAAACATCACTCGTGCGTGACGGAGAGTAACCAACCATTTCCGAGCAGGCCCCGTCCTGATCGCCCCCTCGCTACCGTCGCCTGGGCAACATCCCAGGTCGGAGGGTTGATTCAAGATTGACTGGTGCACCCGGCTGCTACCATCCCGGCTTAACGAAACGTCATAAGCGGGGGCAGCCGTGGTCAGCATGTCGACTCTCCAAACACTGGGCGAGCTGCGTCGCCAGGGCTCTGTGCATGCGGCTGCCAAAGTGATGCACCTGGCGCCCTCCTCCGTCTCCGGGCGGATCAAGGCTCTGTCCGAAGAATGCGGGATGACGCTCTTTGAGCGCCAGGGCCGGGGTGGCCGGCTCACCGAAGAAGGGTTGGCCGCGGCGGAACTCGCCGACAAGATCGTCCTTATGTGGGAGCGCGGCCTGCTCAACATAAGGAGCGGCGCCCGTCCTTCAACCCGCCGCACCATCCGCATCGGCGCCTTCCCGTCCGCACTCGCCGCGTGTGTGCTCCCCGCTGCCGCACGGCTGCGCAGCCAGCAACAGTTTCACGTCGAACTACTGGAAGTGGATCCGCTGGAGGCCGCGAGCCTTGTCGAGCACGCCCAGCTCGACGCCGCGCTGACACTGGGCGAGATCCTGGACGGCGACCTGACCATGGACCCGCGGCTGACACACCGCGTGCTCTGGCGAGAGCCATTTGCCCTGGTCCTGCCCAAGGCGTACGCCGGGAGGGGCTCCTGTCCCACCTCCATACGCGGTTATTCGGGGCTGCCCTGGGTGCTCCCGCGGCGGGGCTCCGCCTGCGACCAGTTGCTGGGACGACATCTGGCGCGGATGGGTGTCCGGCCGCGCACCGTGGCACGCTCCGACGACTGGTCACTCCTGCAACGGATGGCTGACACCCACGATGCGGTGGCGCTGATACCCGTCTCCTGCCTGCAACTGGACAGCAACGGACTGGAGGTCGCCGCGGTCTTGGCGGAGGAACTCCCGCAGCGCACCGTGGTGCTCCTGGAGTCGGTGGAGACCGCCGGCTCGCGCCTGCTACCGGTGGTGCGCAACGAACTCACCCGGGCTGCCGAGGACCTGATGGCCTTGTTGTCCACATACAGGCTGCCGTAGCCGGCTGACCACACGTCCGGACAGGCCGCAGGGCGGCGAGTCAACAAGAAACCTTGATCGTTCGACTATGCCGTTGGATGATCATGCGCACCGCGGCATTCTTCACCTGACGTCCGGTTTGACGGACCCGCCGCGCCGTGTCACCGGCGAACCGCGCTTTGTGTCTGCGGTTCTGCTGAACATGTCTGGTCCTGCCTCTGGACCCGAAACAAAATGGCGAATGCAGTCCTCGCTGCGCCAGGAATGAATCCCTGAGTCTCAGACGGACCTGCCCTCACGACGGAAATATCACCATCGTGATCTCCGTCGCAAAACCAGACGACGGTTCAGGTTTCGATCCCAGAACATCGAATAGGAGTAACCATGGCGCTCACCCCTGCCCATAGCAGCAGCACGATATCGGCTGATGCTCCCTTTGACTCCGAGCTGGCTGCGGCCTTCCCATCGCAGGGCACCTCGGACCGAGCGGTCCGGCTGCGGATGCTACGCCGCCTGCATGCGCACTATGTCAGTTACATGGCAGGTCCGGAAGAATTCCACCGGATACCGAGGCTGAACGCCGATCCCGAGATTCACAAAATCGAGAAGTCCTGGCTGACCTGGGAAGACTCCCAGGTCGACACCGCCAGCCTGCCGACCACAGGTGCCGAGTTCCAGGACTGGTTCCTCGCCACCGCCGAAGCGCACACGCAACCTGAGTTCTGCGCCTACCTGGCCGACCAGGCCTCGCTCAACGAAATCGCACTGTTCTTCATGGCCGAGGAACTCGTCGACAGTAAATTCGACGACCTCATGGCCATGGTGCAGATCGGCACGGCGGGCAAGACTAAGCTCACCATCGCCGAGAATTACTGGGACGAGATGGGTGAGGGTGACCTCAGCCGGGTGCACACCCGAATGTTCGAGCACTCGGCCCAGTACATGCGAAAGCACCTCGACAACAATGGCATCGACTACTCTCAACTCCATTTCGCCGAGGCGTACGAGAACGCCTCTTTGCTGCTGATGTACGGCATCCACCGGCATCTCAACCCGCGGGCACTCGGCGCGATGGGAGTCCTCGAACAGAGTGCGTCCCCTCGTTTCCAGGCCATGGTGGACGGCTGCAACAGGCTCAACGTTCCTGAGGACGTCATCGACTACCAGCGCATACACGTCCATGTCGACGCCGACCACGGGGCCGAGTGGTTCGAGGGTGTCTTCGTGCCGCTGGTGGACCGTTCCCCCGAGTTGCTCCAGGAGATCGCGCTCGGCGTGGCCACCCGCGTCCGGGTGGCCAACGCGTACTACGGCGAGATCTGGAACCAGATGAAAGAGCTCGGCTGAGCCTCCTCAATCGCGCAGGAAGGGAAGCGAATGACGAGCACAGAGGAACGGACAGTACCGACGCTCCTTTACCAGAGAGCCCGCGTCTCCACCCGCGACCAGAGGATCTTCGTCCTCAAGCTGGCGGTCGTGGTCGCACTCATCATCGTGGGAGGCGCGCTCGCGCTCCAGGCGAACTGGCTCGCAATGATCGCCGGGTTCATCGTGCTGGGAGCGGTCTACACCCACGCGGTTGAACTGCAGCACCAGTGTCTTCACCATTCGGCGTTCACCAAGGCGCGACCGCACCGGCCGGTCGGGGTTTTGCTCGGCCTGCCGCTGCTGGTCTCCTACAGCCATTACCGGGTACGCCATCTCCAGCACCACAAGTATCTCGGAAGCCCGCAGGACTCGGAGTTCTTCGGGTTCGACACCAGGCAGCCACTCACCTTCCGGGCCCTCTTCCGCGGGCTCTTCGACTATGGGCGAGTGCTCGTCGTAATCAGGGAGATCATCCGCAGCTACCGCGGCACATGGACGTACGACCTGGGCCAGATCTCCGACCGCAGGCGCCGCGAGATCGTGTCCGAGTACAGGCTGATCGGGGCGGTCATCGCGGTCACCGCGGTGGTCTGCCTTGCCGGTTTCGGCGAGTACGCGGTCAGACTGTGGATCGCCCCGCTGGTCTTCGCGGTGCCGATGCACTTCCTCGTCGAACTGCCGGAACACATCCTGTGCGACTCGGAGACCAGTGATGTCCTTCGCAACACGCGTTCCATAACGGGTAGTTGGATCAGCACGTGGTTCACGAACGGGAACAACCTGCACGTGGAGCACCATGCGGCGATGACCGTGCCGATCAACCGCCTGCGCGAGCGCCACTCCGAGGTGCAGGAACTGGCGACATACGTGGACCACACATACGCCGCCTTCTTCCGCCGGGTACTGGCCGAAGCCCGCCGCAACGCCGGGGCAGCGACGTGAGGGGCGGTGTGCTCCCTCCGCCCGCCACGGACGAGGCGCGCACACAAGGGGTGGCAGCACGTTTCGCCGGTGCTTTGACCAGGGCCTTCCCCGACGCGTTGGCCCTGTCCTGTGAGGCGGACAGGATCGTACTCGATGTCGCGGAAGCCGACTTCCGCATAAGAGTCCGTCCCGCGACCGCTTCCGCAGCCGGACGTATGGACATCAATGCGGTGTTCCGTGCGTCCGGGGCGGTGGAGGGAACCTGGTGGACCCAGTGGACCGTAGAGGCCGGTCACGGACCGTCCGAGGTCTCCGGCGCCGCCGCACTCCTGGTGAAGGAAATCCGGGCGAGCCGCCAGCGGTACGCTCGGATGCTCGCGCACGGCCAGGTGGTCGACTTCTGACCCAGGGCCCGTCATCGCGCGGGCCCTCGCACCCTGGGCCCCGTTGACGTCATTTGATGGCTGACGTCTCTGTCCCCGGTTCGGTCAGCGACGACTGCAGCGGAGGGCATCGGGGCCTGTGACGCACTCGATCACCAACCTGATCGATCGGAGTCGGAGGATAGCTTGCCGAGCGCGGCCCGCATCTCTTCCTCGCTGGCTTCGGCGTAGACCGTCAACCTGGCCATCTCGAACGGTCCTCGCCAGTGAAGGCTCTTGGGGGGTAAGTCAGTGCCTGGCCAGCCCATCCCGCCGGGCCAGGATGGATGGACTGCTAGAGCGACTGGCCGGACGGCAGCCTCACCGATTCCCAATGGCCCACGATTCGCGCTGCCTCCTGGTCGAAGTCAGGGTTTGTCGGCTTCCGGAGCCCATCTACAGGCGCAACCAGATGGCACCTTCGCCCGTCCCTCAGGCTGACTCGGACCTGTCGGCGGGGCTTGAAGCCCGCCAGCCGCACCACCGCGACATCATCGACCTTCTCCCATGGGATCGTTCGCCTCAACCCGGGCCAGCGCTGGCCGATCCCCTTCGGTCCGATGGTCGTTGACGCACACGAACCCCACAGCACAACCAGGCCCCACACGATGAAGGCGACACCCAAACCCACACGGCGACGCGTCGGCGCCTTGATCCGACCAGGCCGGGAGACTTCAGCAACCACAACTCCCGTCGCCGGTCTCCGCAGGTCTCAGAACTCAGAGGAGGTCGCGCCAGAAGGGGACTGTTGCTCTCGGGTCCCAGGCCTCGTCGACGTTGCTTCGTGCCTCGTCGAACTCCTGGTGCATGTAGTCGGCCAGGTCCAGCCCGTAGTAGATGATGTCGGTCTGCCACACCGAGAGCACCGGATGCCCGAAGCTTCCCCGGCCGGCAGGAAGGTACCGGTGGCCGTACACCGGCACAAGCAGCGGCACATCTGAAAGATGGCGCTGCGCAGTGGCCAGGGCAGCCGCGGCATCGGCCGGACGCTCACCCCATGCCTCGTACCAGAATCCGTTGCACTCGACGTCGAAGAGAACGCCCTCGACCGGCCAGCCAAGCTGATCGCGCAACCTCTCCGGATCGCTGCTGCGCCACTCGGGCCAGGGCTTGGACCAGGTCTGCCCCTCCTCGGGAGGAATGTTGACCGGAAGGCCCGCCGCAAGGAACGCGCGGTGATCGTCCGCGAACTCGAACCCGAACTCCTGCTCGATTCGCTCGAACTCGGCATCCGTCAGTCCTGACTCGAACTCATAGAGCCCTGTCTGCGCCAGGCGCCGTGCGGCCTCCGCACCCAGACGTACTCCCTCATCGCTGATCACCGCCGCACGCTAGCCCCGATCGCAGCCCACCGTCACCAGGATTACGCGCGGGTCCGTCTCAGTTTCCGTCTTTTCCGGCATTGCAGAAGCGGGTTTCTGTTGCTGCGGGACGCAGGCGGCCCGCAGCATGCGCCATCCTGGTGTCCTGCCAGGACCGGTTCCGGTCCGGAAGCGAAGCGAACGGTGCTCGTTCTCGTGAGGTGCCCCATCGGTAAGCCCAGCGGATCAACACTGACCACGTGGCTGAGCGGTCTCGAAGTCTCCCGGCTCGAGCGGGTCCTCGCCACACGCGGGGACACCGTGTCGCCGCCGGAGCCACGATCCTTTGGTGAACTGGCGGACCGTCTCCAGCGCCCCGCCTCGGTGGCGCTCGTGCTGCCCGGGCTCGCGCTGCCACACCTGCAGGTGGCGGAGGCGCTGGCGGCGCTGGGGCCGACACCACGTGCCGCTCTCGGGGATCTGCTGGGCGTGTCCGGAACAGAGAGCGCTCGCGGGCTGGACGAGGCCCTCGGAACACTGGCCGATCACGCGCTGGTCTGGCCGGACGGCGAGGGGCTCCTGCGTATGGCGGCACCGCTGCGGCAGGCATGGCAGACGCCGCTGGGACTGGACGCGCCGCTCGCCCGGCTGCTCGCGGACATGACCTCCGAGGAACTGCGCCGCATGCTGGTGGCCCTGGGTGTACGGACAACCGGCAACACCAAACAGCAGCGGCTGACGGCCCTCGTGGATCACCACAGTGATGCTGAGCGGGTCGCCGAGGTGGTGGCCGGGGCGCCTGCGGTCACCCGGGAACTACTTGAGCGGCTGGCGGGTCACGAGACCGAACAACCCGAGTCCCAGACCGAGTTCACCATCCTCGGGGCCCCTGGGGTTCCACTCTCCGACTCCGAGCCGGGTGCGCGCTGGGCGCTGGAGCGGGGGCTGCTTGTCCAGGACCACCGTCGATACGGAGCCACCCGCATGCCGGCCGAGGTAGCACTCGCCCTGCGCGGAGCCGACTGGCACGCCCCCTTCGAGCCCGTCCCGCCCTCTGTTCGTTCGACGCCCGTCACCCCGGCAGAGGCGGACCAGGAAGCGGCGGCCGCGGCCACGGCGTTCGCCGCTCACGCCGCTTCGGTCCTTGCGGTGTGCTCCGCCTCTCCTCCGACCCGGCTGAAGTCCGGCGGGGTCGGGGCACGTGAGATGTCCCGGATCGGCAAGGCAGCGCAGTGCGACGACATCGTCGTACGCCTCGCTCTGGAGACGGCGTACCACGCCGGTCTGCTCGCCCGGGACGGCAGCCAGGTCGCGGCGACGAAGGGCTACGACGCCTGGGCGCAGCGGGAACCGGCGGAGCAGCTCACCGCGCTGCTCCAGGCATGGCGGACACTGCCGCTCACCCCGGCCCAGGCCCGCGACGAAGACGGCAAGGTACTGCCCGCAATCGCCGGATCACCACCCTGCGAGGGCTGCGCGCAGGCCCGGGACGGGCTCCTCACCGCCGCAGCGCACCTCCCGGCCGGCCAGGGAGCGAAGAGCGCGGCGGAACTGGGGCCGCTGGTCGCCTGGTACCGTCCTCTCGCCGATCAACTTCCCCAGGACAGCACGCCCTTCGCCACCCTGGCACGCGAGGCGGAGCTGCTCGGAGTCGTCGGCCGCGGCGCCCTGTCCTGCATCGGTGCCGCGCTGCAGGCCGACGACGTCGAAGCCCTGGCCGCGGCTTGTCAGCGTCTGCTGCCGACGGCCACCAGGGCCGCCCGCTTCGGTGCCGACCTCACCGCCGTCGTGACCGGCACACCGTCCGCCCAGCTCGCCTCGCTCCTGGACACCGTCGCGGACCGGGAGGCCGGCGGCACGGCATCGGTGTGGCGGTTCAGTCCGGGCAGCGTCCGCCGCGCCCTGGACGCGGGCCGTACACCCGAAGCCATCGCGGCCGACCTGGCCGCCGTCGCCGTCGGCGCCCTCCCGCAGCCGCTGACGTACCTGATCAACGACACCGCGCGCAGCCACGGCCGTATGCGCGTCACCTCCGCGGCCAGCGTGATCCACGGCGAAGAACCCGCCCTCCTCGCCGAACTCGCCGCCCACCGAAAGCTCGCCGGCCTCGGCCTGCGGCTGCTGGCACCGACCGTGCTGGTCAGCCGGATCCCGCTCGACAAGACCGTCGCCGCGCTCCGAGCGGCGGGCTACGCACCAGTCGCCGAGAGCGCCGACGGGACCGTACGCGTGGAACAGAACCGGCACCGCCGCGCCGCCACCCCGGTACCGCACCCACGTGCGCCCGGCGGCACGTCAAGCCGCCAGGGCACGAGCGCCCGTACAAAGGGGTCCCTGGCCGCCGTCGACGTGGGTGCCCTGGCCGCCAAACTGCAGGCTGCCCCACCCGTCGCACCGGAACCCGATCCGGCGAGCGGAATCCCCTTCGGCACCGACACCGAGGAAATCGTCGCCGGCCACGCGCGCCTGCTGTCCCTCACCGACGTCCGTCAACTGGCCCATGCCATCGACAAAGGCCAGGATGTCACCATCGAATACGTGGCCGCCTCGGGCAGCCGCACCGTACGCACTCTCAGCGAACTCGATCTCGACCCGCCCTACCTGTACGCCTGGTGCCACCTGCGCGACGACGAACGCGTCTTCACCCTCTCCCGCATTCACGGTGTCATGCCCGCGTAGCCAAGGCACCGCGTATGTCCATCGGCCCGGGACTCCGGCGTCACGGCCTGACACTGTCAACTGCCCGGACAGCGAAGGACGGCTGGATCGGTGCCTCCCGCCTACCGCGTCACCCGCACCGGCGCCGAAACCGTCACCTGGTCCAGGTCCGACACCCGTACCGTCGCCTTCATCGTCCAGGTTCCCGGGAGGGGGAGGTCGAAGGAGTCGGTGGCCCAGTAGCCGCCGCGGTCGGTGACCTTGGTGTCGAGGGGGCCGATTCGCTGGGCGGCGAGGGTGAGGGTGACGCGGAGTTCGGGGACCGTGGAAAGGCCGCCGTCGGGGCCGTAGACGACCGCCTGGACGGAGGTCCGGCCCACCCGGCCCGGGTCCAGGGTGACCTGGACCTTGCCGTGGCCGCCGGGGGTGCCGAGGTCGAAGGGGATCGTGGTGACCGAGGCCGTCGGGATGCCGGCCGTCGGGGTCCCGGTCTGCGCCTCCTCGGTGGCCGTGCGGCCCGGCACCGTGCTCGTCAGGAGAGTGGACAGGGCCAGGACCACCACGGAGACGGCCGCCTCCGCCAGCACCGAGCGGCGCAGGAGGGAGTGGGGCGGGTGTGGGGGCGGGGCGGGGGGTTCCGGGGGGAGCGGGGGGCCCGTCGCCGGTTCGGGGATGCGGGTGGGGGCGGTCGCCGCCGTCGCCCGGGACCGCATCGCGCGGGTCGTCCAGGTGCGGGAGCAGGCAGCCGCCAGCAGGAGCGCGGTGACCGCCGCCAGTTTGGCCAGCAGGGTGCGGCCGTACGTCGTGTCCGTGAGCGCCTGCCAGGAACCGAGGCCCCGCCAGGACTGGTAGACGCCGGTCAGGACCAGAACCGTCACCGAGGCGGAGGCCAGCCGGGAGAAACGGGCCGGGACCGAGAGCGGGAGCGCTGCAGGGTCGGATGCCGTGCGCAGCAGGGCCGCCAGGCCGCCCAGCCAGGCCGCCATGGCCAGCAGATGGAGGGTCGCGGAGGTGATCGCCAGGGGGACCTGGATGCCCGCCGAAGCGTGTTCGGCCGCCGTCCAGGTCAGGGCGAGGGGGAGGGAGACGGCCGCGGCCACCATGAGCGTCGTACGGCGCGGGAGTCTTCTGCGGCGGGACCGCAGCAGCGCCACGGCGGCTGCCGCGACGAGGAGCAGTGCCAGGCGGGCGAGCAGGAGTGCGCCGGGGCGGGTCGTGGCCGCGTGGGTGAGGGAGCGCACGGAGAGCGTGGGTGAGGTGCCCTCCTCGTACGGGGTGCGCAGGACGAACAGGGCAGTTGTCGCGGCGAGGAGGGTCCAGGCAGCGGCCAGGGCGGGGGTGCGCAGCGGGGCCGTCTTCGGTGGACGGCAGTACGCCACGAACGCCGCCGTGCCCAGCAGCACGGCCACGGAGAGGTACGCGAGCCAGCGGGCGATGTTGTACAGGGCCGCGGTGGCCGGGTTCTCCGCGTTGTCGGGGGCCGGGGCCGCCGTCGTCGCCGTGCGCCGGCCGACCGAGAAGGTGAGCGCGCCGGACACCGGGTGGCTGTCCGCCGACACCACCCGCCAGGCGACCGTGTAGGTGCCGTCCGCGAGCTGGGCGGGCAGGGGGACACGGGCGGTGTCCGAGCCGCTGGGGGCGTGCTCGGTGGGGCCCGTGCGCAGGCGGTGGTTGTGGGGGTCGTAGACGCGGAAGGAGTCGGTGAGCAGGCCGACCGACTCGGTGAAGGTGAGGGTGAGCTGCCGGGGGGCCGTGCGCAGCACGGTGCCGTCGGCGGGGTCGGTCCCGCGCAGGGCCGCGTGGGCCGACGCGGGCGCCGCCGTGCCGAGCAGGAGGAGGAACAGGCCCGCGCAGAGCAGGGTCAGCCGTCGTGTCCGGCGGTGTCGGTCGCGCAGCACCTCGTCCCCTCCCTGTGCCTTCGTCAGGCCTCCGTGTACGGGCCTCCCTGTAGGTACGGAGAGATCGGCCGCGTTGCTCACCAGGTCGGGCGGGCCGAGATACCGCCGTCCACGGTCAGGTCGTGGCCGGTGATCCAGCGCGCGAGCGGCGAGGCCAGGAAGACACAGGCGTCGGCCACGTCCTCGGGGCGGCCCAGGCGGCCGGTGGGGGCGGCGGCCAGCCAGCGGCGTACGCCGTCCGGCCAGGCCTCGGCGAGGCCCTCCCGGTCGATCAGGCCGGGCGAGACGGTGTTGACGCGGATGCCGTCGGGCCCGTACTCCAGGGCGGCCGCGCGGGCGTGCATGACCACCGCGGCCTTGGCCGCGCTGTAGTGGGCGTGGCCGGGGGCGGGGTGAGCGGCCTCGATGGAGGCGATGTGGGTGACGGTGCCGCCGCCGTGTGCGCGCATGTGCGCCGCCGCGGCCTGGGTGCACGCGAAGACACTGGTGAGATCGGTGTCCACGACCGTCCGCCACGCGTCCGCCGTCATGCCGGGCAGGGGCTGGACCGGCTGGACGGCCGCGTTGTTGACGAGGGCGGTGAGCCGGCCTCCGGACCAGTCCGTCACCTCCCGGACCAGGCGGTGACAGGCGTCGTCGTCCGTCAGATCCGCCTGGAGTACGACGGCCTCGCCGCCGGACTCCCGGATTCCTGACGCCACTTCACCGGCCGATTCCACCGCCGTACGGCAGTGGAGGGCGACCGCCGCGCCCTGCTCGGCGAAGCGCAGGGCGATGGCGCGTCCGATGCCGCCGCCCGCGCCGGTCACCAGGGCGGTCTGTCCGTGGAGCAGCTCGGGGAGGTTCATGGGCGGCACAGTTCCGTGATCCGGGCGGCTTCCGATGGGTAACGCGCCGTCAGTTCGGCCGCGTCTCCGTGTTCGTAGTCCGCGTCGGTGAATCCGGGGGCCATCGTGGTGCCGAAGAGCGTCCAGGCGCCGCCCGGGGCGACCCGCGCGCCCATCCAGGTGTGGGCGGGCACGGTGAACTGCACGTGCTGGCCGGACAGCGGGGCGGGCCCGAGGACGGTGGTGCGGGTGGTGCCGTCGGGGGCGAGCAGCAGGAGGTGCAGCGGGTCGCCGAGGTAGAAGTGCCAGATCTCGTCGGTGGGCAGGCGGTGCAGCGCGGAGAAGTCGTCGGCGGTGAGCAGGACGACGATGGCGGAGCCCTCGGGACGGCCGTCCGGGCGTACGGGCCCCGCCCAGGTACGCCGGTACAGACCGCCTTCCCGGGGGAGCGGTTCGAGTCGGTAGTGGGCGATCAGCTCTTCGGGCGACGTGGTCACCTGGGGAAGGCTAGTCGCCGGGAAGGGCCACGGCCCGTTCCAGGAAGGCGAGTTGGGCGTGCTTCTCCGGCAGGTACACGTCGGGGATGTCCACCTCGGGCAGGACGACCGCCGGGCCGCGCACGAAGCCCTGGCGTTCGAAGCGGGCGATCGCCCTGGTGTTGCGCACGTCCGGGTCGACCACGAGCCGGCGCCGGTCCAGGGTCCGCAGTGCGTACGTCGTCAACGCGGTCAGCAGCGCGGACGTCCAGCCGGGGCGCGGGCCGTCGGGGCCGGCGGGAGCGAGGAGGACGTGGATGCCGAGATCGCCGGGGCGTACGTCGTAGCACTCGCCGACCCGGTCGGCGGCGGGCTCGTACGTCTGGAACAGGGCGGCGGGTGCGCCGTCCACGGTGACCAGGTGGGCGTGGTGGGTGTCGAGGCCGGCCATGTGGGCGTAGATCTCGGCGACCTGGTCCCGGGTGAGGCCGTTCATGCCCCAGAAGACGGCGCGCTCCTCGCCGACCCAGCGGTGGACCACGTCCGCGTCGGACGCCGGGTCGAGGGGGTGGACGCGGACGGTGCCGAAGTCGGGGATGTGCTGAGCGAAGAGGTGGGTGCGGTGGTCGGTCATCGGGGTTCCTCGGTGTGTTCCAGCGGGGTCAGCGGGGTCAGCAGGTTCCAGTCGGTGATGACGGGGGCCAGTTCTCCCTTGTGCCACAAGGGGAGTTGGTCGTGGTGGTGGGGCGCGCCGGGGACGCCGTCGGCGCCGAAGGGGACCACCCAGCGGCTGCCCGCGCGGTCGGCGAGGTCCCAGACGTAACGAGCGGCCGGGCCGCGGGCCGCGCGGTCGGTGAGGCCGGGGACGGCGGAGGTGCACAGCACGCAGTCGTGGTCACCGGCGAGCCCGGGTTCGTCGTACGACTCCCCCGGCAGCGCGCGCCAGGCGGCGAGGCGGTGGGTGTCGGACCAGGTGCCGGAGGGCCGGGCGGAGGCGATCTCCTCAAGGGCCGCTCGTACGACGGCAGGGCGGTCGATGCCGTACAACTCCTCGGCGCGCAGCAGGTGTTCGAGGGCATACCCGATGCGCGGTACGAGGGCCAGCCAGGGTTGCAGGACCTCGGGGTAGGCCGGGGGTTCGGCGAGCGGGGCGAACACCGGGTGCGCGGCGAGCCGGCGTACGACCGCGCCGCGCACCGCCGCGTAGGCGGCCGCGTCGGTGCTGTCGGCGTCCATGCGGCGGTTCCAGGCGAGCAGGCGGTCACGGAGGCGGGCCGCCTCGGGGGTGAGGGCGTCGAGGGCGGCGAGGCGGTCGAGGAGGGGCGCGGCGGAGGCGAGGTGGGTGTCGGTGTGGATCGCCGGCATGGCGTCGGCGGTCCAGGTGCGGTGGGCGTCGAGGAGGGTACGGATGCGGTCGGCGCGGTGCGGTGGGGCGAACTCGACGCCGAGCGGGGTGGCGAGGCCGCGCTGGTTGGCCATCACGGCGATGCCGTCGTGCACGGGTGCGTACGGCGTCTTGTGCCAGCCGTGCCAGTCGTGGCCGGGGTGCCAGGCGGGGACGGGGTGGAGGCGGTTGGCGTGGGCGCGGACCGGGACGCGGCCGGCGACGCGGTGGAGGGTGGCGCCGGTGGTGTCGGCGGCCTGTACGACGTTGACGGGCTCGGCCCAGTGGTCCAGGGCACGGTCGATGTCGGCGACCGTGCGGGCGCGCAGGAGGGGGAGGAGGGCGCTGAAGCCGAGGTCTTCTGTGACGCGGGGTGGGTAACGCAGGGCCAGGGCAGCGGGTGGCCCCAGTGTGGCGTCCTCGACGCCGGCGGCCTGCGGGTCGTGGTCGGCGGCACCCGGCTCCGGGTCCCGATCCCTTTCGGTTTCGGTTCCGACCACCCCGGCCACCAGCCCCTCCGGTCCCCCTGCGATCACCGGCCCTCTCTCCGTCTCGATCACCTCGATCTCCAGAGGCGGCTCTCCCGCGATGTCCACGGTCTCCGTGTGGCGGGCGGCCCGGTGCCAGAGGCCGTCCGGGCCGAGGGACTCGATGCCCGCGCCTGTGCGGCGCAGGCGTTCGCGGTAGAGGTCCTGGTAGTCGGCCATGGCGTTGGTGATGGCCCAGGCGACCGTGCCGGTGTGGCCGAAGTGGGCGATGCCGGGGACGCCGGGTACGGCGAGGCCGACGACGTCGAACTCGGGGCAGGAGAGGCGGATCTGCTGGTAGACGCCGGGGTCCTCGATGAAGCGGTGCGGGTCGCCGGCGATCAGGGCGTGCCCGGTGGCGGTGCGGGCGCCGGACACGAGCCAGCCGTTGCTGCCGGCGGTGCCGGGGCCGTCGGTGGCGAACAGGCCCACCGCTTCGGGGCCGAGGTGCCGTATCGCCTGTTCCCGCCAGAGCTTGGCGGGGAATCCGGCGAACAGGATGTGCGTGGCGAGCCAGACGCCGAGCGGGGTCCAGGGCTGCCACCGGCCGGGGGTGAGGGCCTGTGTCACATCCCCGGTCGGACCAGTGCGCGGCATCTGGTGAGTGCGGGTGCCCCCTCTGGGGGAGTGCGTGCCAGGCGTCGCGTGCCCGGCCGGGGAAGTGACACAGGCTCCGAGGCCGGTGCGGGCGAATTCGGGCGCCCGGCGGGCACCGGCCGGCAGGCCCTCGTTGACACCGTCGACGTACGCGCGGACCCAGTCGGCCGTCTCGGGGTCCCGGCGTTCCAGCGCGGCGAAGCAGCGGCGGGCGGTGTCGTCGAGGCGGGCCCGGCGGGCGAGGACGTCCCAGGAGAGGGCGTCCGCGCCGAGGAAGGAGGCCGAGGTGCCCTGGGAGCGGTGGCGCTCTACCTCCAGCTGCCAGGCACGGTCCAGGGCGGTCACCCGGCCCTGCGCGCGGGCCAGTTCGAGGACGCTGGAGGCCCGTAGATGGGGGATGCCCCAGGCGTCACGGTAGGTCTCGATGGTCACCCGGAACCCCTCTGCCACTTTAGGTTAGCCTTGCCTAACTTTCCTGTGAAGGGATCGTACGCGAGAGGCGGAGGGGACAGAACAGGGGCGGGGTAGCCCGGCTGCGCCGGGCGCGCGGCCGGGCGATCATCGACACATGGACGTCACCCTGCATCTCTCCCAGGACCCCGAGGCCGACGCGCTGCTCGGGCGCTCGCCGCTCGCCGCGCTGGTGGGCATGCTGCTCGACCAGCAGGTCCCGATGGAGTGGGCGTTCCAGGGGCCCCGGACCATCGCCGACCGGCTCGGCGCGGACGCCGCCGGGGACCTCGACGCGCACGACATCGCCGCGATGGACCCGGAGGCCTTCGCCGCGCTGCTCTCCGAGAAGCCGGCCGTGCACCGCTACCCGGGCTCCATGGCCAAGCGCATCCAGCAGCTGTGCCAGTACCTCGTGGAGCACTACGACGGGGAGGCGGAGGAGGTCTGGCGGAGCGTGGGCAGCGGCGCCGAGCTGCTGAAGCGGCTGGAGGACCTGCCCGGGTTCGGCAAGCAGAAGGCCCAGATCTTCCTCGCGCTGCTCGGCAAGCAGCTCGGCGTCACACCCCAGGGCTGGCGCGAGGCCGCGGGCGCCTACGGCGAGCCGCAGTCCTTCCGCTCCGTCGCCGACATCACCGGGCCCGAGTCACTGGCCAAGGTGCGGGCACACAAGCAGGAGATGAAGGCGAAGGCCTCCGGCAAGTCGGGCCGATAACCGCGCGGGTGGGTGCGGTGTGCTGTCTGCGGCGGGTGCGTTGCGGCTTGTCGCTCCCCCACTCTCGACTGCGCTCGAGCGGGGGACCCCCATCGCGGCGGAGCCGCACATCGATGCAGTCCCGCACCCCTGGGTATGCGAAGTCGCCCCCGGCACAAAGGCGCCCCCGGGACTTCACCCGAACAGGCTTCCCCGATGGCACCGCAGACCCCCGCGGTCACAGCATGAACCATGACCGAGGCACCGAACAGCGGTCCGGACTGGGGCCGCGAGTATGACGACCGGAAAGTCCACTCGACGCCGCCGCCGGGTGAACGGCACGAGCCCGAGCCGCCGTTCGAAGGGCCCCTGCACGCCCTGTCCAAGGCCGCCTGGCAGGTGGTCCTGGTCACCGGGATCGCCTCGCTGATCCTCGGCGTCCTGGTGCTCGTCTGGCCCGGCGCCTCCCTGCTCGCCGCCGGTGTCCTCTTCGGCCTCTACCTCGTCATCAGCGGCATCTTCCAGCTGGCCTCCGCCTTCGGCACGCACATGGCGACCTCGCTGCGCGTGCTGGCCTTCATCAGCGGCGCCCTGTCGATCGTGCTCGGGCTGTTCTGCTTCCGCGGGCCCATGCAGTCGATCCTGCTGCTCGCCCTGTGGATCGGTATCGGCTGGTTGATCCGCGGGATCACCCAGACCCTGGCCGCGCTACACGACTCCCGGATGCCCGGCCGGGGCTGGCAGGTCTTCCTCGGGGTCATCACCTTCATCGCCGGGATCGTGCTCATCGACTCGCCGTTCCGGTCGGTCGCCGTGCTGACCCTCGTCGCCGGCATCTGGCTGGTCGTCGTGGGCATCACCGAGATCGTCACCGCGTTCAGCATCCGCAGCCGGGCCAAGGCTGTCCCCCGGACGCTGTGAACACCCACGTCAACCCCATGCCTCGCGCGTACGCCGCGCGGGCGGATATCGCGCCCCGCATGCTGCACTCCCCGCCCGTCCCGGGGATACCCCTGCCGTGAGCGGGATCGTGGGCCTCACCCGCAGCCGGACCTGGCTGCGGGTGCTCGCGCTGCTCCTCGCCCTGTGGGTGCCCTGCATCCACGCCCAGGCCCAGGCGGCCCCCGCGCTGGGCCTGTCCGCCGAGACCTTCGAGCACGAGGACCTCGACTCGCTCGTACGGCCGCCCGACAGCGCCCTCCACCAGGCCGACGCACCCGAGCGCCCCGCGCCCCTCCCCGACCCGGCACCGGCCGGGCCGACGGCCCGGCTGTGCGCCGGCACGCTCCGGGCGCCGTACGCCCCGCCCCTACTCCGCACGGTGGTCCTGCGCTGCTGACAGACCCGCGCCCCCGCGAAAGGGCACCGCGCAAGGTCAGTCAGACGCAAGGAGCACAGCCATGCCCATGGATCCGTATGCCGTCCTGCGCGCCCTGGTGCGCGCGGAGGCCAGGCGTGCCACGGCACCCAGGCCGGAACAGAAGGAAGAACCGCAGCGGACGCCCGAGGAGCGAAACCGCTGAACCGGCACCGGCGGGGGCGGCCCATCGCCCCCGCCGGGCCGTGCCGGACAGGGAGCGGGAGAGGCCGCGCCCGCGGAGCCGCCACCGGCTGCCGCGACCGGGCGTCCGGCTTCCCGTACGCCGGCTCACGGTCCACAGCCTGTGCACAACGGCCGCAGAGCGCCTGCGCGGTCGGCCGTACGGAGGAAATCCGCCGTGTCGAACTCCGGCTCCCCGAACCTCCCGGAGGCGCTCTTCCCCGCCCCGGCGGGGAGCGCGGCGGCGCTCTGCGGGGTGGCGGACGGGACGGTCTCACTGTCACTCATCCCGGCGCCCTGCCCCCGATAGAGGCCTATTTGCTCCTTTTGGCGCATCTTTTCAAGCGTCACACTCCGCCGCCATGGCTGCGCCCGGAACGTCTTGACCGGTAGGCTTTCCGTGTGATCTTCAAGCGCATCGGAAACGGCCGGCCGTACCCCGACCACGGCCGGGAAAGCACCCGGCAGTGGGCGGACGTCGCGCCGCGCCCGGTCCGCCTCGATCAGCTCGTGACGACCAAGGGGCAACTCGATCTGGAGACCCTGCTGGCCGAGGACTCGACGTTCTACGGCGACCTCTTCGCCCACGTCGTGAAGTGGCAGGGTGACCTCTATCTGGAGGACGGGCTGCACCGCGCGGTCCGCGCCGCCCTCCAGCAGCGCCAGGTGCTGCACGCACGCGTGCTCGAACTCGACTGACCCGGCGCGACACGGCCGTTGGCCCTTGACCCTTTCGGGTTCCGCTGAGCGGCATCGACTGATCATCTAATAGGCATCGTCGCTCGGGCGCACTACGCTGCGCCCATGAGCATGCTGACTCCCCCCGGCATGGGCGGCCAGTACCGGATCACGGGGGACAAATACCCTCGGATGCGTCCGCCGCGCCGACGCGGCAGGCTCGTGGCCGCCGTGGTGGCGTCCGTCGCCGTGCTCGGCCTGATCGGCTGGGGCGCCCTGCAGCTCATCGACGTCTTCACAGGCGGCACCGAGAAGACGACCGCCGCCGGCACCAAGGAGGACTGCCGGACCAGGGCCGCGACGGCGCCCAGGGGCACGGCCCTGCCCAAGCCGGGCGAGATCACCGTGAACGTCTACAACGCCACGGGCCGCACCGGCCTCGCCAAGGACACCGCGGACGCGCTCAAGAAACGCGGCTTCAAGATCGGCGACGTGGGCAACGCGAGCAAAGACTTCGACAAGAAGGTGAAGAACGCCGGGCTCCTGCTCGGCCCGCCCTCGGCCCAGAACACCTCACTGGCGGTCCTGGGCACCCAGCTGGCCGGCGCCCAACAGCGCACCGACGCCACCCGCAAGGGCCCTGACCTCGACCTCATCCTCGGCGACACCTTCAAGGGCCTGACCCAGCCGACAGCCGCCAACCAGGCCCTGACAGCCTTGACCGCCGCGAAGCCGACGGCTCCTCCGCAGAAGAGCTGCTGACCAGCACCCCAAGAGGCGCGGGGCGAAAAGCCCGCACCCCGGCAGGCGCAAAGCTCTATTCAGCCGCCCCGTAGAGGCGATCCCCCGCATCCCCCAGCCCCGGCACGATGTATCCGTGCTCATTGAGGTGGTCGTCCACCGCGGCCGTCACCACCGTCACCGGCGTCCCCGCCAGCTCCCGCTCCATGACCTCGACGCCCTCGGGCGCGGCCAGGAGCACCACCGCGGTCACGTCGTCGGCCCCCCGCTTGATCAGCTCCTGGATCGCCGCGACCAGCGTGCCCCCCGTGGCCAGCATCGGGTCCAGGACGTACACCTGGCGGCCCGAGAGGTCCTCCGGCATACGCGAGGCGTACGTGGAGGCCTGCAGCGTCTCCTCGTTGCGGACCATGCCCAGGAAGCCGACCTCGGCGGTCGGCAGCAGCCGGACCATGCCGTCCAGCATGCCGAGGCCGGCGCGCAGGATCGGCACGACCAGCGGACGGGGGCGGGCGAGCTTGACGCCGGTCGTCCGCGCGACCGGGGTCTGGATGTCGACGGCCTCGGTGCGCACGTCCCGCGTGGCCTCATAGGCGAGCAGGGTGACCAGTTCGTCGGCGAGCCGCCGGAAGGTCGCGGAGTCGGTGCGCTGGTCGCGCAGCGTGGTGAGCTTGTGGGCGACCAGGGGGTGGTCGACGACGTGGAGACGCATGCCCATAACGGTACCTGCGCTCAGGACCCCCTGGTGCTGGCGTCAAACCGCCCATCCGAGGGAAAGTGGGAGGACGGACTGGGGTGGTGTGACGTGCCTGACCTGCCTGACCTTCCGGAGCACTCGCCCGGGGACGCCGAAGACGCCGCGGCCACCGGCGAGCCCGCGATACGCGGGGCCGGCGAACCCGAGACGGATGCCGAGCGACGGCGACGGCGCGCCCAGTTCCTGCGTGACCTCGCCGAGGCCCGTGAGCTGCGCGCGCGGGTCCAGCCGCGGCGCGCCAAGGCCGCCCGGCTGCGGCACGCGATGCGCATGCGGACGTTCCGCTGGTAGGCCGCCTGAAGGGGGAAAGCGCTTGGGCAAGGCCCGGTAAGAAAAGTTCTGGGTGAGGAAGATCCACGCCCGTAGCGGAGTTTGCGTGGTGGGCGTGCGTGAGTGAGTGGCAAATCCGCGTACGATCCGCAGGTGGCGGGAACGAGCGGTTGGTTGCGTCGATGACAGATCCACGATCGAAACAGCCAGACACAGGGAGCCGAAGACGTCCCCTGTGAGCCTTGTTTCTGCCACGATTCCGAGTGGGCGGGGCTCGGAGCCCAGCTCTCTCCGCCCAAGTACCTCCGCCGGGGGGACCTCCAACCGGCACGCCTATGACCAGTGGGAGAGTCACGGTGTACTTCGCCGCACTGCTCGCGCGCACCGAAGACGGGTGGGAAGCGAGCGACACAGAGCTCGACGATGTGGAAACCCTGTCGGATCTGGCCGACCTGGCCCGGGAAGCCTCTCCCGAAGAGGACACGGTGCTCGTCCTGATCGAGCAGGAGGACGCCTGGTTCGGTGTCGTCCGCGTGGACGGCGAGGACGACCCTCGCATCTACGTCTCGGACGCGGCCGCAGCCCAGCGCAGCGCGTACGGCGAGCTGCTGCTCACCGACGAACTGCTCGGCCGGGAGCCGGGCGCCGACGACGTCGACGACCTGGACTCCCTGGACCTCGACGGCACGGAGGACGGCGAGTCCGAGTCCGACGAGGACGACGAGGAGAGCGCCGCCGCCGACGCGGTCCCGCACAGCCCGGTGGGCGACAGCCAGATCCTCGACGACCTGGGCATCAGCGAGAAGGAGCTGCGCGCCCTGGACGCCGACGACGCGCTGAGCTCGATCGCCGAGGCTCTGGGCGCCTCGGAGGTGCTGGAGACCGTCCGCTGACCACCGACGACACGGCTGCCGCGGCGGACCCGGTACGCGACCGCTGGCGAGCCGCGATGCGACTCGCCCTGGACGAGGCCGAACGGGCCGTCCTGGGCGGAGACGTCCCCGTCGGCGCCGTCGTGCTGTCCCCGGACGGTACGACGGTGCTCGCCGCCGGGCACAACGAACGCGAGGCCACCGGCGATCCCACGGCCCACGCGGAGATCCTCGCGATCCGGCGGGCCGCGGCCGCGCTCGGGGAGTGGCGGCTGTCCGGCTGCACGCTCGTGGTCACCCTGGAGCCGTGCACGATGTGCGCGGGCGCGATCGTCCAGTCCCGTGTCGACCGGGTCGTCTACGGCGCCCGGGACGAGAAGGCGGGCGCGGCGGGCTCGCTGTGGGACGTGATCCGCGACCGTCGGCTCAATCACCGTCCGGAGGTCGTCGAGGGCGTACTCGCGACGGAGTGCGCCCGGCTTCTCACCGATTTCTTCCGGGGCCGGTGACAGGACCGAGCACGGAACCGATCACTGAACCGATCACAAGACCGAAGCCAGGTCCGATCACGGGACCGCCTAATTCCGATTTCGAACCATGCCCCACCTTGCTGTAAGGTCTCCCTCGGTAGCGTGTCCGAGCGGCCGAAGGAGCTCGCCTCGAAAGCGAGTGTGGCGCAAGTCACCGAGGGTTCAAATCCCTCCGCTACCGCTCGAAGAAGGGCCCCGTCGGAAGACGGGGCCCTTCTTACGTCCTGAGGAAGGGACGCGGGGGACCGGACCCTCAAGTGCGCGCCGCCGTCGGGGGGATGCGCGGCCCGCACCCCGCAGTCGGGGTCCCGTCCCCGCCCCGCGGATTCCTGCCGGACCCGCCGGGCTCTCCCCATCATGCGCCGCGCGACGGCCGGCCGGACCCGGCAAAAGACCTCGGACGGCGGGCCGTTGGTCCCTAAATGGGGCGTGAAGGTTACACTCGCCGCCGGCAGCAGGGCGCCCGCAGGGCATACACCACAGGGGAGGCCGCGGTGGCGGTGAACGCCAAGAAGATCGCCATATACGTGCTCGTGGTCTTCTGTCTGTACGTGATCATCACGGACCCGCCCAAGGCGGCCCACTACGTCCAGATAGTCTTCGAGGGCATATCGGACGCCGCCAAGGCCGTGGGCAACTTCATGACCTGGGTCGCCAACGGAGGAAAGAGCTGAGGTACATCCCATGATCCGCCATCTGGTCCTCTTCAAGCTCAACGAGGGCGTCGAACGCGACGATCCGCGGGTCGTGGCGGGGGTGGAGGCCTTCCAGGCCCTCGGCGGCCAGATCGAGGAGCTGCGCTTCTGGGAGTGCGGCTGGAACGTCAGCGACCGGCCCATCGCCTACGACTTCGCGATCAACTCGGCGGTCGAGGACACCGACGCCCTCAAGCGCTACCTGGAGCACCCGGCTCATCAGGCGGGGGTCGCGCAGTGGCGCGAGTTCGCCACGTGGGTGATCGCCGACTACGAATTCTGAGCCTCTCAGAACCCCTTAGGAACCCCTTCGGACACCCTTCGCGGGACACAGCCCTCCGCCGGAACGGCGGGGGGCTTTCGTGCGTCTTACGCCCCAACTTCTCGATGTTTGAAAACAACACGGCGTTATCTGGTGCTTGCACACAGTGCGCATCTCTTGTGATGCTATGACCACTTTTGACGGATGGTTGATCGATGAAGAGGTGGCGTTGACCGTGTCGGCCAGTACTGCGCCGCCCCAGGAGGAGGCGACCGCTCCTGCCCCCGCACCCGCTCCCACGGCCCCCGAGAAGCGGCGCGGCGCCGACACCCGAGCCCTCACCCAGGTGCTCTTCGCCGAGCTGAAGGACCTGACCCCGGGCACGCCGGAGCACCACCGGGTGCGCGGAGCACTGATCGAGGCGAACCTCCCGCTCGTGCGCTACGCGGCCGCCCGCTTCCGCTCCCGCAACGAGCCCATGGAGGACGTCGTCCAGGTCGGCACCATCGGCCTGATCAACGCCATCGACCGGTTCGACCCGGACCGGGGCGTGCAGTTCCCGACCTTCGCGATGCCGACCGTGGTCGGCGAGATCAAACGGTACTTCCGGGACAACGTCCGCACGGTCCACGTACCGCGCCGGCTGCACGAGCTGTGGGTGCAGGTCAACAGCGCGACCGAGGACCTGACCACGCTCTACGGCCGCACCCCGTCCACCGCCGAGATCGCCGAGCGCCTCCGGATCGGCGAGGACGAGGTGCTGAGCTGTATCGAGGCGGGACGGTCGTACCACGCCACCTCGCTGGAGGCCGCACAGGAGGGCGACGGACTGCCCGGCCTGCTCGACCGCATCGGCTACGAGGACCCGGCGCTGGACGGCGTGGAACACCGCGACCTGATCCGGCATCTGCTCGTCCAACTCCCCGAGCGCGAACAGAGAATCCTTCTCCTTCGCTACTACAGCAATCTCACCCAGTCTCAGATCAGCGCGGAACTCGGCGTCTCCCAGATGCATGTCTCCCGGCTCCTCGCCCGCAGCTTCCAGCGACTCCGCTCCGCGAATCGCATCGACGCATAGAGGCCATCAGAGGCCGTAGAAGCCCTCAAGGCGGAGCACGGCAGGCGCACGGAAGCACGCACCGGAACACCCCCTGCATCGCAAACCCGATCGATGCCTCACCGTCGCGGGCGAATCGCTCACCAGCACAGATGCCGACAGTTCAGAACCGAAAAGGCGTCAGACCCCTTCTTTCCAGGGCCGATTCGCATCTCGCATGTCGACATGTCACTACAGCGTGTTGCCGACATGTGACATTCTGCGGGAGACGCGTTTGCCGGGCCTTCCGCTCCGGTATTCAGGTGAAGGCTGCGTTGCTCGAAAGGCGGCGCCGCCCCGACCGTCCCGCGACCCAAAGGGGGTGGCATGTCCGCAGACCAGGGCAGCTCGAAGGTGCTGACGCCCGCGAAGAGCGAGGCAGCGCCCAAGGAGCTCGACGCACTCGACGTCCTCGACGGCATCGAGGGCGTCACGGCCCTCGACGCCGTGCCGGCCCCGCCCACCGCGGCGGCCGCCGACATCCCGGCTCCGCCGGCCTCAGGGGACATCGACACCCGCACCCTGTCCCGCTCCCTCTTCCTGCGGCTCGCCGCCCTCGACGAGGACAGCCCGGAGCGGGCCTACGTCCGGGACACCCTGATCGAGCTGAATCTGCCGCTGGTCCGCTACGCGGCCGCGCGCTTCCGCTCCCGCAACGAACCCATGGAGGACATCGTCCAGGTCGGCACCATCGGCCTGATCAAGGCGATCGACCGCTTCGACTGCGAACGGGGCGTGGAGTTCCCGACGTTCGCCATGCCGACGGTGGTCGGCGAGATCAAGCGCTTCTTCCGGGACACCTCCTGGTCGGTGCGCGTCCCGCGCCGGCTGCAGGAGCTGCGCCTGGCGCTGACCAAGGCGAGCGACGAGCTGTCCCAGAAGCTGGACCGGTCCCCGACGGTGACGGAGCTGGCCGCGGTGCTCGGCGTCTCCGAGGAGGACGTGGTCGACGGCCTCGCGGTCGGCAATGCCTACACCGCCTCCTCGCTGGACTCCCCGGCCCCCGAGGACGACGGCGGCGAGGGCTCCCTGGCCGACCGGCTCGGCTACGAGGACACCGCCCTGGAGGGCGTGGAGTACCGCGAGTCCCTGAAGCCCCTGCTGGCCAAACTCCCGCCCCGGGAGCGCCGGATCATCATGCTCCGCTTCTTCGCCAACATGACCCAGTCCCAGATCGGTGAGGAGGTCGGCATCTCCCAGATGCACGTCTCGCGCCTGCTGACCCGGACGCTGGCCCAGCTCCGGGAAGGCCTGATCTCGGACTGAGGCCGATCTCTCACCGAGGCTTCAATTCTGACGGTTCGTCAGCGACACTGGCCCGATGCTGCGAGCGACAGGGCCGGACGACACCGCTCGAACGACACGTGCGACACATGTGACACATGCGGCATGGACGCGTGGCCGCCGAGGCGCCGTTACGGCAGCGTCGGCGGCCGTCGTCTGTCTGGGCGGGGTGCTGGGAGCGTGCGCCGCTTCGAGCGGCCCGGGCGGCGGCTATGTCGCGGTCGGCGCGGCGGGCGGCCCGGAGAGCGGGCGTACGCCGGCGTCCACACCGACCGGCTCGGTGTCGCTGGTACCGCTGGACGGCGGGAGTACGCCGAGCGGCGCCTCGGGACAGAGCAACTCCCCGGCCCGAACACCCGGTTCAGGGCAGCCGGGCGGCTCGTCCGGCACCGGCGACCCCGGCGACCCCGAGCAGACCGCACCCTCCCCGGACACACCCAGCCCTTCCGGCGGTACGGGCGACACGTCCGGTCGTACGACACCCGCGCCGCCCGCATCCGGCTCGCCCGCCCCAACTCCCAGCGGCAGCACGCCCGCCGGCCCCGCCGCTCTCTCCTGGGGCGAGCCCACGACGAAGCCGGCGGATCAGCGCTGGTGCCAGAAGGTCACCGTCGCCTTCCGCAACTCCGGTGGCACGGCGGTGCGTTCCGGCTCGGTGACGTTCGGGACGCACATCATCGGCCTGCTCGGTATCGACTGGGGAACGGTCGACTCGACCGCCGGCCTGCCGGTGCCGATCGCTCCGGGCGCGCGGATGAACCCCACCTGGACGGTGTGCGTCGACGCCTGGCAGGTGCCGCTCGGCATGCACATCGAGACGCGGGACGTGTCCGTCCGGTGGAAGTAGGCGGTGGAAGCAGGAGGCGGAAGCAGGAGGCGGAAGCAGGAGGCGGAAGGAGGAGAAGGGGCGCCGAGAGCGCCGTACTCCTTACTTGAGCGCCAGCCAGGCCACGCCCGCCACCACGGCGATGGCCACGATGACACCGATGATCAAGCCGATGCGGGGACCGGAGGAGGCGGAGGTGGCGGCCGCCTGCGCCTGGCGCCCCTGGGGAGCCTCGTCGACGAACGCGCGGAACATCTGGGTGCTGCCGGCGGGGTCGTAGTTGCCCTGGGGGCCCTGGGTGTTAGCCATGGCCCGAGACACTAGCGAATCCAGGTGACCGGCCCAAGTGCGGGGCCACCGGGACAGAGGGGGGCACCTCACCCGCACCGACCTGCACATTTACGTTCGCAATACTTGCCATTGCCAAGTTTTTACATCCATGGACCCCCGGTTTGTTTGCCTGCAGCAACCAAACACCGTTATGGTTGCCCCAAGCAACGAATAAGGGAGGTGTGATGGCCGAGCAGACGCAATTCGAAGAGCTGGCGCGTCAGCTCAGTGCCGTCGGAGCCGTGAAACGGGACATGGGACGGATCCTGCCGCCCGACTGCCCGGCCGGTTCGGCCGCCGTGCTGACACTGCTCGGCCGGCACGGAGACATGCGCATGAGCAAGCTCGCGGAGCTGCTCGCCGTGGACATGTCGGTCACCAGCCGGCATGTCGCGCACGTCGCCGCGCGCGGCTGGATCGAGCGGCACCCGGACCCGGCGGACAAGCGCTCGCGCATCCTGCGCCTGACGCCCGCAGGTCTGGAGCAGCTCGACGAGCTGTCCCGGCGGACCACGCATCTGCTGGCCGAGCGGCTCGCCGACTGGACCGACGACGAGGTCAACCAGCTGATCCGGCTGATGACCCGGCTGCGCGACTCCTTCGGCGACTGCCGGTCCGCGCCGCTCCGGCACACCTCCCTGGTCGCACCCGTATTCGAAGAGACCACCCGTACACCCGCAAGCACGTAAGAGAAGGAAGCCCATGGCAACGACCACACCAGCCGGTGTGCGGGCTCATGCCAAGCACGGGGGAGGCTCCGCCGAGCACGCCCCCATGACGCACCGGCAGATCATGGAGGCCCTCTCCGGCCTCCTCCTCGGCATGTTCGTGGCGATCCTGTCGTCCACGATCGTCTCCAACGCCCTGCCGCACATCATCGGAGACCTCGGCGGCGGCCAGTCCGCCTACACCTGGGTGGTCACCGCCGCCCTGCTGTCGATGACCGCGGCCACTCCGCTGTGGGGCAAGCTCGCCGACCTGTACAGCAAGAAGGCTCTCGTCCAGATAGCCCTCGTCATCTACGTGGTCGCCTCGATGGCGGCCGGTCTGTCGCAGAACCCGGGCATGCTGATCACCTTCCGGGTGTTCCAGGGCATCGGTGTCGGCGGTCTGTCGGCCCTCGCCCAGATCGTCATGGCGGCGATGATCTCCCCGCGTGAGCGCGGCCGCTACTCCGGCTACCTGGGCGCGACCTTCGCCGTCGCCACCGTCGGCGGCCCGCTGCTCGGCGGTGTCATCACCGACACCTCCTGGCTGGGCTGGCGCTGGTGCTTCTACGTCGGTGTCCCGTTCGCGATCATCGCGCTGATCGTGCTGCAGAAGACCCTGCACCTGCCCGTGGTCAAGCGGGAGGTCAAGGTCGACTGGGGCGGCGCGTTCTTCATCTCGGCCGCTGTCTCGCTGCTGCTGGTCTGGGTCACTTTCGCCGGTGACAAGTACGACTGGCTGTCCTGGCAGACGTACACCATGGTCGGCGGTTCGATCGTCCTCGGCGCGCTGTTCGTGCTCGTGGAGTCCAGGGTGAGCGAGCCGATCATCCCGCTGCGCCTGTTCCGTAACCGCACCATCACGCTGGCCTCGCTGGCCTCGCTGTTCGTCGGTGTCGCGATGTTCACCGGCACGGTGTTCTTCAGCCAGTACTTCCAGCTGGCCCGGGACAAGTCCCCGACGATGTCCGGCGTCATGACCATCCCGATGATCGGCGGCCTGTTCATCTCCTCCACCGTCTCGGGTCAGTTCATCACCCGCACCGGCCGCTGGAAGGCGTGGCTGGTCAGCGGTGGCGTCCTGGTGACGGCCGGCCTGTGCCTGCTCGGCTCCATCCGGTACGACACCGCGTACTGGAAGATGGCGATCTTCATGGCGCTGCTGGGTCTCGGCATCGGCATGATGATGCAGAACCTGGTGCTCGCCACGCAGAACCAGGTCGCCCCGTCCGACCTCGGCTCGGCCAGCTCCACGGTCACCTTCTTCCGCTCCCTCGGCGGTGCGGTCGGCGTCTCCGCGCTCGGCGCGGTGATGTCCCACCGGATCACGCACTACGTCCAGGACGGCATCTCCGCCCTGAGCCCGAAGTACCAGGCGGCCCTGGCGGGCTCCAGCTCCACCGACAGCATCCCGGACATGAGCAAGCTGCCGGCGCCGCTGCGGACGCTGCTGGAGAGCGCCTACGGCCACGGCATCGCCGACGTCTTCTTCATCGCCGGCTGCCTCGCCGCCCTCGCCTTCCTGATCACCCTGTTCATCAAGGAGGTCCCGCTGAAGACCAAGGGTGCGCTCGCCCAGGCCGCCGAGGCCGACGCCCCGGCCGCCGCGCCCGTCGAGAACGTGGAGAACCTGAAGAACCTGAAGAACGTGGAGAACGTGGAGAACTCCGTGCGGGAGCCCGTACAGCAGAAGGTGCCCAGCTGGGCCGAGCCCGTCGTCCCGGCGGCCGGCTCCCCCGAGGCACCGGCCATGGCCACCGCCGCCGCGCCGGTGGCGACCGCCGTCGCCACGCTCGCCGAGCCCGGCTGGGGCGGTCACGGCGGCACCCCGGTGCACGGCTTCGTCCGCGGCGCCGAGAGCGCCCCGGTCCCGCAGGCCGCGGTCACCCTGATCTCGCTGGCCGGCCGCCAGCTGGGCCGCGCGGTCGCGCAGGGAGACGGCTCCTACTCCGTCGACGCCCCCGGCACCGGGTCGTACGTCCTGATCGCCTCCGCCGACGGCTACCAGCCGCAGGCTTCCACCATCGTGGTGGGCGAGGAACCGCTGCCGTACGACATCCTGCTCAGCGGCACCAGTGGACTGACCGGTGTGGTCCGGGCCGCCGGGAGTGCGCTGCCGGTCAAGGACGCCATGGTGATCGTCACCGACGTCCGCGGTGACCTGCTGGCCACCGCCGCCACCGGCGAGCAGGGCCAGTTCGCCTTCGCCGACCTGGTGCCCGGCACGGTCACCATGGCCGTCAACGCGAGCGGCTTCCGGCCGCGTGCGCTGCCGGTCGAGATCGGCGCCGCCGGGGTCACCCGGATCGAGATCGACCTGGACGCCGGCGCCCGCCTCCAGGGTGTCGTCAAGGCCCCGCACGGACCGCTGGCCGACGCCCGCGTGACGCTCGTCGACCAGGCGGGCAACGTGGTCGGCACGGCCACCACCGGCACGGACGGCGCGTACGCCTTCACCGACCTGGACAGCGGCGAGTACACCGTCATCGCGACGGGCTACCCGCCGGCGGCGACGGCCCTGACCGTGGCCGGCACCGGAGTCGACGGCCACGACATCCAGCTCGCCCACCCCGGCGAGTAGTTCCACCCGGCCCGTGGCGGGGCACGCTCCGACCGGAGAGGCCCCGCCACGGGCCGGCTGCTCATACGACTTGCTTGTACGACCGGTTTGTAAGGCTTTGCAGGGAGAAAACGGGATGGGACTGACCGCGAAGATCCGTACGCGGGACGGGTGGGCCGTGTCGCACGCGGTCGTCACGGTGACCGACATGACCGGTACGCAGGTGCTGCGCGCCGAGACCGATGCCGAGGGAGCCGTACGGGACACGACCGAGCTGACGCCAGGGGCGTACACGGTGATCGTGACGGCCATCGGCTACGCCCCCGCGGCCTCCTCCGCCATCGTCACCGCGAGCGGCCGGGCCGAGGTCGGCACGGTCACGCTGGCCCGGCAGGGCGGCACCGAGCTGCCGCCGCCCGGACCCTGGACCATCGACCCGGTGCACTCGTCCGTCGCCGCGGTCGCCCAGCACCTGGGGATCTCCAGCGTGCACGGCCGGTTCACGGAGTTCGGCGGCACCATCGAGATCGCGCCGGACGACGTCACCAAGTCCCGTGTGGAGGCGGTCATCAGGGCCGCGTCCATCGACACGGGCAACGGCATGCGCGACGGGCACCTGAAGTCCGGGGACTTCCTGGACGTGGACACCCACCCGGAGATCACCTACCGCTCCACAGGTCTGACTCAGTCGGGCTCCGACCGCTGGACGGTCCACGGCGAACTGTCCATGCACGGCGTGATCCGCCCGGTCGACCTGGACCTGGCCTACCTCGGCACCGGCGCGGACCCCTGGGGCGGCACCCGCGCCGCGTTCCGCGCGACGGCCGAACTGCACCGCGAGGACTTCGCGATGAACTACAACCAGGTGCTGCAGGCCGGGATCGCCGCCATCGGTACGACGCTGAGGGTGGAGCTGGACATCCAGGCGGTGCAGGGCGACTCGCTGCCGCAGGCGTAGGCACAGCAGGGTCAGCCTGCTGGTACTGAGTGACGAGTGGAACGGCCCCTGGGTCCAGATCGCCGGCACGGCCGAGGTCATCGACACTCCCGACTGCGTGGAACCGCCGGTCGAGTACTACCGCAACATCGCCGGTGCCGGGGGCTTTCCGGCGCGGCTGGCCACAGACCGGTGGTCAGCCGCGTTCGACCATCGCCTCGATGCCGGCGATCAGCAGGTCCAGGGCGAAGGCGAAGTCGCGGTCCAGCATCTCCTGGACCGTGTCCCCGCCGCGGGCCGCCATGATGTCCTTGGACTCCCGGATGACCTCGGCGGTCTCCGGCGTCTCGTTCACCGCGTCCATGGCCAGGCGGAAGTACTCGTCCGGGGTCATACCTGCGGCCGCGACCCGGGCGGCGAAGTGGCTCTCGATCGTGCCGTAGCCGTAGACGAACTGGAAGACGGCCGAGATGGCACCGGTGATGCCGTGCGCCGGCAGCCCCGCCTGGCGGACCACCCGCTGGACCACGCGGGAGAAGGCGAGCGAGTTGGGGCCGATGTTGAGGTAGCGCCCCGCCAGCGGCGACAGCCAGGGGTGGCGCGCCAGCACGGCCCGGTACTCGGCGGCCAGCCCCCGCAGCTGCTCGCGCCAGTCCTCGCCCGCGGCCTCGGGGCCGGGCAGCCGCAGCTCGCCGAAGGCGGCGTCCAGGGCGAGTTCGAGCAGGTCGTCCTTGGTGTCGACGTACCAGTACAGGGACATCGCGGTGACGTTCAGTTCCGCGGCCAGCCGCCGCATGGAGAACTTCGCCAGCCCCTCGGCATCGAGCAGCCGCATGGACGCGCCGGTGATCCGGTCCCGGTCCAGTCCGGAGGGCTGACCACCGCTACGACCACCCCTGCGGGCCTTCTCCTCCAGCCACACACTGGCTCGCACCGACCGCGCACCCTGGTTCACCATCGGCGCATCCTCCTGAAATTCCGGCCAAGTGGTCCAACCTTAGGGGCGCGGGGCCGTGTCTGATCATGCGGCTCCGCCGCGTGGGCAGCATCAGACACAACGCACCCGCAGCCGCACGATTACCCACTGCCACGAGCTCTTAGGCGACCGCCCGCTCCGCCCGTCGAAGCAACCCCGCCGCCAGGAATCCTCCGGCCAGCACGGCAACGGCCCCCACCAACTGACCGGCGCCCAGACCGGCCGACAGCGACTTCCCCGACGCCACGGAAGAGCTGAGCACAGCGCCCAGAACGGCGACACCAAGACCGTTCCCGAATTCAGCAAGGGTGCCATTGATACCGGCTCCAACCCCCGCCTTCTCCGGAGGAATCGCGCTCATGATGGCGTGGGCCATCGCCGGGTTGGCGATCGCGCACCCCGCACCGATCAGCAGCAGACCGAGCAGCGTCCCGGCGTATCCCCCGGATTCCAGCTCCGCTATGGCCAGCAGTCCGCAGGACATCAGCACCATCCCGAGCGCGATGGAAACCGGCGTACCCAGTCGCCCGGACCACTTGGCCGACAGTCCGCTGAAGTTGAGCAGCACCACCGTCAACGCCAGCGGAGCGGTCCGCAGCCCCGCCTCCAAAGGCCCGTATCCGAGCACGAACTGCAGATGCTGGGTCAGCAGGAACAGCGCCCCTCCCATGCCGAAGGTGATGAGCACGGCCCCGGACACCGCGCCGATGAACCGCTGGTTGCGGAAGAAATGGACGTCGAGCATCGGATCGGCGACGCGGCTCTCCCACCAGGCGAAGGCACCGAGCAGCAGCGCCGCCACCGGGACCGAGACGAGGACGTGCGCCGACGTCCAGCCGTACCGCGGCCCGGAGATGATCGCGTAGACGAGCGAGGCCATGCCGATCGTCGACAGCACCGCGCCGAGCAGGTCGGGCCGGTCGCCCCGGCCGGGGGGTCCGGGGGTCGTCCCCCGGGAAGACGCAGCCTTGGACTCCGGTACGAGGGCCACCACCGCGACCAGGCCCAGCACCGCGACCGGGATGTTGATCAGGAAGATCGCACCCCACCAGAAGTGGTTCAGCACGACCCCTCCGATGAGCGGACCCGCGGCGAAACCGAGCGCGGCGACCGCGCTCCAGATCCCGATCGCCTTCGGCTGCTCCTCGGGCGTGAAGATCTGCATGGCCACGGCGAGCGTGGTGGTGAGCAGCAGCGCGCCGCCGATGCCCATGCCGGCCCGCGCGGCGATCAACTGGCCGGTGGATCCGGCGAGTCCGGCCACGAGCGAGCCGATGCCGAACAGGGCGAGCCCCGCGACGAGCATCTTCTTGCGGCCGTAGCGGTCGGCGGCGCTGCCCGCGGTGAGCAGCAGCCCGGACTGCACCAGGGAGTAGGCGTTGATCATCCACTGGATGTCGGAGGTGGCCGCGTGCAGCTCGCGGGTGAGCGAGGGGATGGCCACGTTCAGGACGGTGTTGTCGAGCAGCACGGTGAGCTGCGCGAGACAGATGACGCCGAGGATCAGCCAGCGCTGGGGGTGACCTCGATGGCTTGGGGAAGCAGACATGTCGTACACCGTATAGCAGTTCCTATACGGTGTACGACTCGTTTTCCGCCGACTGGTTTTCCCCTGGTCAGCCGCTCTTCTTCTGGGTGAGGTCGTAGAAGGTGGCCGAACCGACCGTGACCTTCTTGAAGGTGCTCTCGATCCACGAGCTGATCTGGGAGCCCGTACCGCTGCTGCTGCCGCCGCCCGCGCCGAAGCCGCCGCCTGAGATGAAGTAGTGGATCTTTCCGTCTTCCACGTACTTCTTGAACTGCGCCAGCGTCGGGGACGGGTCGGTGCCGTTGAAGCCGCCGATCGCCATCACCGGGTCACCGGTGGCGAGCTGGTAGCTGGCCGCGTTCTGGGAGCCGATGGACGCGGCGACCCAGGTGTACCGGGACGCGTTCTCCGCCAGCAGCCTCTTCGCGGCGGAGGAGACGTTCGCGCCGTTCAGCAGGCCGCCGGCACCCATGCCGCCGCCCCTACCGCCCTCTCCCATACGGCCGCCGCCGGGGAAGCCGTTGCCGTTCTGCCGGCCCTGAGTGCCGCCGTTCTGGCCCGGCACGCCCCCGCCCGGGAAGCCGCCGGTACCGCCGCCCGGGAAACCGTTGCCGTCCCGGCCCTGAGCGTTCCCGTTGCCGTTCTGTCCTTGGCCCTGGCCCTGGCCCTGGCCCTGCTGGCCCGGCATGCCGCCACCGAAACCGCCGCGCAGGCCACCGCCCTTGCCACCGCCCATCCGGCCGCCGCCGAAGCCCATCATGCTCGCGCCCGCCGGACCCGCCGTCGGGATGGAGCCGGTGTGCGCGGAGTCCACCGTGCTGAGGGTGTACGCCGTCGGACCGGCGAGCGCGGCCACCAGACCGACCGCCGCCGCCCCGAGGGCCAGCTGCCGGGAGATCCGGCCGGCGAAGACCAGGCCCAGCGCGGCCGCCAGACCGCCGATCAGCACCAGCCACTTCAGCCAGGGGAGATAGGTGGAGGTGCGGCTGAGCAGGACGTATCCCCAGGCGGCCGCCGCCACGACGGACGCGGCGAGGGTGATCGACGCCCAGATCTCCGTGCGCCGCTCCCACAGCAGCCCGGCGCCCATGCCGATGACGGCCGCCAGGTAGGGAGCGAGCGCCACCGTGTAGTACTGGTGGAAGATGCCCGCCATGTAGCTGAAGACCACCATGGTGGTCAGCAGCGAGCCGCCCCACACCAGGAACGAGGCCCGGGTGACGGACGTACGGCGCGCCTTCCCGGTCGCCCACAGGCCCGCGATCAGCAGGATCAGCGCGGCCGGGAGCAGCCAGGAGATCTGGCTGCCGATCTCGGAGCTGAACATCCGGTCCCAGCCGGTCGCGCCCCAACGGCCCGAGCCGCCCGCGCCGCCACCGCCGCCGACGCTGCCGGTCTCGTCGCCGCTGATGCGGCCGAGGCCGTTGTAGCCGAAGGTCAGCTCCAGGAAGCTGTTGTTCTGCGAACCACCGATGTAGGGGCGTGAGGAGGCCGGCCACAGCTCCACTATCGCGACCCACCAGCCGCCGGAGACGACCAACGCACCCGTGGCGAGGGCCAGTTGACCGAGCCGCTTCTTCAGCGGCACCGGGGCGCAGACGGCGTAGACGATCGCCAGCGGCGGCAGGATCAGGAACGCCTGCAGGGTCTTGGCGAGGAAGGCCGAGCCGATCGCGGCCCCGGCCCACACCAGCCACTTCGTCCGGCCGTCCTCCACCGCCCGTACGACGAAGTAGCAGGCCAGCGCCATCAGCAGGGCCAGCATCGCATCGGGGTTGTTGAACCGGAACATCAGCGCCGCGACCGGGGTGAGCGCGAGCACCCCGCCCGCGACCAGACCGGCAACCGGGCTGAACCGGCGCCGTACCGCCGCGTACACGACCGCCACCGTGCCGACGCCCATCAGGACCTCAGGGGTGAGGATCGCCCAGGAGTTCAGGCCGAAGATCCGCACCGACAGCTCCATCGGCCACAGGAAGGCCGACGGCTTGTCCACGGTGATCGCGTTGCCCGCGTCCAGCGAACCGAAGAAGAACGCCTTCCAGGACTTGCTTCCCGCCTGAACGGCCGCCGAGTAGAAGGAGTTGGCGTAGCCGGAGGCGCTGAGGTCGTACAGGTAGAGCAGGAGGGTGGCGGCCAGCAGACCGAGGAAGGCCGGGCGCGCCCAGCGCGGGTCCTCGGGGCGGCCGCGCCACAGTCTGCGGACGAACGGCTGCTCGGGCTCACCGGCCCGGTGCGAGGGCGGCGCTGCGGTCGGCGGCGGGCTCCAGGCGGCGGGGCTGCCCGCCGGCGTCAACTGGTCGTAGTGGGTGGTCATCGGGGATCCCCCGGATCGGTGTCGTGAGGGCGCACCGGCTGCAGTCGCATGGTGGCGTCCCTCCAGCTGCCGTCCGCGGCTTCACCGGCGCGGACCTGGGTGGTCTGGTGCGGTTGCTCGTACGACTGCTCGTACGGCTGCCCGTACGACTGCCCGTACGACTGCTGGTGCGGCACCGGCCGCTGCGGCAGCGGTGCGTAAGGGGCCGTAGGGGCCGCCGTCGTGCTGTAGGTCGGGGAGGACGGAGTGTGGGCGGCGACCACCGTCGAGCCGGTGCGGGACTCGCCGCGGTCCGGGAAGACCCAGGCGCGGAAGAGCAGGAAGCGCAGCACGGTCGCGGCGAGGTTGGCGGCGATGAGCACCGCCAGCTCGGTGGAGTGCGCCGGGTTGTCGCTGGCCGCGTTCAGGGCGGCCAGGGAGCCACTGGTCAGCACGAGACCGATGCCGAAGACGACCAGGCCCTGCGCCTGGTGCCGTACGGCGCCGCCCCGGCCGCGCACCCCGAAGGTCAGCCGGCGGTTGGCGGCGGTGTTGGCGACCGCCGAGACCAGCAGCGCGAGCGCGTTGGCGACCTGGGAGCCGGAGAACTGCCGGAAGAGGCTGTAGAGCACCAGGTAGAACAGGGTCGACAGGCCGCCGATCACGCAGAACCCGACCAGCTGGCGGGCAAGTCCCGTGGGGACGTTGGTCAGTTCGCGGTCGCGCGGATCGTCGCCGAAGGGCCGGGTGAGGCGGTCCAGCGGGAGTGAACCGGTGGCCAGCGCCTTGCCGACCCGCCACACACCCTTCAGGTCGTCCGTCGCCGTCTTCACGATGTGCACGGTGGAGTCGGGGTCGTCGACCCAGTCGACCGGCACCTCGTGGATCCGGAGCCCCGCGCGCTCGGCGAGCACCAGCATCTCGGTGTCGAAGAACCAGCCGGTGTCCTCCACCAGCGGCAGCAGCACCTGCGCCACATCCCGCCGGATCGCCTTGAAGCCGCACTGCGCGTCGGAGAAGCGAGCCTGGAGCGAACCGCGCAGGATCAGGTTGTAGGCCCGGCTGATGAACTCCCGCTTGGGGCCGCGCACGACCCGGGAGGCGCGGGCGAGCCGGGAGCCGATCGCGAGGTCCGAGTGACCGGAGATCAGCGGCGCCACCAGCGGCAGCAGGGCGTTGAGGTCGGTGGACAGATCGACGTCCATGTAGGCGAGGATCGGGGCGTTCGACGCCGACCACACGGTCCGCAGTGCCCGTCCCCGGCCCTTCTGCTCCAGGCGGAAGTTGGTGACCTCGGGGATCTCCGCCTCCAGCCGCGCGGCCACCTGCGGGGTGCTGTCCGTGGACGCGTTGTCCGCGATCGTGATGCGGAACGCGTACGGGAAGGTGTGTTTGAGGTGCTCATGCAGTCTGAGCACACAAGGCTGGAGGTCCTTCTCCTCGTTGTAGACGGGGATCACTACGTCCAGGACAGGCGTACCGGCGTCGCCGGCCGGGAGGTGCTCCCGCGCCGGCAGAGTGCCGGGAGAAGAGTCGGTTCGCATGGACCGACTCTCGTCAAGCCCCCTGTTGCACCCATGTGGTGGCACTGTGCTGTGCCTGTGAGTGCGACTGCCAGTCGGTTGCGGGAGCCGGCCGGACAGCGGCCGGGGCAAGCGCGGGCAGATGCACCGTGAACACGGTCCGGCCCGGAACGCTGTCCACCGTCACGGCACCGCCGTGCGCGGTCGCGACGGCCTGCACGATGGCGAGCCCGAGCCCGGTGGACCCGGTGGCCCGCGACCGCGCGGAGTCGCCGCGCGCGAACCGCTCGAAGACGTGCGGCAGCAGATCGGGCGGAATGCCCTGCCCGTTGTCCTCGACATCGACACACATCCACGACCCGCGCCGCTGCACGCGCGCGGTGACGGTCGTACCGGGCGGGGTGTGCTTGCGGGCGTTGCCGAGCAGGTTGACGAGCACCTGCTGGATCCGCGCCGCGTCCGCCGACACGAGCGCCGGCTCATCGGGCAGGTCGAGCCGCCAGTTGTGATCCATGCCGGCCGCGCGGGAGTCGCTGATGGTGTCCACGACCAGCGGGATGAGATCGGTCTGCTCGAACTGCAGCGGCCGCCCCGCGTCGAGGCGGGCGAGGAGGAGGAGATCCTCGACGAGGAGGGTCATCCGGCCCGCCTCGGACTCGATACGGCCGAGGGCATGCCGCGTATCGGGACCCACCTGCTCCCGCCCGCGCCGGGTCAGCTCGGCGTACCCGCGAATGGAGGCGAGGGGCGTGCGCAGCTCATGACTGGCGTCGGCGACGAACTGCCGTACCCGCATCTCGCTCTGCTGCCGGGCGTGCAGCGCACCATGCACATGATCGAGCATGCGATTGAGTGCGGCCCCGACCTGCCCGACCTCGGTGTGCGGATCGCACTCGGACTCCGGAACCCGCTCGCTGAGATTCACCTCGCCGGTGTGCAGCGGCAGTTCGGAGACCCGGGTGGCGGTGTGGGCGACCTTGCGCAGGGGGCGGGTGGCTACGCCGACGATGACGGTACCGGCGAGGGTGGCGGCGATGAGACCGGCGGCGGTGACGCTGATCTCTACGAGGATCAGGGTGTTGATGTTGCCGTCGACGTCACTGGTCGGGACGGCGGCGTAGAAGCTGCCGTTGGGCCCGGTCTTGAATTCGACGCGGAACGAGCCCAGGTCCGGCAGATCGACGGTCCGCACGGTCCGGTCGATCTGAGGCACAGAGGACAGCGCGGCGAGCTGGGCCCCGGTCAGCGGCTTGGCGCTCATCTGGAAGTTGGACCGGGACTTCTGGCCGCGTCGTGAGTCGGTGATCCGGCCGTTCTCGACCTTGGCCACGACTGTCGTACCGCTCGGCTGGGGCCCCCTGGTGACGAAGTCCGTCAGATCGACCGTCTTCGGGCGGTCCCGTCCGTCGAGCCCGTCCCTGCCCGGCTGGCCCGGCGGCCCGAACTGGCCCGACGCCCGGGCCGCGACCTCGTTCAGCTGGCCGTCGAGCTGGCCGTACAGATGAGACCGCAGCGCCAGCGTCGTCACCGTCCCGATCACCGCACACACGACGGCGATCAGCGCCACGGACGCGACGACGAGCCGCGCCCGCAGGGTGCGCGGCTGTCCCGCTCGTCGCTTCCGCGGACCCGGCCGTCGTCGCCGGCTCATGACGCGGCGGGCTTGATCAGGTAACCGGCACCGCGCCGGGTGTGGATCATCGGCTCGCGGCCCGCGTCGATCTTCCGCCGCAGATACGAGATGTACAGCTCGACGACATTGGCCTGCCCGCCGAAGTCGTACGACCAGACCCGGTCCAGGATCTGCGCCTTGCTGAGCACACGCCGTGGATTGCGCATGAGAAAGCGCAGCAGCTCGAACTCGGTGGCGGTGAGATGGATCGACTCCCCGGCCCGCGACACCTCGTGACTGTCCTCGTCCAGGGTCAGATCCCCCACGACGAGCACGGAGTCGGAGCGCCGATCGGCAGCGCCGGACCTCCGAATGAGCCCCCGCAGCCGCGCCACGACCTCCTCCAGACTGAACGGCTTGGTGACATAGTCGTCCCCGCCGGCGGTGAGCCCGGCGATACGGTCCTCGACGGCGTCCTTGGCGGTCAGGAACAGCACGGGCACGTCGGGCAGTTCGCGCCGCAGCCGCCCGAGGACGGCCAGCCCGTCCATGTCGGGCAGCATCATGTCGAGCACGACGGCGTCGGGCCGGAACTCACGGGCGGTCTGGATGGCACCCTGCCCATCCCCCGCACTCCTGATCTGCCAGCCCTCGTAACGAAGGGCCATGCTCAGCAGTTCGGTGATCGACAACTCGTCGTCCACCACAAGCACCCGGACGGGGCTCCCGTCCGGCCTCAGCAGTTCGGTGCGCCCCTGGGGCGAGGTCGTGGTCATGGTGGACACCTTGTCGCCGTCCTCTGAGAGGAGGCTTTCCCGGATCTGTGATTTCCCTGAGAAACACACAGGTACCTCTCAGGCGGCCCCTGGGAAGCGGAAGGGGTCAGACCCGGTGGCCGAGGGTCTGCCTTCGGCGGCTGAGGGCCGGACTTCAGCGGCTGAAGACGTGACTGTGCTCGACCCGGGAGATGTGCATCGCGTACCGCTCGTACCACCGTCCACGCCCGTGCCGCTCGGCCGCGAGGTGCGCAGCTGTCTGCTCCACCTCAGAACAGGCCCTCTTGCTCCTGTGTGAACTCCCGCACCGGGAAGGTGAGTCCATCCACGCCCGAAGCAGCCGGCGGCACCAGCTCCCACCCCGCGATCAGCCGCGTGTCGAGTACGACGACCCCGCGCTCCCCGACCGCCAGATGCAGATCGGGCCCGGCGGCCGAGACCAGCTCACCGCTCACGGCTCCGCCCGGGGCCAGCTCCACGACCTCACCGAACGCGGCCGTCGCCCGGTCGAGCCCGAAAACCCTGAAGTGATCGGTCACTTCACAGGGCTCCGGCCGCAGGGACTCCGGCCACCCGGTGAGCGCCACGGCCCGCGCGTGCAGCTCCCGCACCTCGGCGGCACGCTCGTCCGCGGTCCCCGGCAGGGCCGCCCGCACGGCCCGCTTCTCGGCGTACGCGATCCGGTCCGGCACCCGGAGCGTGGCCCGCAGCAGCTCTTCGGTGCGCCGGGCGGCCATCAGCGGACCGGCACCGAGCCAGCTGAAACAGACGGCACCCTGTTCGAGCAGCCGCGCGCTGCCCCGCTCGACGGCGGTGATCCCGACCTTGACCATCCCGGGCCCGAACCACGCCAGATACACCCGGTACGGCCGAGGGTCGTCGGCGATCGTGTCGGCGGCCACGGAATGCGAACGCTCCAGCCGCGCACACTCCTCGCACCGGGCCCCCGTACTCCGCCCCGGTACCAGGGCCCGCACCGGGCACACATGCCCCCGCGCCCCCGCACACGTCCGCACACCCCCTTCCGGCACCGCGAAACCGACCCGCTTCCCCCAGGGCAGCCCACTGCGCCGCCCGCCGTCCCACGCCAGCACTGGCCCATCGGACGACCAGCGCAGTCCGGTGCACTTCCATACCTGTCCCATCACTCCTGAGGGTAGGCGGTGGGTCTGACAACGGGCTGCGGGCGGCAGGCGGCCCTGTTTCCGCCCTCCACCCGGAAGCCAGGGACGGACGGCGATCACCAACTGCCGTTCCCTGACATCGGATTCATTCGACTGGTGACAGAGGCATCGATTCGGCGCCCTTCGTCACGGGCGCCACGGCGGTCCGGCGCTCCCGCCCCGCCAGCCGGCAGCTGACGCATGTGACGTGCCCCTCCCGGACCTGCGCATCCCGGACCCGCATGCCCCACTGCTCTCGCGGACGTACACCCGGCGGCTTGCCCCAGCCGGTCAGATGCAGGACCCATGTCACCACCACGCTCACGGCCGCGACGGCGAGCCCGCCCACGACCACCGGCAGCGAGGCCTCGCACACCCCCAGCCCGACCACACCGCTTCCCACCGTCGCGATGCCGAAGCCGGTCCAGCCGGCGATCGTGTGACCCTCGTCGTACAGACTCATACAGCGCCTCCGAGGACGAGATTCCCTCACGAGCCAAGACATTTACTCATCGAATATCTCACGAGCTAAGGGATTCCGAAAGATGCACGGCACGCCGCGACCGCCCGCCACCCCGGCCCAGGCGCTGTCGGCGATGGACCACCTCATCGCCGCCCACGTGATCGGACAGCAGGAGCTGGCCCGGCGGCTGGGTCTGAACGTCACCGACCTGACCTGTTTCGCCTTCGTCCTGGAGGCCGGCGACGACCTGCTGACGGCCGGCGACCTCGCCGCCCGCGCCCATGTCACCACCGGCGCGGTGACCGGCATCCTCAACCGCCTCGAACGCGCCGAATATGTCACCCGCCGCCCCGACCCCACGGACCGCCGCCGGGTCCGTGTGGCAGCCGTACCGGCCGCCGTCACCCGCGTCGAGGCGGTGTACGCCGGCCACTACAAACGCCTGACGGCCCTGTTCTCCGACTACTCCCCCGAAGAACTGGCGATCATCACCGACTGGTTCACCCGCGCCACGGACTTGGCGCACGAGTACCTCGAGAAACTGAACCGGAACGACCCCGACGAGGAGTGCTGACGCGCACCCGCGTCGGAGCCGGCGCGGACGGCGCCGCTGATCGCGATCCCGAGGGCGCGCCCGGTGGCCGCGTCCGGTACGGACCTGGCCGTCCCGGCGGGTCGTCCAGGCGGCCCATGCTGCCCTGCGGGCCGCACTCACTCACGCCGTGACCGAGGAGGAGATCAGCAAGAACGTTGCCTCCCTGGTCAGGGTTCCAAAACCTCGGCGCCGCCGGATCAAGCCCTGGTCCGTGGCCGAGGCGGGGCGCTTGAAACGCCGAAGGCCCCGGATATCTCCGGGGCCTTCGACCTGTGTGCACTCGGCAGGATTCGAACCTGCAACCTTCTGATCCGTAGTCAGATGCTCTATCCGTTAAGCTACGAGTGCTTGTTCTTTTGTCTTGCCCCCGGCTCCCGGTCCTTTCGGCCCGCTCGCGGCGACAGGAAGAACATTACATGACTGCCGCCGCCATGTGAAATCCGTTCCGCATACCCCTTGTGACCTGCGGAAACGCCGAAAGAGGGTCCGGCAGAGGGCGTCGGGCGAGCCGCGGGGTGGGAACGCCGAAGCCCCGGTCCTGGGGACCGGGGCTTCGGGATCGGGGCGGAGGCGGAGGGATTTGAACCCTCGATGGGCTTTAAGGCCCAAACCGCATTAGCAGTGCGGCGCCATAGACCGGACTAGGCGACGCCTCCAGCACAACCGCTCACGCGAGCGCGCGAATGGTGCGTGCAGATGATGACACAGCCGCGCGGCCCGTCACCAATCGCCCCCCACGGTACTAGGCAGTCGGGCCGCAGGGCAAAGGGCTTCCGCCCGGCGAGGCGCGGACGCAACATCCGGCGGGCCGGGGCGTTGGGCAGGGCATGGTCATTCGTCTTCAGCAGGGCCCCGTGCGCGGCGGCGGTGTGTCGGTCCTCGCCGTCGTTTCGGGTCTTCTCGCCCTCTCCGCCGTACCCGCCGTCGCCGTATCCGCCGCGCCGCCGCCCGTGCGGCCCGAGGACCAGGCCGGTGATCACCTCACCGTGGTCGTGCGGCATGCCGGACCCGAGCGGGACGGGGCACACGAGCTGTTCTGTCATCCGGCCGGCGGGAGCCACCCGGACGCGGCGCAGGCCTGCCGGACGCTGGACGAGCGCACGCGGTGGGGGCAGGACCTCTTCGCCCCGGTGGCGCCCGGCACCACCTGCACCATGCTCTACGGCGGACCGGCCACCGCCCATGTGACCGGCACCTGGGCCGGACGCAGCGTCGACGCCACCTACGACCGCAGCAACGGATGCGAGATCGGGCGGTGGGACCGGATGGTGCCGCTGCTGCCGGAGCTGGGCCTGGCTGGATCACCGGTCACGTAAAGGTCCCGCGAAAGTCTCGCGGAGCGGCTCTGGTGGCCGGAGGCCGTGGTCCGGGTGTCGTCGGGGTGTGGGCACGCGTTCGGTGTCACTTCGTCGTGGGACCTCCCTCTCATCCGGCGTCGCGAGCGCAATGTGTGCGCTTAGACTCCCTCGCGTGACACGTCGCGGGCCCCTTGGCAAGATGGCCCGAGCGGTCGGCAAGGTGCGGTAACAGGGAGGAAGGCGTCTCGTGAGCAGCAGGCCATCCCGAGGCGCTGCTCGCCTCGCAGCCATACTCGACGCGCTGCCGGACGCGTTGGTCCTGGTCAACGCCAACGGAACCGTCGTCAACGCGAACACCATCGCGCTGGAGGCCTTCGAGGCACCGGGCACGGCGCTCGTCGGGCGCGGGCTGCTCGATCTGCTGCCCGAGTTCGACTCGCGGCTCATCCCCGGGTCGATGCGCCGGCCCGCTCACATGGATCCACGGGGGCGGACCAAGCCGACCCGGATGATCGCCCGGCGGACCGACGGGAGCGAGTTCCCGGTCGAGGTCACGAGCGCGAATCTGGAGAACGGGCAGCAGGCGTACGACGGTTACGGCTACACCGGCGACGAGCTGCTGATGATCGTCGTACGGGACCTGTCCGGGACCGTCGACACCGAGGCTGAGCTGGCACGCTCGCAGCGGCAGACCGAGATGATTCTGAGGGCCGCGGCTGAAGGCGTCGTGGGGACCGACACCGACGGGCGGATCGTGCTCGTCAATCCGGCCGCCGCTCAGATACTGGGGTACCGGGCCGGTGAGCTGGGCGGCAAGGAGCTGCACGCCCTGGTGCTGCACTCGCGCGCCGACGGCTCCCCCTTCCCGTACGAGGAGTCCCCGCTCGCCGACACCCTGCGCTCCGGGCGCAAGCACCGGGTGCGCGGGCAGGTGCTGTGGTCCAAGGGCGACCAGAAGGTGTCCGTCGACCTGACCACCGCTCCGGTGCGCGACGGGGACCAGCTCGTCGGTGCCGTGATGACCTTCACCGACCGGCGGCCGTACGAGGCCCTGGCCGAGGAGAAAGCCGCGCAGGAGAAGGCGTACGCGGAGGAGGTCGAGCGGCTCTCCGAGGAGCACGCCTCCGATCTGACCGCGCTGCGGCAGTCGCACGTCACCGAGGTCGAGGAGCTGCGCGAGCAGCACGCCGAGGAGCTGGCGGCCGGCGAGGAGCGGTACGCCGCGCTCGCCGAGCGGGAGAAGGACCGGTACGAGGCACTCGCCGGCCGGCACGAGCAGCTGCTGACCCTGCTCGCGCAGTCGCTGCGCGGGCCGCTCGACGAGCTGCGCCGCGAGCTGGCCGCCCTGGCCGCCGACGACGCCGGGCAGCTGTGGCCCGAGGCCAACCAAGTGCTGCACCATCTGTCGGCCGGGTACTCCCGCATCACCACCCTCATCGACAACGTCCTCGGCTACCAGCGGCTGGACGCGGGTACCGAGGACATCAGCCGTACGAAGGTGATGCTGGACGCCGTCGTCGCCGCCGGTGTGGACGGGGCCGTCGAGCTGATCGGTCCGGGCCGGGTGCAGTTCGCCGTGCACGCGCCGCCCATCGAGGCCGAGGTCGACCCGCAGCGGCTCGCCACCGCGCTCGCCCACCTCGTGGCGGACGTGGCCGGTGTCGACGCGACCGGCAACTCGCCCGTCTCCGCGGGCGGTTACCTGGACAACACGGTCGTGGTCGCGGCCGCGCAGCGCGGCGAGGTGGCGCGGATCGAGGTGCGCGGGCCGTACGCCGGGGGAGACGCGGTGCACGAGCCGATCGTGCGCGGAATCGTCCGGGCCCACGGCGGCGTGCTGCAGACGCATGAGGTGCCGGGCATGAGCGGCAGCGCGTATGTGCTGGAAGTGCCGCTCGGCGGTGGCGGCGGAGCGGTCGCCGGGGCGATCGGCGGTCAGCTGCCCGCCGCGCTTCCCGCCGCGCAGGAGCCGACCGGGCAGGACGCGACCGGGCAGGTCTCCGGCGCCGGT
>NZ_CM002285.1:4846262-4856556 GCF_000497445.1 Streptomyces roseochromogenus subsp. oscitans DS 12.976 | reverse complement strand
GGGCGTGCCGTTCTCGCGGCAGGCCGCGCAGGTGCAGCAGCCGACGGCGACCCCGCCGCCGCACGCGCCGGGCGGTTCCGGCCGCCGGCGCAAGCTGGGCACGCCTCCGGACCCGGCCCAGCGTCAGGAGCAGCAGCCGGAGCAGGCGGCGGGCCGGCCGCATCCGTCGGCCGAGCCGGCGGCCCCCGGACAGCCGATTCCTGGACAGCCGGGCGCCGGACAGCCGGGGCCCGCACCCGCACAGGCATCACTCGCCGGGCAGTCCCGGCTCGCCCCCGGCACCGAGGGTGCCGGACGCTCGTACGCCATAGGCGCGCCGGACGCGGACGCCGCCGAGGGGCCGGAGCCGCTGGACGGTCCCGGTGGGGCCATCGAGGTCGCGGACGCACCGCTGCCGCAGCCACTCGACGACGAGCTGCCCCCGGAGCCGCTGGACAACCCGCGCCGGCTGCTGGTGTGGCCCGCGCCGGACGCGACGACCCAGCAGGCGCTGAGCGACCGCGGCTACCGGCCGGTGATCGTGCACTCCCGTGAGGAGGTCGACGCGCAGATCGCGGCGTTCCCGGCCGCGCTGTTCGTGGACCCGCTGACCGGGCCCATCACGCGTACGGCCCTGCAGTCGCTGCGCCAGGCCGCCGTCGCCGCCGAGGTGCCGGTGCTGGTCACGGCCGGGCTGGGGCAGGCGACGCGCGAGGCGGCGTACGGCGCCGATCCCGCCGTACTGCTGAAGGCGCTGGCGCCGCGCGACAGCGAGCAGCATCCGCCGCGGGTGCTGCTCATCGAGGAGCACGCGGAGATCGCGCTGGCGCTGACCTCGACGCTGGAGCGGCGCGGGATGCAGGTGGCACGGGCCGGGAGCGACAACGACGCGGTGACGCTGGCGGGGCAGTTCCGGCCGAACCTCGTGGTGATGGACCTGATGCAGGTGCACCGGCGGCAGGCCGGTATCACCGGGATCATCGACTGGCTGCGCACGAACGGGCAGCTCAACCGCACCCCGCTGGTCGTCTACACCGCCGCCGTCGACCAGGCCGACCTGCCCCGGCTGGCCTCGGGCGAGACGGTTCTCTTCCTCGCGGAGCGCTCCACGAGCACCGAGGTGCAGAGCCGGATCGTGGACCTGCTGGCCCGGATCGGGACCAATTAGGGCCAGATCGGGGCCAGTTGGGGCCAGTTGGGGCCAGATCGGAGCCCAGTCAGGGCAAGATCGTGACCAATCAGGGTCAGCAGGAGCGGTCTTGAAACCGGAGCGCCCCTGAAAGGGGGGCGGTGCCGCGCCGTCAGAGGCTGGTGACGTCCAGCTGGCCGTCGGCGTACTGCCTCCGCAGCACCTTCTTGTCGAACTTGCCCACACTGGTCTTCGGCACCGACTCCACGATCGTCCAGCGCTCGGGGAGCTGCCACTTGGCGATCTTGCCCTCCTCGGCGAGGAAGGTGCGCAGGGTCGCGAAGTCGGCGGTGGCGCCCTGCCGCAGGACGACCGTGGCCAGCGGGCGCTCGCCCCACTTGTCGTCGGGTACGGCGACCACGGCGGCCTCGGCGACGTCCGGGTGGGACATCAGCGCGTTCTCCAGCTCCACCGAGGAGATCCACTCGCCGCCGGACTTGATGACGTCCTTGGCCCGGTCGGTGAGGGTGAGGAAGCCGTCGGGGGAGATGGTGCCGACGTCGCCGGTCTTCAGCCAGCCGTCCTCGCTGAACTTGTCGGCGGGGCGCAGTGGTTCGGCGTCGGGGCCGTTGTAGTACGCGCCGGCGATCCACGGGCCGCGCACCTCCAGCTCGCCCGCCGACTCGCCGTCCCAGGGGAGACGCTCGCCGCCGGGGCCGGTGAGGCGGGCCTCGACGCCGGCCGGGAAGCGGCCCTGGGTGAGGCGGTAGGCGAACTCCTCCTCGGTGCCGGCCGCGTGGGCCGGCGGGCGGGCGACCGTGCCGAGCGGCGAGGTCTCCGTCATGCCCCAGGCGTGACAGACCCGCATACCGAGCTTGTCGAAGGCCGCCATGAGGGAGGGCGGGCAGGCCGCGCCGCCGATGGTGACCTGGGTCAGGGAGGAGACGTCCCGGGGCCTGGCGGTCAGCTCGGCGAGCAGGCCCTGCCAGATGGTCGGGACGGCCGCCGCGTGCGTCGGCCTCGCGCGCTCGATCATCTCGGCGAGCGGCGCGGGCTGCAGAAAGCGGTCCGGCATCAGCAGGTTGACGCCGGTCATGAAGGTGGCGTGCGGCAGACCCCAGGCGTTGACATGGAACTGGGGCACCACGACGAGTGAGGTGTCCTGGTCGGTCAGGCCCATCGACTGGGTCATGTTGACCTGCATGGAGTGCAGATAGATCGAACGGTGGCTGTACACCACGCCCTTGGGGTCGCCCGTCGTGCCGGAGGTGTAGCACATGGCGGCGGCCTGGCGTTCGTCGATCTCCGGCCAGTCGAACCTCTTCGGCCGGCCCGCGATCAGCTCCTCGTACTCATGGATCCGGGCGGTCGCGCCCTGGAGCGGCGTACGGTCACCGGGGCCGGATACGACGATGTGCTCCACCGTCGGCAGCTTGGGCAGCAGCGGTGCGAGCAGCGGGATCAGTGAGCCATTGACGATGATCACCCGGTCGGCCGCGTGGTTGACGATCCACACCAGCTGCTCGGCGGGCAGCCGCAGATTGAGGGTGTGCAGCACCGCGCCCATGGACGGGATGGCGAAGTACGCCTCGACGTGCTCGGCGTTGTTCCACATCAGGGTCGCCACCCGGTCGTCGCCCCGGACGCCGAGTTCGTCCCGCAGGGCGTTCGCCAGCTGCACCGCGCGTACTCCCGCCTCGGCGAAACTGCGCCGCTGCGGCTCGGACTCCCCGGTCCAGGTGGTGATCTGGGACCGCCCGTGCACCAGCACACCGTGCACGAGGATGCGGGTGACGGTCAGCGGTACGTCCTGCATGGTGCTCAGCACGAGTCCTCCCGGGGCGGCGTTGCCTGCGCGGTAGTAAGGGCTCCGCTGATTCTGCTCACATACCGCGCGGTATGTCACTAGGGAGTGCGTCACTCAGGGTGCGTCAATGAGGAGGAAATTCCGGGCCGGCGCACCAGTCCCCGCTTCTAGCGCACCAGTCCCAGCTCAGGGTCCTCGCGCAGCTTGCCCAGCGCACGCGACACCGCCGACTTCACCGTGCCGACCGACACCCCGAGCAACTCGGCGGTCTGGGCCTCGCTGAGGTCCTCGTAGTACCGCAGGACGACCATCGCCCGCTGGCGTGCCGGGAGTTTCATGACCGCCCGCCACATGGCGTCGTGCAGCGCCTGCCGCTCGGCCGGGTCGTCGTCACCGGGCACGGGCTCCGGCTCGGGCAGCTCGTCACAGGAGAACTCTTCCACCCTGCGCTTGCGCCACTGCGAGGTCCGGGTGTTCAGCAGCGCGCGGCGCACATAGCCGTCGAGCGCCCGCTGGTCCTCGATCCGCTCCCAGGCCACATAGGTCTTGGCGAGCGCGGTCTGCAGCAGGTCCTCGGCGTCGCTCAGGTTCGCGGTCAGCGAGCGCGCGGTGCGCAGCAGGACCGGCTGGCGGGCTCGCACATACGACGCGAACGACGGGTACGCGGGAGCCTCCCCGCCCGCCTGGAGCCGGGGGTGGGGGAGGGTCTGCCGCCTTGGTGCGGCGGCGGCCGAGGCGCTGGTGCAGACGGGTGTGGTCATGGCTCCACGCTAGGAGCGGACCCGCCTGCGGCGGATCGCCCGCAGGTCCCGAAGCGGAGTCCCCCTCAGGTTGTAGGGGTGGGGTGGACTGCACCTCCTGAAGGTGGACGGCGAGTGCACCCCGTCTGCGGGTACGCCCCTGACCCCGGCCCGATCGTCCCTGGCCCCGTCGGCCGAACCGACCCTGACACGGAGGTCCGATCCCACGCTTGCCTGGAGGGCGTTCCCCACGCCGGCCTGGGGCGCGGATCGGGCGCCGGCCGGCGGCTGAGGGTGCGCTCCCGCCGCTGACCGCTAGCCGCTAGCCGCTGACCGTCAGCCGTCAGCCGTCAGGATCAAGCCCGATGTCGGGACGCCCGTGCCGGCCGTCACCAGGGTTCGGGTCGCACCCGGTATCTGGTTCACCGCCGTACCCCGCAGCTGGCGTACCGCTTCCGCCATGCCGTTCATCCCGTGCAGATAGGCCTCGCCGAGCTGGCCCCCATGGGTGTTGAGCGGCAGCCGCTCCTCGGCCACGAAGTCCGCCGCCTCCCCCTTCCCGCAGAACCCGAACTCCTCCAGCTGCATCAGCACGAACGGCGTGAAGTGGTCGTACAGGATCCCCACGTCGATGTCGGCCGGGCCGAGTCCGGAGGTGCGCCAGAGCTGCCGGGCCACCACTCCCATCTCCGGCAGGCCGGTCAGATCGTCCCGGTAGAAGCTGGTCATCTGCTCCTGCGCCCGGCCCGCGCCCTGGGCCGCCGCCGCGATCACGGCGGGCGGACGCCGCAGGTCCCGGGCCCGCTCCAGGGAGGTGACGACGATCGCCTGGCCGCCGTCGGTCTCCTGACAGCAGTCCAGCAGCCGCAACGGCTCCACGATCCAGCGGGACGCCGCGTGCTCGGCGAGCGTGATGGGGCGGCCGTGGAAGTACGCCGCAGGGTTCGTCGCCGCGTATCCGCGGTCCAGCACGGCCACATGCCCGAACGCCTCCGGCGTCAGCCCGTACGCGTGCAGATACCGCTGGGCCGCCATCGCCACCCAGGAAGCCGGGGTGAGCAGTCCGAACGGCAGCATCCAGCCGAGCGCGGTGCCCTCCGCCGACGGCTCCCGGTGCTGCACACCCGCACCGAATCTGCGGCCCGAGCGTTCATTGAAGGCGCGGTAGCAGACGACCACCTCCGCCACGCCCGTCGCCACCGCGAGCGCCGCCTGGAGCACGGTCGCGCAGGCCGCGCCGCCGCCGTAGTGGACCCGGGAGAAGAAGGACAGCTCGCCCATCCCGCAGGCCTGGGCCACCGTGATCTCCGGGTTGGTGTCCATCGTGAAGGTCACCATCCCGTCCACGTCCGCCGGCGCCAGCCCCGCGTCGTCCAGCGCGGCCCGCACCGCCTCCACGGCCAGCCGCAGCTCGCTGCGCCCGGAGTCCTTGGAGAACTCGGTGGCCCCGATCCCGGCGATCGCCGCACGCCCGCCCAGGGTGTCCCGCGCCCGGGCGCTCATGACGCGTCTCCGGCAGGGACGGTGACCGTCACCGTCCCGGTCACATGCCGGCCGCTGCCGTTGGCGCCGACGACCCGCACGGTCGCAGTGTCGCCGTCGACCTCCTCGATCCTGCCGGTCAGCACCATCGTGTCCCCCGGGTAGTTGGGCGCCCCGAGCCGGATGGCGACCTTGCGGAGCACCGCCGCCGGCCCGAAGTGGTCCGTGATGTATCTGCCGACGAGGCCGTTCGTCGTCAGGATGTTCATGAAGACGTCCGGTGAGCCCTTCTGCCTGGCCAGCTCCGCGTCGTGATGCACGTCCTGGTAGTCGCGGGACGCGATCGCCCCCGCCACGATCAGCGTGCGCGTGACCGGGATCTGCAGCGGCGGCAGTTCGGCACCCACGCGCAGCACCGCCGCGCCCTCACTCCCCATTTGCGATCAACTCCCCCAGTTCCTGGAGCACTTCGGCCCCACAGCCCAGATACGCGTCCAGCTGCCGGCCCCACAGGAAGTGCCGGTGCACCGGATGGTCAAGGTCGGCTCCCGCCCCGCCGTGCAGATGCTGGCCCGTGTGCACGACGCGGTGTCCCGCCTCGGACGCCCACCAGGCAGCCGTCAGCGCGTGCGTGGCGTACGGCAACCCGGCGTCCCGCCGCCAGGCGGCCTCGTAGGCCGTCACCCGTATCGCCTCGGTGTCCATGTGGGCGTCGGCGGCGCGCAGTTGGACGGCCTGCCGGTTGGCGAGCGGGCGCCCGAACTGCTCCCGGGTGTTGGTGTGCGCGACGGCCCGGACGAGGGAGCCCGCGCAGACGCCCGCCTGGAGCCCGGCGAAGGCGGTGCGGGCGGTGGCCAGGACGTCGGTGTAGGCACCGGTGCCGGGGCCGAGCGGCTCGGCCCACGCGCCTTCCAAGGTGAGCCGTCCCGCCGACCAGGGGGCCGTCAGCTCGACCTCCTCGATCCCGGTGCCCTCCCCGAGTGGCACCAGCCACAGCTGCCGCCCGGCGTCGGCGACCAGTACATGGGTGGCGTCCCGCAGCCAGGGGACGACGGGCACCGTGCCGGTCAGCTCACCCCGTGCCGAGGCCCGTACACCGGTCTGCGCGGGAAACGCCCCCGCCACCACCGCCGAGCCGTCCTCGACCGCCGGAAGCAGCCTGCCCCGCTGCTCCGCACTGCCGTGCGCGGTGAGGGCGAGCACCCCGTACACACAGCTCGCCGCATACGGCACCTGGGCCGTCGTCCGTCCCTGTTCCTCCAGGAGCAGCACCAGCCCCAGCAGGCCGAGTTCCTCCGCCGCGGCCACCAGCCCGGCCGCGCACAGGGCCTTCCACAGCTCCGGGTCGCTGCCCGTTCCGGCGGCCTTCAGCCGGTCATGCGTAGCGAGGTCGCCGAAGATCCGAGCGGCCAGGTCACGGGCCTCGGTCTGGGCCTCGGTGGGCGTGAAGTCCATGTCAGCCCTCGCCCTCGACGACCCGGAAGACCGGCAGCACCAGCGTGCCCTCGTCGTCCCCCTCGTCCCCGTATCGCCGGAACTCCAGGCGCACCGGAAGCCCGATCCGCACCTTGTCGTACGGCACCCCCACGACGTTGCTCACCATCCGCACGCCCTCGGCGAGTTCGATCAGACCCACCGCGTAAGGCGGCTCGAAGGCCGGGAAGGGCGGGTGGTGCATGACCACGTACGAGTAGACCGTGCCCTCGCCGCTCGCCTCGACCGTGTCCCACTCCAGACAGCCGCACGCGTTGCAGCCCGGCAGCCAGGGGTGGCGCAGGGTGCCGCAGTCCGTGCAGCGCTGGATGAGGAGCCGTCCTTCGGCCGCCGCCGCCCAGAAGCCGGCGTTGTCCCGGTTGACCACCGGGCGGGGACGCGGGGCCGGGGGTGTGCGGCGGGCCGGGGCGTACTTGAGGATGCGGAAGCGGTGTGTGCCCACCAGCCGGCCGGCGGCCCGGACGTCCGTGCGGGTCGTGACGAAATATCCCGTGCCCAGCTTCGTCGTCTTCCGTTCCGACACCGACTCGATCACCGTGTCGAACGTGACCTCGTCGCCCGGGCGCAGGGGCCGCAGATACTCCTGCTCGCAGTCGGTGGCCACGACCGACGTACAGCCCGAGGCGTCGAGGAGGGACAGCAGGTCGTCGTAGGCACCCGTGCGGCCCTCGTGGCCGGACAGGCCACCCATCGTCCAGGCCTGGAGCATGGTGGGCGGGGCGATGGCGTCCGGGCCCGTGTAGGCCGGGTTGGTGTCGCCCATGGCCTCGCACCAGTGCCGGATCATGGGCAGGTTGACCGGGTCCTTCCCCACCCCGGCGACAGCCGCGGGCCGCCCCTCGTACCCCTTGAGCCGCGCCCCCACCGCGTCCTCGTCCAGCATGCGCCCGGCCTGCGGCTCACCGCTTCCCCCGCTCATCGCCGTCCCCTCCTCATCCCGAGCCGCATCGTCGCGACGATCTCCCGCTGCACCTCGCTCACCCCGCCCCCGAACGTGTTGATCTGCGCCGCCCTGTTCAGCCGTTCCAGCTCGCCGTCCCCGAAGGCTCCCGGGGAGCCGGAGCGGACCAGTCCAGCCTCGCCCGCGATCTCCTGACACATGCGATACGTCGCGACAGTCGATTCCGTTCCCGCGAATTTCACGCCGCTCGCCTCGCCCGGAGCCAGTCGGCCCGCTCCCACGTCGGCCACCAAACGCCAGCTGAGCAGGCGATTCGCCGCCAGCCGGGCATGCACCTCGGCGGCCCGCAGACGCACCCACGGCTCATCGATCCGGCGTCGTGGATTCACCGGATCGGGTGAACGGGCGGCGGTGAGCGCGGCGGCGAGGAAGTCCTCGGCCTGCATGCCGAGGGCGGCCAGCGCGACCCGCTCGTGGTTGAGCTGGCCGGTGATCAGCGACCAGCCCTCGTTCTCGGCGCCGACCAGGTTCCGGGACGGGACGCGGACGCCGTCGTAATAGGTGGCCGTCGTCGTCCGGCCGCCCACCGTCTCGATCGGCGTCCAGGAGAACCCCGGCGCGTCGGTCGGGACGAGGAGAATGGAGATGCCCTGGTGCTTGGGCGCCTCCGGGTCGGTTCGGCAGGCCAGCCAGATCCAGTCGGCGTACTGGGCGCCCGAGGTGAAGATCTTCTGACCGTCGATCCGCCAGCCGCCGCCCTCGCGCACGGCGCGGGTGCGCAGGGAGGCCAGGTCGGTGCCGGCGGAGGGCTCGGTGTAGCCGATCGCGAAGACGGCCTCGCCGCTGAGGATGCGGGGCAGAAAGTGGGCCTTCTGCGCCTCGCTGCCGTACCGCATGAGGGTGGGGCCGACGGTGTTGAGCGTGACCATGGAGACCGGGGCGCCGGCCCGGTTCGCCTCGTCGAAGAACACGAACTGCTCGTCCGCGCCCCGGCCCTGGCCGCCATATTCGACCGGCCAGCCGATACCCAGCCAGCCGTCGGCACCGATGCGGCGCAACAGGGCGCGGGCGTCGGTGGGTTCAGGGGGGTCAGCGGGGTCAGTGGGTTCAGGGAGGTCGGCGGGTGCGAGGGAGTCGGGCAGCACTTCACGGAAGTAGGCGCGGAGTTCGGCGCGCAGACGCTGCTGCCGCTCCGTGGGGGCGAGGTGCACGGTGGGGGCCTCCCGGCCTCGCATACCTGACAGGGACAGTTTCTGACTGTCCGTCAGATACTGGTAGGTGTCAAGGTCGGCCACCGTCACCGGGGTCCACCACCATGGAACGGGCACCGTACAAACGCCTGCGCGGCGGCACCGAAGTACCGCCGCGCAGACGTGTGATGACCCCGAAGCACTCCCCACGAGGGCCCTCACCTCACCGAGAGGGGCCTCGTCCGAGGGTCACCACAGGTGGGTGAAGTCGACGGCCACGTTCTCGTTGCCCTGCTGGACGGGTGCGAACGCGGAGTCGTTGACCTGGGCGGTGTTGCTCTGGTTCGAGGCACCGTTGCCGACCGCGTTCTGCTGCGTGGTGGACGAGTTGCCGAAGTTGTTGTGGCCGACTCCGCTGCCGATGACACCCGCCACACCGGTGTTGGCGCTCGATCCGTTGCCCGCGAAGGAGCCGTTGTCGGCGGCCGCGACGCCACTGAAGAGCGCGGCTGCGAGGGGGAGAGCGGCGACGGCGGCGAGTACGCGGGCGGTACGGATGCTTGCCATGTTGTTCCTCCAGAACCAAGAACTCGGCGGCCCTAGGGCCGGAACTACGTGAAGTACGGCTTATGTCAGGGCAGTTGGCCGACCGCTCTGACGCTGTGGGCGACGTCGCGAGATCAGAGTTGCCCACCGAATCCCCGGCGAACCACCCCGGAAGCCGCGATTAGCACGCAAGCGTGATGACAAGTCGATAAACGCCTATCGCCATCTTTTGCCATCAGCTACCTCAGGACGGATCAGGAGGTCCTTTCACTCCTCAAGCGGCACAAGGGGTGAATCGTTCCTCCTCATATCCGGTCATTTTCCCCGAACCTGGCGCGTCACCCCGGACCCCTCTTCCCTTTTTCGAACGTACGTACGAACATGGAGCCATGGCCACCCCCGACCGGCAGGCCACGACGCTGGCCCTCGCACACGCCCTGTCAGCCGCCGAACGCGGCCTGGCCGTCATCCCCCTGTCCCGGACGAAACTCCCGGCCCTGCGCTCCCCCCACCGCGACGACCCCGACCCGGCCGGACCGCGCTGCCACGGCGAGTGCGGCCGCTTCGGCCACGGCGTGTACGACGCCTCGACCGACCCGGTCCGGATCCGCGAGCTGTTCACCGCCGCGCCCTGGGCCACCGGCTACGGCATCGCGTGCGGGCTGCCGCCGTACCATCTGATCGGCGTCGACCTGGACACCAAGTGCGGCACCGACTCCTCGACCGCGCTGCGCGAACTGGCCCTGCGCCACCTGTTCACGATTCCGGAAACGGTCGTCGTCCGCACACCGAGCGGCGGGCGTCATCTGTGGCTCACCGGCCCACCGGACGTCGTCGTACCGAACTCCGCCGGCCGGCTCGCCCCCGGGATCGACATCCGTGGCGCCGGCGGCTATCTCGTGGGCCCCGGCTCGCGCACCGAGCACGGCGTCTACACAACCGCCCCCGGCACCGCCCACCTGGCCCCCGCGCCCTGCCCGCCCTCCCTGCTGCGCCTGCTCGCGCCGCCGCCCCGGCCCCCGCAGC
>NZ_CM002285.1:4844449-4846173 GCF_000497445.1 Streptomyces roseochromogenus subsp. oscitans DS 12.976 | reverse complement strand
CCGGGTGACCACGGGCGCGGCCTCGTCCAGTTCGTCCTCTCCGCACACGAGGGCCAGCGCAACACCCGGCTGTTCTGGGCGGCCTGCCGCGCCTACGAGAACGGCATCGGCCCCGCCCTGGTCGACCCCCTGACCGAGGCGGCCCTCAACGCCGGCCTGTCGGAACGCGAGGCCCGGGCGACGATCGCCTCGGCGGCACGGATGACGGGACACCGGCCGTGACCACCGAAAACCCGGCCCGGCACGCGAAAGGGACGCCCCTTTCGGAGGCGCCCCTTCCCAACATCCGCGGTGGGTGTGGGATTTGAACCCACGGTGACTCGCGCCACGACGGTTTTCAAGACCGTTCCCTTAGGCCGCTCGGGCAACCCACCTCGCTCTCGCCCACCAGGGGCGGAGCGGGTACAGCGTACCGGGATCGAACGTCCGGCGGGCAGCGTGGTCCGTACGGGGCGCCCCTACGCGTGCGTGCCGTTCGCCGAGGGGGTCAGCTGTCACCCACGCGGGAGGCCAGGGTCAGGGTGGCTGTGTGGTCCTGGCCGCCTCGCTTGTAGGTGATCGTGACCTTGTCGCCGGGCTTGTGGGTCCAGATCTCGCCGATCAGGGTCGGGCCGCTGTCGATGACCATGTCGTCCAGCTTGGTGATCACATCACCGGGCTTGAGGCCCGCCTTGTCGGCCGGGCCTCCGGACTCGACCGCGGCGGAGCCGGCCGCGCCCTGGTCGGTGATCTTCGCGCCGCCGGTGGAGTCCTCCAGCGACACGGAGGCGCCGATCTTGGCGTACACCGGCTTGCCGGTCTTGATCAGCTGCTGGGCGACGTACTTGGCCTGGTCGATCGGGATGGCGAAGCCCAGGCCGATCGAGCCGGACTGGCCGGAGCCGCCGAAGCCGCCGCTGCTGCTCGACTGGATCGCCGAGTTGATGCCGATGACCGCGCCGGAGGCGTCCAGCAGCGGGCCGCCGGAGTTGCCCGGGTTGATCGAGGCGTCGGTCTGCAGCGCGCTCATGTACGACGCCTTGCTGGTGGAGCTGCCGTCGCTGGAGGCCACCGGGCGGTTCTTGGCGCTGATGATGCCGGTCGTCACCGTGTTGGACAGGCCGAAGGGAGCGCCGATGGCGATCGCCTCGTCGCCGACGGCCACCTTGTCGCTGTCGCCGAGGGCGAGCGGCTTGAGGTCGGACGGCGGGTTCTTGAGCTTGATGACGGCGACGTCGTAGCCCTGCGCGTGGCCGATGACCTCGGCCTCGAACTTCCGGCCGTCCGGGAACGTCGCCGTCAGCTTGCCGCCGTTGAGCGCGTCCGCCACCACGTGGTTGTTGGTGATGATGTGGCCCTGGGTGTCGAAGACGAAGCCCGTGCCGGTGCCACCGTCGCCGTTGCTGCCCTCGGCCTCGATGGTGACCGTGCTGGGCAGCGCCCTGGCGGCCACGTTGGCGATCGTGCCCGGCGCGCGCTTGACCTGGGAGGCGCCGTTGTCGGAGGCGGAGACCGTGGTGGAGCCGCTGTCGTCGTGGTCCTTGGCCAGGGTGTAGCCGAGGCCGCCGCCCAGGCCGCCCGCGACCAGCGCGGCCACCAGGACCGCGGCGACGAGCCCGCCGCGTCCGCCGCCGCGCGGCTTGGGGGCCGGCTGCTGGTACGACGCTCCCCAGCCACCGGTGCCACCCGCACCGGCCGCGCCGCCGAAGCCGCCGGCGGCACCCGCGCCACCGACGCCGTAGGAC
>NZ_CM002285.1:4838045-4844424 GCF_000497445.1 Streptomyces roseochromogenus subsp. oscitans DS 12.976 | reverse complement strand
CCATGAGCCGTCAGGGGCCGGGCCGGAGGCGTGCGGGGCGGACGCGTGCGGGGTGCTGGACTGAGCCTCGGCGGGGGCCGGAGCGTCCTGCGGGACCGGCGGAAGGGGAGCCGTCGGCGCGTTCCCCTCGGGGGCCATGCCCTGCGGGGAGGCGGAAGAGGCCACCGGCACGGGAGGTGCGGACGGGGCCGGGGGTACCTCGTTGCCCTCGTTCTCGGTGCTCACAGCTCTTCTCCTCGATCCACGGCTGTTGTATGCAGTCAGCTTTTCCCACGGGCCGTCAGAGCACCATAAGCGGTGGCTGTGGGTCCGGGGACTCTCTTTACATAGGACCTTTGCGGCAAAAGTTATATAAACGAGCAGGGTGGATACCGACGTTCGCCGCACAGACGCATCCACGCCGCCGCGCGTACTCCACGACGGTGGCACCATGACGCGGTGACCCACGCACCACAGCGCTCCATCCAGGTCGTCGCCCACCGAGGCGCCTCCGAAGACGCGCCCGAGCACACTCTGGCCGCCTACAAGAAGGCCCTCGAGGACGGCGCCGACGCCCTTGAGTGTGACGTACGACTGACCGCCGACGGCCATCTGGTCTGTGTCCACGACCGCCGGGTGAACCGTACCTCCAACGGCCGCGGCGCCGTCTCCGCACTGGAGCTGGCCGATCTCGCCGCCCTCGACTTCGGCTCCTGGAGGACGCACGAGGCCTGGCGCGGCCGGGACGAGGAGCCGGACTGGGTGAACCGGCCGGAGGACCCGGCGGACACCTCTGTGCTCACCCTGGAGCGGCTGCTGGAGCTGGTCGCGGACGCCGGGCGGCGGGTGGAGCTGGCCATCGAGACCAAGCACCCCACGCGTTGGGCCGGCCAGGTCGAGGAGCGGCTGCTGGCGCTGCTGAAGCGATTCGGCCTGGACGCCCCTGCCTCGGCCGCCGAGTCCCCGGTCCGGATCATGAGTTTCTCGGCGCGTTCGCTGCATCGCGTGCGTGCCGCCTCACCGACGCTGCCGACGGTCTATCTGGTGCAGTTCCTCACTCCGCGCCTGCGCGACGGGCGGCTGCCCGCGGGCGTGCGGATCGCGGGGCCCTCGATCCGTATCGTGCGCAACCACCCCGCCTATGTGGAGCGGCTGAAACGCGCCGGTCACCAGGTCCACGTCTGGACCGTGAACGAGCCCGAGGACGTCGATCTCTGTGTGGAACTGGGCATCGACGCCATCATCACCAACCGCCCGCGCGCAGTGCTGCGACAACTGGGGCGTCTGTGACCTCAAGAGGCCGGTAAGGAGCCGGACGCATCCCTTGACCCCGCTGTGCGGCTGCTGAATTCTCCCTTCTCGGCCACACCAATGAAATCCAGCCATTACGACGACCGAAGGAAAGGCCTTCGTCACAGGGAGTGCTCCGGCGCGTTCGCTCCGTACAAGGCCGTTGCGAATGCGTCACCGGAAGAGGATTGGCCGGTTTCCGGTACAGGCCAATGGGGCATCCACACCGTGGCGTGGGGCAAAGGAGGTCTCGGGGGTGGCGTTGGTGGTGGCACAGGAAGTGCCCACGTCGTCGAGCATGGCCGTACCCCATGGCCCTGCGGGCGTGGGGAAGGCGAGGCACCGGATGCGTTCGCAGCTGCGCAGCGGCGGCGTGTCCGAATCGGTTATCGACGATGCCGTACTGATCCTTTCCGAACTGTTGAGCAATGCCTGCAAACACGGGCGGCCCCTGGGCGACGCGTTGGCCGGCGACGGCGACGTGCGTGCCGCATGGCGGGTGGACGCACGGGGCCGGCTCATCGTCGAGGTGACGGACGGCGGCGGCCCGACCCGCCCGGCGCCGGCCACCCCGTCGGTGACCGCGCACGGCGGCCGGGGGCTCAACATCATCACTGCCCTCGCCGACGACTGGGGTGTCCAGGACGGCGTCCGCGGTGAGGTGACGGTCTGGGTGGTGGTCCACGAGGACGTCCACGATCCCGATGCGGGGTGCCGCCAGGACGGTTTCGCTACGCGCGTCACCGCCCCCGCCCTCGCGGACATGTCCGGCCTCGACTTCGCGGACGCGTTCGACGACCTGGGCTGACACGGCGTGAGCTGAGACGTGTGAGCTGAGACGCGTGAGCCGAGACAGCGTGAGCCGAGACGGCGTGAGCCGAGATGACCTGAGCCGAGACGGCCAGGGCTGAGGGAAATCGGTCCACAGGTTCACGCCTCTGGCGCCGCGCTGGTGTGCGTTGTCCACAGGTTCCCGCCGGTCACGGCCCGAACGGCTAGGCTCCCGCCCGTACGAGAAGCGCCGTAACCGGGAGACCCCACGATGGCCAAGAAGCGACCCCAGACGAAGGCCGAGCGGCCGAAGCTGATCGACGGCGAGATCCCGGTCGTCGGCGCCCGTGAGCCCTGCCCCTGCGGCAGCGGCCGGCGCTACAAGGCGTGCCACGGCCGGGCCGCGGCACACGCGGTGACCGAGCTGGTGCACCGCCCGTTCGAGGGCTTGCCGGGCGAGGGCGACTGGGTGGCGCTGCGCGAGCTGGTGCCGGCCGCGACGGTCGAGCTGACCCTCAAGGACGGCCTGCCCGAGGGCGTCCCCTCGGTCACGCTCGCCACGGTGCTGCCGATGGCCTGGCCCGCGCTGCGCCGCGACGACGGCTCGGTCCTGATCGGCCTGCAGAACGACACGGCATCCGGCGACCTCAGCCGCGACCTCGCCGACACCCTCCTGCGCGCGCTCCAGGCCGAGCCCGGCACCCCGGTGCAGGGCCGCCGCGCCCCTGCCGAGGGTCCGCGGCTACAGGACGTGCTGGACCTCCGGGCGCCGTTCGAGCCGGTCGTGCAGAGCGGCTTCGAGTTCTGGGTACCGGACGCGGAGAACGCCACACCGGAGGTGACCGCCTCCCTGGAGCGGGCGAACGCGGCCGCCATCCCGACGGCCAGGCTGACCGGCGTGGACGCGGCGTACTGGTGCGAGACCCCTGAGAAGAACCACCTGCGCTGGGTGATGCCGCATCCGGAGGAGCAGCTTCTGGACGCTCTCGCGCGGCTGCACGCGGCGGGCCGCTCCAACCTGGGCGAGGGCACCCGGCTCGTGGGCTCCTTCCGTGCTCACGGCCTCACAGTGCCGGTCTGGGACCTGCCGAGCGGGGTCACGGCGGACGACGTGGAGAAGCCGGCCGCCGAGTTCGCCGAGCGCCTCGCCGTCGCCCTCGCCGCCACCGAGCCGCTCACGCCGGAGGAGCGCCGGGCGCGCGGCGGACTGACCAACCGGCAGGTCACACTCAGCTGACGCGCTCGCGGGCGCGGGCCACGACTGAACGGTCGGTGAGCCGGGGGCCGCGCCCGCGAATCAGGTGACTCCGGTCACAACTCGCCCTGGTGACAGGGAATTCGGTGGCCGAATGACCCAGACGGAATTTGCGAACCGCCGATCTCTTGTTACGGTTCCATTAGCCCGGTTGCTGGTGCATCCCCCGTCGCCAGCAACCGGGTCTTTCCATGTCCGCGTTTGGTGTACATCCCGTCGCGAAGTGTCAACTCCCGCCCGTGGGCTGACCGTTGTTGGTGACATTCGCCGCGTCACTGCCCGAGCGCAGCAGCAGCGCGCCATCGGCCCCGCGTGTGGCGAACTCGTCGACGGCCGTGTAACCGTCCGGTCCGCCCTTGGTGTGCTCACGGGGAGTCTCACAGGTGGCAGGCTCGTCGTCGGTGCCCGTGACGCAGTGCATCTGCACACTGCGGCCGCCGGGGCCCATCAGGCTCAGCACGGAGTCCAGCGACTTGCCGGTGGTGTTGCGGTAATAGGTGCGGGCCCAGGTGTCCGCGCCCTGGGTCAGCACACAGGTCTGCGCCTCCAGGCCGTCGGCGGAGGTCAGCTGGGGGCCGCACCGCGCGGCGGTGGCCAAGCCGAGCCCGAGCAGCCCGGGTGTCCGTCCGGCATCGGGGATCTTGGCGTCACCGTCCCCGCCGGCGTCCTCGGCTCCGGCGGCATCCCCGGCCACGACATCGTCGCGCGAGCGGGCGGCATGGTCCCGCCCGGAGTCCTTACCGCTCCCAGAGGCGTGCTTGTGCCCGGAGCCCCCTGCGGCGTCCCGCGGCCGTTCCGCCATCGCGTGCCGGGCCGCCTCGCCCACCTGCCCCGCGGACGCCACGGCCAACGGCAGCACGACCGCCGCCACCACGACGCCGATGAGCGCGAGCAGCCACCACGTCCGGGAATCCGACCGGCGCGCCTCCGCCGGCCGTGCCCCGTGCCGTGGTGATCTGCGGCCGTGTCTCCCGGACGGCCGACTCCCCTGTCCCCCCGAACCCCCAGAACCCCCAGAACCCCCAGAATTTCGCAGCATGTGCGGAAGATAACGAGCGAGCGGGGCTCGCCCCCGGCGCCCGCGCCGAGATCCCTAGAACTCGGGTGCGCTCACACCCGTACGAGTGAGGGCGTCGACCACGGCGTCCACCACGGCCTCCACATCGGGCACCCAGGGCGCGGCCGAGCCGGGCAGCGGGGCCCGCTCCCAGCGGAGGGTGCCGTGGGCGGTCTCGGACGGGGGCAGCGCGACATAGCCGCCCTCGCCGTGGAAACGCAGGGAACCGGGGACGAAGTCCTTGGCGTAGAGCAGTTCGCCCAACTGCTGCAGGGAGTACGGCTTGACGAGCAGGGCCCAGCGGTTCGGCGCGGCGATCACCGGGCCGAGCCGCATGCCGCGCCGGTCGAGCAGAGCGAGGGCGTGCGAGGCGGCGAGCGCCGGCAGGCTGACCGCGCAGGGCGCCTTGCCTCCGGTGGCCAGGACGATCGGCGCGCTCGGCCGGTTGGTCCACCACCAGCGCACCATCCGTGCGTCGGTCGTGGCCGCGAGCAGGCCCGGATCGAAGGGGTGCGCACCGGGCACCGTGCACTCCGGGTCGGGGCAGCCGCAGCGGGCCCGCCCCCGCGGGTCCGGGGCCACACCCGGGAGTACCGGCCACTGCCATTCGGTCGCGAAGGTCAGGGCCGCGCTGATCAGCTCAGGCCTCCCGTCGTTCCGCCTGGACAGGAGCCTGCGTCGCCTTCCGAGGATCTCGCGCATGAGCGCTCGTTCCTTTCCGTTGCACCGCTGGCAACACCGTGGTCCACATCACACCATGTGTCGATCACTTCACTGTGCGTACCTGTTGGCGCATCACACCCCCGCACACGGCAGGGGGAACCCCAGGGGGTCGAGCATTGGGCCGCGTCCGCGTTCCTTAGTGCGTCCATCAAAAGCACGGTTGCGGCACGGGGGTGGCGAAGTATGGCGTTTTTGCCGTCGCGCGTGTTTCTCTCCGCCTCCGCCAGGGAGGATGGGGCTCGGCCGTCGGTGGCTATGACGCCCGGGTCCGTCGCCAGGTTCCGGGTGGCCCCCAGCCACCCCTGGCCTTCTCCGAGTACGTACCCATCACGACCGCTGTGACGCTCTGTGGAGCAAGGCCAGTCGACCGCAATGAACCGATACCCGAGGCAGTTTTAAGCCAACTTGGCAGTAAGGCAAGGGGTTCGGAAGAAACCCTCGTCCGCCCCATGGACACCAGGAATCCCCGCAGGACAATGCTGGACATCCCCTCACGAGTGCGTGTACATGTGGAGACACTGCTAGCGGCGCAGAATGACATGGGGGTTTGCGATGCTTTTCAGCAATACGCACCGGTCTGAAGGCCGGACGCCATGAACGCCCCGCACCCTCCGAAAGTGGCCGGAATCGATCCCACAGTTCCGACGCCCGCACACACTGTCGCGCCCACCCCCCACGCCCCAGGCGCCACCGCCTCCCCGGACGCCGCCCCCGTCCCGGCCCCGAACACCCCCGCACCCGGCACCCTCCTCCAGGACCGGCTGGCCGGCTGGGTCTCGGACCTCACGACCCTCCACGAACTCACCGAACGCCTGTCCCGCACGCACGCGCTGGAACCCGCCCTGCACGAGCTGCTGCGCGCCGGAGCCGCCCTCGTCGGCGCCCGCCGCGGCCTCGTCGCCCTGGAACCCGGCGACGGACTCGGCCCCCGTACCACCCTCGGCCTCGGCCTCGGCCGCGCCGACCTCGGCCACATCGAGACCGTCCCGCGCGGCGCGCTGCCGTACGACACCGGCACGACCACCGAGATCGTCCACCCCGACCTGCTCGCCGAGGACGGCCTCGACCCCCGGCACCGCGAGGTGGCCGCCCGCCTCGGCTACGCCGCCAGCTACGCCCTGCCCCTCGCCTCCCAGACCGCAGGCCGCCTCGGCGCCGCCGTCTGGCTCTACGACGAACCGGCCGAGCCCCACGAGCGGCAGCGCCACCTCGCCGGCCTCTACGTCCGGCACGCCACCGAGCACCTCGCCCGGCTGGTGGAAGTGGAACGCACCCGCGCGCGCGTGGCGACCATCACCGAGGAA
>NZ_CM002285.1:4775368-4837116 GCF_000497445.1 Streptomyces roseochromogenus subsp. oscitans DS 12.976 | reverse complement strand
CGTGGCGACCATCACCGAGGAACTGCTGCCCACCCGGCTGCCCCGCGTGCCCGGCGTGCAGCTCGCCGCCCGGCACCGCACCGGCCCGCGTGGCGGCGGCGACTGGTACGACGCGCTGCCGCTGCCGGACGCCGCGCTCGGCCTCTCCGTCGGCTCGGTCACCGGCTCAGGCCCGAGCGCGGTGGCCGCGATGGGCCGCCTGCGCGCCTCTCTGCGGGCCTACGCCGTGATGGAGGGCGAGGATCCGGTCGCCGTCCTGTCCGATCTGGAGCTGCTGCTGCGGCTGACCGAGCCTGCGCGCTCGGCCACCGCGCTGTTCGCCTACTGTGAGCCCGCCCTGCGCAAGGTCACACTGGCCGGCGCCGGACACAGCCCGCCGCTGCTGATCGGCGCACGGCGCACCGAGTTCGCCGAGACCTCCGTCTCCGCCCCGCTCGGCATGCTCGCCTGCTGGGAGGCGCCCAGCGTGGAGTTCCAGGCCGAGGCCGGAGAGACGGTCCTGCTCTACACCGACGGGCTGCTGCACCGTACCGGCGACCCCATGGACCGCGCCTTCGCCCGCCTGCACGCGGCCGCGGCGAGCATCCCGCGCGCGCTGCGCCGCGACCCCGGCGCCGTCGCCGACCACGTGCTGCGCGCCGTCCTGCCGAACGGCCTGGACGCGGCCGACAGCGAGGAGGACGTGGTGCTGCTGGCGGCCCGCTTCGAGTGAGCGAAGCCTCAGGGTGTCGGCATGACCGGGCATAACAGGTCATCCGGCCCGGGTCCGTCCACCGTACGACCGTACGATGATGGAGGCCCCCGCTCGGCCACAAGCGTGAGCGTCGCGGGCCCGGGGGAGATCACACGTCGTACCGAGGAGGATCACGTGGCCGACGAACTCAACCCGGCCGTGCCCGATGAAGCTGCTACCGCAGCGGGCCCGGAAACTGAGTCCGAGGAGCCCATCAAGCAGCGGAAGAACGGCCTGTACCCGGGTGTCTCCGACGAGCTGGCCGAGAACATGAAGTCCGGCTGGGCCGACACGGAGCTGCGTGACCTGCAGCCGATCCCGCAGGCCGCCGAGACCGCGCGCCGCCGCGCCGCGCTCTCCGCCCGCTTCCCGGGCGAGCGCCTGGTGATCCCGGCGGGCAACCTGAAGACCCGCTCGAACGACACCGAGTACGCCTTCCGCTCGTCCGTCGAGTACGCGTACCTCACCGGCAACCAGACCGAGGACGGCGTCCTGGTCCTGGAGCCCGCTGCCGAGGGCCACGAGGCGACGATCTACCTCCTGCCCCGCTCCGACCGCGAGAACGGCGAGTTCTGGCTCTCCGGCCAGGGCGAGCTGTGGGTCGGCCGCCGCCACTCCCTCACCGAGTCCGAGGCGCTCCACGGCATCCCGGCCGCCGACGTGCGCGAGCTCGCCGGCCAGCTCCGCGAGGCCACCGGCCCGGTCCGCGTGGTCCGCGGCTACGACGCCGGCATCGAGGCCGCCCTGACCGACAAGGTCACCGCCGAACGCGACGAGGAGCTGCGCGTCTTCCTCTCCGAGGCCCGGCTGGTCAAGGACGACTTCGAGATCGGCGAGCTGCAGAAGGCCGTCGACTCGACGGTCCGCGGCTTCGAGGACGTCGTGAAGGTCCTCGACAAGGCCGAGGCGACCAGCGAGCGCTACATCGAGGGCACCTTCTTCCTCCGCGCGCGCGTGGAGGGCAACGACGTCGGCTACGGCTCCATCTGCGCCGCCGGCCCGCACGCCTGCACGCTGCACTGGGTCCGCAACGACGGCCCGGTCCGCTCCGGCGACCTGCTCCTGCTCGACGCCGGCGTGGAGACCCACACGCTGTACACCGCCGACGTCACGCGCACGCTGCCGGTCAACGGCACGTACAGCGAGATCCAGAAGAAGATCTACGACGCGGTGTACGAGGCCCAGGAGGCCGGTATCGCGGCCGTACAGCCTGGCGCCAAGTACCGCGACTTCCACGACGCCGCCCAGCACGTGCTCGCCACGAGGCTCGTCGAGTGGGGCCTGGTCGAGGGCCCGGTCGAACGCGTCCTGGAGCTGGGCCTGCAGCGCCGCTGGACCCTGCACGGCACCGGTCACATGCTCGGCATGGACGTCCACGACTGCGCCGCCGCGCGGACCGAGACGTACGTGGACGGCACGCTGGAGCCGGGCATGGTCCTCACCGTCGAGCCGGGGCTGTACTTCCAGGCCGACGACCTGACCGTGCCGGAGGAGTACCGGGGGATCGGTGTGCGGATCGAGGACGACATCCTGGTCACGGAGGACGGCAACAGGAACCTTTCGGCCGGGCTGCCGCGCCGCTCCGACGAGGTCGAGGCGTGGATGGCCGCGCTGAAGGGCTGATCTGCGTTTGAATGGCCGGGTACCGGGGAGGTGCCCGGCCATTCGCGTGCCTAGGGGGAAGGTTTTCGTGAACGACTTCTGGTCCGGTGTGGGTGTGGATCTGCATCTCGAACCCGACTCGGCGGACGGCCGTCGTATCGGGCTCGAACGGGCGCTGCGGGATGCCGTACGGGACGGGCGGCTCGCGCCCGGGACCCGGCTGCCGGCCACCCGGCGGCTCGCGGCCGAGCTCGGGATCTCGCGCGGCACCACCAAGGCCGCCTACGACCAGCTCGTCGCCGAGGGATATCTGACGGCGCGCCAGGGCTCGGGCACCCGGGTCGCCGAGCTGCCCGCCGTCGAGTCGGCGGAACCCGGCACGGCGACACGCACGCGTGCCCCGCGTTTCGATCTGCGCCCCGGCAGCCCGGACGTCGGCGCCTTCCCGGCGGCCGCCTGGCTGCGCGCGCTGCGCCGGGCCATCGCGACGGCACCCTCACTGGCGTACGACTACGGCGACCCGCGCGGCCGGATCGAGCTGCGCACGGCGCTCTCCGGCTATCTGGGCCGGGCGCGCGGGGTGCTCGCGCCGCCGGAGCGGATCGTCATCACCTCCGGGTACGTCCAGGGCCTCGCGCTGCTCACGCGCGTGCTGGACGGCGCCGCCGTCGCCATGGAGGACCCCGGGCTGCCGTTCCACCGGGAGGTCGTACGGCGCAACGGCGGAACGGTCCTGCCGGTGCCGGTCGACGCACGCGGGGTGCGCCCCGAGCAGCTGGGCGAGGCGGCCGCCGTGGTGGTCACCCCGGCGCACCAGTACCCGACCGGTGTGACCCTGCACCCGGAGCGGCGGCGGGCACTCGGCGACTGGGCACGCGCGTGTGGCGGACTGATCGTCGAGGACGACTACGACGGGGAGTTCCGCTACGACCGCCAGCCGGTGGGCGCGCTGCAGGGCATGGCACCCGGCCGGGTGGTGTACCTCGGCACCGCCTCCAAGACGCTCGGCCCGGCGCTGCGGCTCGGCTGGATGGTGCTGCCGCCGCAGCTGGTCGACGCGGTCGCCGACGCCAAGCTGCACAGCGACCACCACACCGAGACCATCGGCCAGCTCGCGCTCGCCGAACTGATCGACAGCCACGCCTACGACCGGCACGTACGCGCGTGCCGGCTGCGCTACCGGCGCCGCCGGGACCAGCTGCTGGACCGGCTGGGGGCGGGCAGGAGCGTGCACGGGATCGCGGCGGGGCTGCACGCGCTGATCGACGTGCCCGACGAGGCCGAGGTGCTGGCCCGCGCGGAGGCGGAGGGCCTCGCCCTCGGCGCCCTCGGCGACCACTGGCACGCCCCCGGCCCCGGCCGCCCGCAGGGCCTGGTCGTCGGCTACGGCACACCCCGCGAGCGGGCGTACCCGGAGGCGCTGGAGGTGCTGGCGAAGGTACTGACCGCCTGAACCGCTCAAGCGATGAGCAGTGGAGGATCCTTCTTCCACTTGAGGATCTTGTCGAAGCTGACCACCGTGCCGCCCCGGCCGGGCTTGGCGCCGATCTGGACGTGATCGGCGAGTTCCTGGATGAGACAGAGCCCCCGGCCATGCTCGGCGTCCGGGCGGGCGGGGCGGATCTCCTGGGCACGCGCGAACCCCGGTCCGGAATCGGCCACTTCGATACGGCACTTCTCGCCGTCGAGATACGCGGTCACCCGGTACGCCCCCGAGGAGCCGCCGTGCGGGGTGTGCCCGCCATGCTCGACAGCGTTCGCGCAGGCTTCGGTGAGGGCGACGGACAGGTCGTAGGAGATCTCGGGGTCGACGCCGGCCGTCTCCATGGTGCCGATCAGCAGCCGTCGGGCGAGCGGCACGCTCGCGGCCTCGCGGCGCAGATGGAGTGACCACCAGATGCTCATGCTCCAGCCTCCTGGCCGCGGCTCGACATACCGATACGTATTGCCGCCCAAAGCGGGCCGTAAGCACACCGTTGACGTGACTCCGCCCATACAGCCGATGCGCCGCCGGAGGAATCGGTGTATGAGGGGCTATCCCGCGGCCCTGCCGTGGGACGCCGATGGACGCAGTGCGATGATGGGCCCGCCATGACTGCCCCCCACCCGCGCACGGAGTGCCCCGGAGCCGGGCTCCGGATCCTGCGGGCCGCGGTGTTCGCCGCGGTCTGTGTCGCGCTTGCCGCGTGCGGGCACGCCCTCGCCTCCTGTGCGAGCGTGCCGCTGTGGACGCTGGGCGCGGGGTTCGTCGGCTGTCTGCTGCTCGTGGTGCCACTCGCCGGGCGGGCCCGCTCGCTGCCCGGCATCGCCGCGCTCCTCGCGCTCGGCCAGACCGCCCTGCACACGCTGTTCGGGCTGGGCCAGCACGGGGCCGCCATGGTCTCGGGGCAGATGGCGACGGGGTCGATGGGGTCGATGAACCCCGCCGGCTCCACCAGCTCACCGGGCGCGACGGGCTCGCTGGGCTCCTCGCTCAGCGACACCGCGCTGGTCGAGCAGGCCGCGCGGTACCTGTGCGGGTCGAGCCCCGGCGCCCTCACCCCCGGGCGCGCCTTCCACGTCCTGCTCGCCGCGCACCTCATCGACCGCTCCGGCCGGTCCGTGACCGTGCCGGGCGGCCTGTCCCACGCATACGACGTCACCGGCTCCTCCGCCGCGCTGCTGCCTTCGCTGCCGATGCTGCTCGGCCACATCCTCGCGGCCGTCGCCGCCGGCTGGCTGCTGCGCCGCGGCGACCTGGCTCTGATGCGGCTGATCGAGCTGTCGGCGCATGGAGTCGCGGAGGGGGCGCTCGTACGATCCCTGCGCGCGGCGCTCGCGCTGGCGTGCGCCCTGTGCGCCGAGTTGCTGCCCGTCGCCGGGCCCGGCCCGCGCGGCCGTCGCACCGCCGCGGACGAGCCACCCGCCCCGCACACCGGCGCCCTCCAGCACACGGTGATCCGGCGCGGCCCGCCCACCGCCCGCTTCCTTCTCGCCGCCTGACGCGACGCGCGCACCACTCCACGGGAGACCCACAGGAGACCCATGGGAGACCCATGGGAGAGGCCGCCGCCGTCGCTCGGCACGCACGCGTGCGCTGAACGCGCAGAGCAGCAGGGCACGCGCACCCTCTCCGTCACCGGAACTCTCAGAGTGGAGTACCCCTGCCATGCAGGCTTCTCGTATCGCCTCGCGCGTCGCCGCCGCCACCGCTGTCGCGGGCACGGCCGTCCTCGCGCTGTCCGTCCCCGCCTTCGCACACGTCACCGTGCAGCCGGAGGGCACCGCGGCCAAGGGCGGCTACGCGGTCGTCGACTTCAAGGTCCCCAACGAGCGCGACAAGTCCACCACCACCAAGGTCGAGGTCGCCTTCCCGGACGACCACCCGCTCGCCTCGGTCATGCCCGAGCCCGTGCCCGGCTGGAACGTGCAGGTCACCAAGGCCAAGCTGAGCAAGCCGCTGACCATGCACGGCGAGAAGATCGACGAGGCCGTCACCAAGGTCACCTGGACCGCCGCCGACGGCAAGGGCATCCAGCCGGGCTACTTCCAGAAGTTCCCGCTCTCCGTCGGCGCCCTGCCCGAGAACACCGATCAGCTCGTGTTCAAGGCGCTGCAGACCTACTCCGACAACGAGGTCGTGCGCTGGATCGAGGTACCGCAGGCCGGCCAGAACGAGCCTGAGAACCCGGCGCCGGTCCTGCAGCTGTCCACCGCGACCGACGGCCACCACGGCACGGCGGACGCCAAGGGCACCGCCGACAAGACCGAGAACGCGGCCGCCGCCACGGACTCCGGCTCCCATGACACCGACACCACCGCGCGCGTGCTCGGCGTGGTCGGCATCGTCGTCGGCGTCGCGGGCGTCGCCTACGGCGTCCTCGCCGGCCGTCGCCGGACCGCCTGAGCCCACCGTTCCGTACCGCGCACGGGGGCGTACGACGCGTGCGACGCTGTCGAAGCCGTCGTACGACCCCCGGTGCGCGCCGGATTACTCACATCTGGGACATTTTTCTATGCGCAAGAAGACGTTCGCCGCGGCCGCGCTGCTCGCCGCCGCCACCCTGACCCTGTCCGCCTGCGGCAGCAGGAACGACGACAAGTCGCCGGTCTCCGTGGTCTCGGAGGAGTCCGGCTCGGGCAAGGCCGCCACCGTCCTCGACCAGCCCTTCGAGAAGCCGGACCTCGTCCTCACCGACACGCACGGCAAGAAGTACGACCTCCGCAAGGAGACCAAGGGCCATCCGACCCTCGTCTACTTCGGCTACACCCACTGCCCCGACATCTGCCCGACGACGATGAGCAACATCGCCGTCGCCAAGAAGGCGCTGCCCCAGGCCGAGCAGAACGACCTGCGCGTCGTGTTCGTCACCACCGACCCCGGCCGTGACACCCCGGTCCAGCTGGGCAAGTGGCTCAAGGGCATCGACCCCCAGTTCATCGGCCTGACCGGCGACTTCGCCACCATCCAGGCCGGCGCCCGCTCGGTCGGCATCTCCGTGGAGCCGACGACGAAGGACAAGAACGGCAAGCTGGTCTCCGTCCACGGCACCCAGGTCATCGCCTTCTCCCCGAAGACGAACGCCGGTTACGTCCTCTACGGCGAGGACGCCTCGGTCGACGACTACACCAAGGACCTGCCCAAGCTCGTCGAGGGGGCGAACCCGTGAGGCAACCCCTGGGCCGCCGAACCGTCCTGACCGCCGCCGCCCTCGCCGGCACGCTGGCCCTCGCGGGCTGCTCGGACTCCGGGTCGAAATCCCGGTCGAAATCCGGCTCCGGTTCCGGTTCCTCGAAGGCCGAGCTGTCGGTGAGCGGGTCGTACATACCGCAGCCGGTCTCCGCCGACATGGCCGCCGGCTTTCTGACGATCACCAACAAGGGCGGCGCCAAGGACGAGCTGACCTCGGTGACCAGCGACGACGCCGGCCAGGTCACCATGCACAGCACCATGGGCGGCGCCATGCAGGAGCAGAGCTCCTTCGCCATACCCGCCCACGGTCAACTCGTGTTCAAAAGCGGTGGCAACCATCTGATGTTCGAGAAGCTGAAGCGCAAGCCGAAGCAGGGCCAGACGGTCACCGTGAGACTCACCTTCGCCACATCCGGGCCCCTCACCGTCGAGATGCCGGTGAAGTCCGCCACGTACAACCCGTCGACCGGCCACTGAGGGAGGGACCGACACCGTGACGCGGACCATCACCCCCACACGAGGGCGGAGCAGCCTGCGCATCCTGGTGGTGCTGCTCCTCGCCGTCACCGGCGCACTGCTGGCGGGCGCCGGACCGGCCTCCGCGCACGCGGCGCTGACCGGCAGCGACCCCGCGCAGGGGGTGGTGGTCAAACAGGCACCCAGCCAGGTGTCGCTCACCTTCTCCGAGAAGGTGGCGATGAACGACGACTCGCTGCGCGTCCTCGACCCGCGGGGCAAGCCGGTGCAGAGCGGCAAACCCGGCAACGTGAGCGGGACGACGTACGCGGTGCGGCTCAAGAGCGGCCTGGGCAAGGGCACTTACACGGTCACCTACCAGGTCGTCTCGGCCGACAGCCACCCCGTCTCCGGCGCCTACACCTTCTCCATCGGGGCACCCTCGCAGACCGTGGTCTCCGGCACCGGGCCGGTCGCGGGCGGCGGAGTCGTCGGGGGGCTCTACGCGCTCGGGCGGTACGCGTCGTACGCCGGCTTCATCGTTCTCGCGGGCGGCGCCGCCTTCGTACTCGCCTGCTGGCAGCGCGGCGCCGGTGTACGGGCCCTGCAGCGGCTGGTCGTCGGCGGCTGGCTCACACTCACCGCGGCCACCCTGTGGCTGCTGCTCCTGCGCGGCTCGTACACCACCTCAGGGAAGGCCGCCGACGTCTTCGACCTCGGGCTGCTCGGCCAGGTGCTGCAGACCAAGACCGGCGCGGCCCTGGTCTCCCGCCTGCTGCTGCTCGCCGCCGCCGCGCTGTTCATCGCCGTCCTCTTCGGCGCCTACACCAAGCGGGAGGAGGGCCAGGAGAAGCGCGACCTGACCTTCGGGCTCGCGATCGGCGGGGTGGTCGTCGCGGCCGGGCTCGCCACCAGCTGGGCCATGGCCGAGCACGCCTCGGTCGGACTGCAGCCGGGCATCGCCATGCCCGTCGACGTCGTCCATCTGCTCGCCGTCGCCGCCTGGCTGGGCGGGCTCACCGCCCTGCTCGTCGCCCTGTACCGGGCGCCCGCCGAGACACCGGTGGAGGTCACCGCCGTCGCCCGCTTCTCCCGCATGGCCTTCGGCTCCGTCCTCGCACTCGTCGCGACCGGCACCTACCAGTCCTGGCGCCAGCTGGGCTCCTGGTCGGCGTTCACCGACACCCGGTACGGACAGCTGCTGCTGGTCAAGATCGGGCTGGTGGCGCTGCTGGTCGGCATCGCCTCGGTCTCCCGGCGATGGACGGGCCGGCTCGCCGACACGGCCGCCGTCACGCCCGAGCAATCCGAGAGGGAACGGGTCGCCTCCGGCGCGGCCAAACGCTCCACCGGCTCCGGCACGGCCGAGCAGTCCGCCAAGGGCAAGACCAGCGGGGACCCCCGGCGCGCCGAGCAACTCGCCCGGCAGCGGGCCGCCATGGACGCCGCCCGGCAGAAGCGGCTGCGCGACGGTGACACGAACCGCTTCGGACTGCGCCGCACGGTTCTCGCCGAGGCAGGCGTCGCGGTCGTGCTGCTCGCCGTCACCACCTGGCTGACCCAGACCGAGCCGGGCCGCACCGAGCTGGAGGCCAAGGCCGCCGGCTCGTCGTCGAGCCCGGCCACGGCGCCCTCGAACGGCGCGCTGACCCTGGACATGCCCTTCGACACCGGCGGCAGCGACGGCAAGGGCGTCGTCAGCATCGACCTCGACCCCGCGCGCGTGGGCGGCAACGAGATGCACGTATACGTCCAGCGGCCAGGCGGCCAGGCCTTCGACATCCCCGAGGTGAAGGTCGCCTTCACCCTCGAGGCGAAGAAGATCGGCCCGCTTCCCGTGACCCCCGACCACATCACGACCGGTCACTGGTCGGCGAGCGGAGTGCAGATCCCCATGGCCGGCGACTGGAAGATCGCCGTCACCGTACGGACCTCCGACATCGACCAGGTGACCGTCTCCAAGAACGCGCAGATCGGCTGAACGACACCATGCCCGACCAGTCCATCCCCCAGGCCCGCACATCCGCCGAGGTGTCACAGGACCCCGATTCCACCGGCGGCCACGGCGTCTCCCGGCGCGCGCTGCTCGGCACCGCCGGGGCCACCGGGCTCGTGCTCGGCGCGGCCGGCGGGGCCGTGGGCTATGCCGCAGCGCCCGCCCCGGCCACCCCGCTGACCTCGGTCGGCTCCGGCCGGGCGATGTTTCACGGGAAACATCAGCCCGGCATCACCGAGGGCCTCCAGGCGCGTGGCCATCTCGCCGCCTTCGACCTGACGGCGGGCGCGGGCCGCAAGGAGGCCGCGGCATTGCTGCGCCGCTGGTCGGCGACGGCCGAGCGGCTGATGTCGGGCGAGGCCGCGCCGCACGACGACACCGATGTGGCCCGTGACGCCGGGCCCTCCTCGCTGACGATCACCTTTGGCTTCGGGCACGGCTTCTTCGGCAGAACCGGTCTGGAGAAGCAGCGGCCGAGCGCGCTGGACCCGCTGCCGGACTTCTCCTCCGACCACCTGGACAAGGCGCGCAGCGACGGCGACCTGTGGGTGCAGATCGGTGCGAACGACGCCCTGGTCGCCTTCCACGCCCTGCGCGCGATCCAGAGAGACGCGGGCGGCGCGGCCCGGCTGCGCTGGCAGATGAACGGCTTCAACCGCACCCCTGGCGCCACCGCCCACCCCATGACCGCCCGCAACCTCATGGGCCAGCTGGACGGCACCCGCAATCCGAAGCCCACCGACTCCGACTTCGACCGGCGGATCTTCGTGCCCGCCTCGGGCGAGCCGGCTTGGATGGCGAACGGCTCCTACGCCGTCGTACGCCGTATCCGGATGCTCCTGGACGACTGGGAAAAGCTGTCGGTGTCGGCCCAGGAGGCGGTCATCGGACGCCGGAAGTCCAACGGGGCGCCGCTGTCCGGGGGCGGCGAGACGACCCCGATGGACCTGGAGAAGACTGACACCAAGGGCGAGTACGTCGTCCCGCTCAACGCGCACGCCCGGATCACCCGGCCCGACAAGAACGGCGGCGCGGCCATGCTGCGGCGCCCCTTCTCCTACCACGACGGCTTCGACGCGGACGGCACGCCCGACGCCGGCCTGCTCTTCGTCTGCTGGCAGGCGGACCCGCTGCGCGGCTTCGTACCGGTACAGCGCAAGCTCGACCGGGGCGACGCGCTCTCGCAGTTCATCCGGCACGAGGCGAGCGGCCTGTTCGCGGTGCCGGGCGGGGCGGCGAAGGGTGAGTACGTGGGGCAGCGGCTGCTGGAGGGGTAGCCCGGCCTGACGGGGTTCATGAGGTTGCAGGGTTTACGGGGTTTACGGGTTCTCCTGGGCTTTCCCGCATCAAACCACTCGGTCGAGTGGCTCTCGTGAGACACCTGAGCCGGGGCGGCGCGCGGCCATTAGGGTGAGGGACATGCCAGCGAGCTATGCGTATCTCGGCCCCGAGGGCACCTTCACCGAAGTCGCCCTGCGGACGCTCCCGGAAGCCGCCACCCGGGAACTCGTTCCGTTCGTGTCGGTGCAGTCCGCGCTGGACGCGGTGCGGGCCGGCGAGGCCGAGGCGGCGTTCGTACCGATCGAGAACTCCGTCGAGGGCGGCATCACCACCACCCTGGACGAGCTGGTCGCGGGCGAGCCGCTGACCATCTACCGCGAGGTCCTGCTGTCGATCACCTTCGCGCTGCTGGTCCGGCCCGGCACGAAGCTCACGGACATCAAGACCGTCTCCGCGCACCCGGCGGCCCAGCCGCAGGTGCGCAACTGGCTGCGCAAGCATCTCCCGGACGCGGTCTGGGAGTCGGCCGCCTCCAACGCGGACGCCGCCCGCCTGGTCCAGGAGGGCCGCTACGACGCCGCCTTCGCGGGCGAGTTCGCCGCCGCCCGGTACGGCCTCGAGGCCCTGGAGACCGGGATCCACGACGCGGAGAACGCCCAGACCCGGTTCGTGCTGGTCGGCCGCCCGGCCCGGCCCGCCGCGCCGACCGGTGCCGACAAGACCTCGGTGGTGCTGTGGCAGCGCGACGACCACCCCGGTGGCCTGCGCGACCTGCTCGGCGAATTCGCCACGCGCGGCATCAACCTCATGCTGCTCCAGTCCAGGCCGACCGGAGCCGGCATCGGCAACTACTGCTTCTGCATCGACGCCGAGGGCCATATCTCCGACCGGCGGATGGCCGAGGCGCTGATGGGGCTGAAGCGGATCTGCCTCCAGGTGCGCTTCCTCGGCTCCTACCCGCGCGCGGACATCACACCGGGCGAGGCCCGGCCGACGCCGCCGGGGACGTCGGACGGGGAGTTCATGGCGGCGGCGGACTGGGTGACGCGCTGCCAGGACGGCCGTTTCTAGCCAGTCGTACCTGCATATCATCGTTATCCACAGAAGTTATCCACAGGTCCGCTTCTCGACCTGGGGACAAGTCGACAGGGGTGTGTGAGTCGGTCGACAAATCACCTCTCGCAGCCCCCGGGCGGCCACCACTCCACACCTCACCCTTCGTCCACCCGTTTCCGTTGATTCATCTTTTGGGGCGACTACTTTCCACCCAAAAGTGGGTGTGACCCGGGTTTGCCCTGGGAATTCCTCAGTCCGGCGACAACTTCCGGAGTGATCAATTCCGAAGTCCACAGACCTTCCACACAGCCTGTGGATAACTCTTCAGGAGGTGTGGATTTCTGTGGACAACCGGGCCGCGAAGTCCCGCTCTCCACAAGGGAATCCAGTCAATCAGGCGCCTGGGACGTGCCCCGTCCCAGGGAGTGAGACACTTTTCCTTGACGCCGCTCTTATACGTTCCGCATTTTGCCCATAACGGAACGTAAGCGGGCGAACAGTGGCAAATAAGAACTCCGTGGAATAGGGATTCGTGAGCGGCGAGCCCGCACCGGTAGCCTTGGCCTCGTGATTGACCTTCGCCTGCTCCGTGAGGACCCCGACCGTGTGCGCGCGTCCCAGCGCGCCCGTGGAGAGGACGTCGCGCTCGTCGACTCCCTCCTGTCTGCCGACGAGCGGCGCAGGTCCTCCGGCGTCCGCTTCGACGAGCTGCGCGCCGAGCAGAAGCAGCTCGGCAAGCTGATCCCCAAGGCCACCGGCGACGAGAAGGCCGAGCTGCTGGGGCGCGCCGAGCAGCTGAAGGCCGACGTCAAGGCCGCCGACGCCGAGCGGGACGCGGCCGACACCGAGACCCAGGAGCTGCTGCTCCGGCTCGGCAACCTCGTCCACCCCGACGTGCCCGTCGGCGGCGAGGAGGACTTCGTCACGCTGGAGACGCACGGCACCATCCGTGACTTCGGCGCCGAGGGCTTCGAGCCCAAGGACCACCTGGAGCTGGGCCAGACCCTCGGCGCGATCGACGTCGAGCGCGGCGCCAAGGTCTCCGGCTCCCGCTTCTACTTCCTCACCGGTGTCGGCGCCCTGCTGGAGCTGGCCCTGGTGAACGCGGCGATCGCCCAGGCCACGGCGGCCGGCTTCACGCCCATGCTCACCCCGGCGCTGGTCCGCCCCCAGTCCATGGCGGGCACCGGCTTCCTCGGCCAGGCCGCCCAGGACGTCTACCACCTCGACAAGGACGACCTGTACCTGGTCGGCACGTCCGAGGTGCCGCTGGCGGCCTACCACATGGACGAGATCATCGACGCGGACCGCCTTCCCCTGCGCTACGCGGGCTTCTCGCCCTGCTTCCGCCGCGAGGCCGGCTCGCACGGCAAGGACACCCGGGGCATCTTCCGTGTGCACCAGTTCGACAAGGTCGAGATGTTCTCGTACGTCGCGCCCGAGGACTCCCAGGCCGAGCACCAGCGCCTGCTGGAGTGGGAGAAGCAGTGGCTGACCTCGCTGGAGCTGCCGTTCCGCGTCATCGACGTCGCCAGCGGTGACCTCGGCGCCTCGGCCGCCCGTAAGTACGACTGCGAGGCGTGGATCCCGACCCAGGGCAAGTACCGCGAGCTGACCTCGACCTCGGACTGCACCGAGTTCCAGTCCCGCCGCCTGTCGATCCGCGTCCGCGACGGCAAGCAGGTCAAGCCGCTCGCCACGCTCAACGGCACGCTGTGCGCCGTACCGCGCACGATCGTGGCGATCCTGGAGAACCACCAGCAGGCCGACGGCTCGGTCCGGGTCCCCGAGGTGCTGCGCCCCTACCTGGGCGGCCGGGAGGTCCTGGAGCCGGTCGCCAAGTGACCGGCTTCCCCTACCGGCTGATCGCCACCGATCTTGACGGAACGCTTCTGCGCTCCGATGAGTCGGTCTCGCAGCGCACCCGTGACGCGCTCGCCGCGGCCACCGCGGCGGGTGCGGCCCACATCGTCGTCACCGGCCGCGCGGTCCCGTGGACCCAGCACATCCTGGACGACCTCGGCTACGACGGCCTCGCCGTCTGCGGCCAGGGCGCACAGGTCTACGACGCGGGGACGCACCGCCTGCTGACCTCGGTCACCCTGGACCGGCAGCTGGCGGGCGTGGCCCTGGCCAAGATCGAGGCCGAGGTGGGCCCGCTGTACCTGGCGGCCAGCCGCGACGGCCTCGACGGCGACGTCTTGATAGGCCCGGGCTACGCGGTCACCGGTTCCCTCCCCGCCACCCCGTTCACGGACGTCTCCGACCTCTGGACGGCTCCGCTGAACAAGATCTACATACAGCATCCGACGCTGTCCGACGACGATCTGGCGGACGCGGCCCGGCGAGCGGCGGGTGGCTTCGTCAACGTGGCCATGGCGGGCGAGGGCATCGTGGAGCTGCTGCCGCTCGGCCTGTCCAAGGCCACGGGGCTGTCTCTGGCGGCCCGCCGCCTGGGCCTGAAGGCGGCCGACACGATCGCCTTCGGCGATATGCCCAACGACATCCCGATGTTCGCCTGGGCGTCCCGGGGCGTGGCGATGGCCAACGCACACGACGAGCTCCGCGAGGTCTCTGACGAGGTCACGGCCTCCAATGAGGAGGACGGCATCGCGGTGGTACTGGAGCGACTGCTGGCATAGCCGCGGGGCCGCGCCCGGCCCGCCCGCGCCCTGTTGGGTCTGCGGTCCATCGCCGAGTGCGGGTGCGTCGTGGCTTGTCGCTCCCCCATCGCGGCGGAGCCGCATATCGATACAGCCCCGCGCCCCTAGGGGTTGCACTGCTGTCGGCTGCACAGCGCCGATGTCGCTGCGGGCAGTCGTGCCGCTGGGGCGGCACGGGTGGGCGCAGGGGCACCTCGTGGCGCCGAGTTGCGCGACTCACCCGGCCACCCCAGCGCAGGGTGCCCCCTAGAACTGGGGGCCACAGGGAAGGCGGCCCACGCAAGCGCAGCGCATGCGCTCGCGTGCTCGAAGCGGCCGCCCCGGGCTGCCCCTGGGGCTCGACGGTGGGGTAACTACACCGGAGCCGGCCTCGGGCTGCCCTGGCGGGAGCTGGGCGTACTGTCGTGCATCGACATCGCCCGGCTCCTCTCCCGGATCGTGACGCCGGGACGTTCCCGGCGGATGGGGCACAACCACTCTGCCCCGCCGCCGAGTTGGACGCCACTGAATTAACCGGTACCGGGATACCGAGAGCCCGCGCTACCGGCGGCGCCACCTGCGGCGCCGCGCCTTGCTGAAGAACCAGCCCGCCGGCGGCTCGTCGGAGCGCCACGGCTGCGGCTCGGGCTCCTCGGCCCGCCAGCGCGCGGCGAGCATCCGGGCTCTCGCGGACGGCTCGGAGGTCCCGGCGGCGTGGACGAAGGCCTCGTCCAGGACCAGCTCGTCCCAGGCGTCGCCCTCGGACCGCCCACGCCCGTCGTTCTGCGGTATCTCCTCTGCCATCACCGGCCTCCTAGCCGTACATCCGCTTTGCCCAGTGTGCCCGGACCGAGGTGAAGCCCCCGTCAAAGCCGCCGGCCCGGACGGGAACCCGCCCGGTGCCTACTCCTCGCCCGCCAGCTTCAGCGTCCGCAGCTTCTGCCCGGCGTACCAGGTGGCCAGCGCGGTGACCGCGACCAGCAGCACGGTGGCCGTCCCCAGACTCACGTCCGAGGTCACCAGATCCCCGCCGGCGATCTTGTGGGCGACGGCCAGCGACCACTGCTGGACACTGAGCGTGCGCGCGCCGGGCACCAGTGAGCCGAACAGCGCCTCCCAGACCAGCGCGTAGACGAGCCCGAAGACCACCGCGTGCCGGGAGACCGTGCCGAGCAGCAGGAACAGCGCCGAGTAGGCGATGGAGGAGACCAGCGCGGCGACCGTGTAGGCGACGGCGATCTGCTGGCCGTTGCCGTTGAGGATCAGGCCCGCGATCAGGGTCGGCACCGCCGAGAAGACCATGGTCACGGCGATGGCGACGATCAGCTTGGTGAAGATGATCGTGGGCCGCTTCAGCGGCTTGGACAGCAGATAGACGACGGAGCCGTCGTCGATCTCCGGCCCGATCGCCCCCGTGCCCGCGATGACGCCGATGATCGGCACCATCGTGGCGATCGCGAAGCCGCCGAGCACGTCGGAGGCGGTCTGGTCGTCGGCTCCGGTCAGAGCCCGCACGGCCACGGAGAGCACGATCAGCAGCAGCGGCAGCGCGCCGAGGATGAGGGCCCGGCGTCGGCCGAGCAGGGCCCGATAGGTGAGCCGGGCGACAGTGGGGTCGTACATCTTCGGCCTCCTACGCCGCGACCAGGTACGAGAAGACGGACTCCAGGGACTCGTCGGACGGCGAGACCGTGAGGAGCCGGATGCCGTGGTCCCGGGCGACCTTCGGCAGCAGGGCGGTGAAGCGGCCGAAGTCGACGGCCTGGATGCGCAGCGCGCCCTCGCTCATGTCGACCTCGATGCCGGCCGTCGAGGGATCGGCGATCAGCGCGGCCGCAAGCGCGCGGTCGTCGCTGGAGCGGACCAGATAGCGGTGCGGGCGGTCGGTCATCAGCCGGCGGATCTTGCGGAAGTCGCCGCTGGCCGCGTGCCGTCCGGCGACCACGACCTCGATATGCCGGGCGAGCTGCTCGACCTCTTCGAGGATGTGCGAGGAGAACAGCACGGTGCGGCCCTCGTCGCCCATCTTCCGCAGCAGGTCCATCAGTTGCATGCGCTGTCGCGGGTCCATGCCGTTGAACGGCTCGTCCAGCAGGAGCAGCGAGGGGTCGTGGACCAGCGCGCTCGCCATCTTCACGCGCTGGCGCATGCCCTTGGAGTACGTGGCGATCCTGCGGTCCTGCGCGTACTCCATCTCGACCGTGGCCAGCGCCTTCTGCGCCGCCTTGGCGCCGAGGCCGTGCAACTCGGCGTTGGCGACGACGAACTCCCGGCCGGTGAGGAAGTCGTACATCGCCTCGCGCTCGGGGACGATGCCGATGTGCCGGTAGATCTGCTCGTTGCGCCACACCGGCTGTCCGTCGAGGGTGACCGTGCCGGTGGAGGGGGCGAGGAAGCCGCCCATCATGTTGATCAGGGTGGACTTTCCGGCGCCGTTGGGGCCGAGCAGGCCGGTGACACCGGGGCCGATGGTCATGGTGATGTCGTTGACGGCGACCACGTTGCCGAACCAGCGGGAGACGTGGTCGATGCTGAGCGTGGTCACAGTCCCACCTTCTTGTAGCGGCGCACCAGCAGGCCGTAGCTGCCGGCGATCAGGGCGAGCACGACCAGGACGTAGACCACGCCCTGCCCGGCCGACGGGTTGATCGCTCCGGGGTTGCGGGCGGTCGCGCCCAGGAAGGCCGACTGGACGCCGTCGATGAGTGTGACGGGCGAGAACAAGCCGATCCACGGGATGGCGGAGGTGTGGTTCTGCACGTTGGCGATGGCCTGGAGCGTGCTGACCGCGCCGTAGGAGATGATCAGCACGGCGATCACGGCGGCGATGCCGAAGCCGCGGCGCGGGGTGACGGCGGCGATGACCAGGCCGATGCCGGCGAAGAGCAGGGAGAGCAGCGCCACGGAGACCAGTCCCTCGGCGAATTCCTTCGTCTGGTGGGCGAAGCCCAGCTTGGACAGCAGCGCGCCCACGTACATCACGAGCAGGGGAGCGGCGGTCAGGATGAAGATCGCCGAGGCGAGTGACGCGAATTTGGCGCGGACGTAGTCGGCGGTCTCGATGGGCCGCGAGAAGTACAGCGGCACGGTCTTGAAGCGCAGGTCGCGGGAGACGGCCTGGGGTGCCTGCGCGGCGACGTACAGGCTGATCACGGCCTGCATCATGATCGCGTAGCGGGTGTAGGCCACCGGCAGTTCGTGCGCCTTGGTGGCGACCGCGACGGCCACCATGATGGCCGCGGGCACGCACATCACCGTGAACAGCAGCATCGGCAGCACCTTGGACTTGGCCGAGCGGCCGAGGCCGTAGGCGCCGCGCAGGGACTGCGAGTACAGCGAGCGGCGGGCGTAGGCGCGGCCGAGGCGGGGGCCGTCGTAGCCGCGGTAGCCGATGTCGTGGATGCGGGTCTGGTCGCCCGCGGGGGTGGTCAGGGGCTGCTCAACCGCCATGGCCGACGGCCTCCTTCCGCTGCTCGTCGCTGCCGTGCTCGTCGCTGCTGTGTTCGTCTGTGCTGGTGAACACCTCGGAGATGTGGTGCCGGCGCTGCTCCATGCGGACCAGGCCCAGTCCGAGGTCGGCGACCACGTCCCGGACCAGGTCGTACGTCTGCTCGCCCTGGGCGGTGAGCAGCAGGATGTGCCCGGCGCCGGGCAGGCCCGCGCCTTCGGCGTGCGTCTCCGCCCCGCGCGCGTGGAGCTCGTCGCGGACCGCGCGGGTGCCGTCGGGGTGGGCGTCGCTGTCGGTGACCTCGATCGCGAGTGTGGTCGTGGTCTGCGTGAAGTCGGTCGTGGAGCTGGAGCGCAGGAGCTTGCCGCCGTCGATGACGACGACGTGGTCGCAGGTGCGCTCCAACTCGCCCAGCAGATGGGAGGTGACCAGGACCGAGATGCCGAACTCGGTGTGAATGCGGCGGATCAGGCCGAGCATCTCGTCCCGGCCGACCGGGTCGAGGCCGTTGGTCGGCTCGTCCAGGAACACCAGCTGCGGGTCGTGCACCAGCGCCTGGGCGAGCTTGACGCGCTGCTTCATGCCGGTCGAGTAGCCGCCGATGGGGCGGTAGCGCTCCTCGTACAGACCGACGTGGCGCAGGGTGTCCGCGGTGCGCTCGCGCGCGGCGGTGGGCGGCAGGCCGGACATGCGCGCCATGTGGACGACGAACTCGGTGGCCGAGACGTCCGGGGGCAGGCAGTCGTGCTCCGGCATGTAGCCGACGCGCTCACGGATGGTGCCGCCCTTGGTGGCGACGTCGAGGCCGAGCACCTCGGCGCGGCCCTCCGTGGCGGGGGAGAGACCCAGCAGGATCTTGATCAGGGTGGACTTGCCGGCGCCGTTGGCTCCGACGAGTCCGGTCACACCGGGCCCGATGTCCACGGACAGCCGGTCGAGAGCGGTCACCCGGGGGAACCGCTTGCTCAGGCTTTCGGTCGCGATCACAGTCACGCCTACGACGGTAGTGATCCCGGCCACGCCGGTCGTCAGACCACAGAGCCGTCTTCGCGTCAGACCCAGGTATTACGGGACCCTAGGGGTCACCCTGCCTAGGAGTTACCGCGGGTTTTCCACAGCCTGCCGCCCCTCCTATTGACGCGGCCTCTAACAACTGTCACATTCACCAGTGTCAAGTTACGGACGCGTACCGCAGTCGACGGACGAGTCGGCGGCACGACGGGACGGGGCGGCATGACGACGGCAGTGAGCAGCGAACTCCCCGTGGAGCTGCGGGGGTTCAGGCGGGTGCAGCGCCTCGCCTACGAATGCGCGGAGGCAGTCGCGGCACGGCTGGAGCCGGGCGTGACGGAGCGCGAGGCGGCGCGGATGCAGCGGGAGTATCTGCGCGAGCGCGGGGTGCGGGACTGGTTCCACCTGCCCTTCGCGTGGTTCGGCGACCGCACCGCGTTCGTGAACTTCCGCATCCCCCTGCAGTTCTTCCCCACTGACCGGGCCCTTGAGCCCGGCATGCCGTTCATCCTGGACATGGCGCCGGTGTACGAGGGATACACGGCGGACATCGGCTACTCGGGCTCGCTCGGGGTGAACCCGGTGCAGGACCGGCTGATGGCAGACCTGGAGGCGCATCGCGAGCTGATCCTGCGCGAGGTGCGCGAACGGCGCCCGCTGCGCGAGATCTACGAGGACGTGGACCGGCTCATGGTCCGCCAGGGCTACGCCAACCGGCATCGCGCGTACCCGTTCGGCGTGATCGCCCACAAGGTGGACCGGGTGAAGCAGCGCCGCTTCTCTCCCCACCTGTTCGGGTTCGGTGCGCAGTCCCTGAAGGGCCTGGCCGCCGACGCGCTGCACGGCCACCGCGAGGGCTGGTCGCCGCTGTGGTCGCCGTACCGCTTCTCGGACCACCCGCCGCAGCCGGGCCTGTGGGCGGTCGAACCGCACCTCGGCTTCCGGGGTACGGGCGCGAAGTTCGAGGAGATCCTCGTGGTCACCGACTCGAAGGACCCCGGACAGAGCGCGTTCTGGCTGGACGACGATCTGCCGCACGTGCGGCGCTGGGCGGAGGAGAAGTGACGCTGAAAGGTGCGCGGGAGCGCAGGGTGGCGACCGGCGGGGTCGAGCTGTGCGTGGCCGAGCTGGGCGATCCCCAGCAGCCGACGGTGATGCTGGTGCACGGCTACCCGGACAGCAAGGAGGTCTGGTCGGAGGTCGCCGTCCGCCTCGCCGACCGCTTCCACGTCGTCCTGTACGACGTCCGGGGCCACGGCCGCTCCACGGCGCCCCAGCCGCTGCGCGGCGGCTTCACCCTCGCCAAGCTCACGGACGACTTCCTGGCCGTGGCGGACGCCGTGAGCCCGGACCGCCCGGTCCACCTGGTCGGCCATGACTGGGGCTCGGTGCAGTCGTGGGAGTTCGTGACGGTGGGCCGCACGGAGGGCCGTATCGCCTCCTTCACCTCCATCTCCGGGCCGTCTCTGGACCACTTCGGGCACTGGATCAACGCGCGCGTGAAGCGTCCGACGCCCCGCCGGGTGGGCCAGCTCCTCGGCCAGGGCGCCAAGTCCTGGTACGTGTATCTGCTGCACACACCGGCCCTGCCGGAGCTGGCATGGCGCGGCCCGCTGGGCAGACGCTGGCCGGGGATCCTCCAGCGGGTCGAGAAGGTCCCCGCCGGGGACTACCCGACCTCCTCCCTTGCCTCGGACGCGGCGCACGGCGCCTGGCTGTACCGGGACAACGTCCGCGCCCGGCTGACCAGGCCGCGCCCCGACGCGTACGCGCACGCGCCCGTGCAGCTCATCACGCCCCAGGGGGACGCGTTCCTCTCCCCGCGTCTCTACGACGACCTGGAGCAGTGGGTGCCCCAGCTGACCCGCCGTACGCTCCCCGCCAAGCACTGGGTCCCGCGCACCCGCCCCGATCAACTCACTTCCTGGATCGAGGAATTCGTCATGTCCGTGGACGGCGGCCGCCCCGAACCGAAGGCCACCGGCCGCCACGCCGACCGGTTCGGCGGGCAGTTGGTGCTGGTCACCGGTGCGGGCAGCGGCATCGGCAGGGCCACGGCGTTCGCGTTCGCGGAGGCGGGCGCGCGCGTGGTGGCCGTCGACCGTGACACCGAGGCCGCCGCCCGCACCGCCGAACTGTCCCGGCTGATCGGCGCGCCCGAGGCCTGGGCGGAGACGGCCGACGTCTCCGACGAGCAGGCGATGGAGAAGCTGGCCGAGAAGGTGCACCGCGAGTACGGCGTGCTGGACGTGCTGGTCAACAACGCGGGCATCGGCCTGTCGGGCTCCTTCTTCGCCACGACGACCGGCGACTGGCGCAAGGTTCTGGACGTCAACCTCTGGGGCGTGATCCACGGCTGCCGGCTCTTCGGCGCGCGGATGGCCGAACGCGGCCAGGGCGGCCACATCGTCAACATCGCCTCGGCGGCGGCTTTCCAGCCCTCTCGCGCCCTGCCCGCCTACAGCACCTCCAAAGCGGCGGTGCTGATGCTCTCCGAGTGCCTGCGCGCCGAACTCGCCGGTCAGGGCATCGGGGTGAGCGCGATATGCCCCGGAATCGTCAACACGAACATCACGGCCACGGCCCGCTTCGCCGGCGTGGACGAGGCCGAGGAACGCCGCCGCCAGAAGAACTCCGCCCGCCTGTACGGCCTGCGCAACTACCCACCGGAGAAGGTGGCCGGGGCAATCCTGGACGCGGTGACCCGCAACCGAGCGGTCGTCCCGGTGACCCCGGAGGCCAGGGGCGCCCATGCGTTGTCCCGGTTCATGCCGGGGGCGCTGCGCAGGCTGGCGCGGGTGGACCCGAAGGTGTGAATCTCGGTGCGGTTCCGTCGGCTGGACGGTGCCGCCGCTGCGGGCGGTCGTGCCTGCCCCGGTGTCTTCAGGGCCCACCTCCACCCCAGCTCCAGGAAAGGCCCACCAGCCAAGGAGCCGCACATGCCCGACCCCCCGGCCGAGAACACGTACCGCATAGAAGATCTGGCCCACCAAACCCGCACCACCGTAAGAACCATCCGCGCCTACCAGGACCGCGGCCTCCTCCCTCGCCCCGAGCGCCGAGGCCGCGCGAACCTCTACTCCGAGACCCACATCACCCGCCTCCACCAGATCGCCCACCTCCTCGACCGCGGATACACCCTGGCCTCGATCAAGGAGCTGCTGGACGCCTGGGACACCGGCCGCGGCCTGGGCGGCGTCCTCGGTCTGGTCACCGAGGTGGACGGACCGTGGACGGACGAACGCCCCGACCGCGTCACCCGCACCGAACTGAACGCCCGCTTCGGCGGCACCCCCGACGACGACGCCGTGAGCGAGGCGGTCGACCTCGGCGTGCTGGAGCGGATCGACGGCGACCCCGACACGTTCCTCGTACCGAGCCCCCAAGAACTCTCCGTGGCCGTAGAGTTGCACGCCGCCGGAGTCCCGCTGTCCGCGATCTCGGGCCATCTGCGGGAGTTGAGGGGCCAGGTCGAGTACATCGCCGCCCGTTTCCTTGAGTTCACCACGGAGTACGTCTTCGCACGCTATCTGGACGACCCCGAGCACCGTACGGACGCACACGCCGCGGAAGCCGCCTCCCTGGTGCGCCGGCTGCGCCCGCTGGCCCGGCAGACGATGGACGCCGAACTGGCGCGTGCAATGCGCTCGTTGGCGACCCGGCATCTGCGCACACACCTCGGTGCGGAGCAACCCGCCGAGGAGCGGTCCGGCGACCGCTGCGTCGCTCTTCCCGCCGACACGGTCGCCGCTGTGGAAAGCCTCGTTGGCCGGGAACACGTCTGCGAGTTCATCGCATTGGCCGCCGAACGCGAGCTTCGGGCACGCGCCTTGGACCGCCTCACCTCAGGCGCCGTACAGAGTGAGGAAGTTCGCGAATCATCCTAATAGGTGCGTCATTTGTCCACAGATTCGTCAATTCCCCTGTGGATAACCTGACTTGGTTGTGGATCAAACCTGTGAACAAAAAAACCTGCGTGATCCGCGCCTCTCCCGCACGCTGGACACATGAACGCAAGACACGACGAACGACACGACGCGCGATACATCGACGAAAGACGCACAGTGAAGGTGTCGAAGTACCTCTCCAAACACCTGCGTCACCAACCCGAGCGCATCGGGCTCACCCTGGACCCGGCCGGCTGGGTGGAGATCGACACACTGATCGCCGCGGCCGCCGCCCACGGCTTCCGCTTCACACGCGAGGAACTGGACCACGTGGTGGCCACCAACGACAAGCAGCGCTTCGCCATCCAGGGCAGCCGGATCCGCGCCAGCCAGGGCCACAGCATCGAGATCGACCTCGGCCTGCCCCCGGTGACCCCGCCGACGTACCTCTACCACGGCACCGTCGCCCGGAACCTGGACGCGATCCGCACGGACGGCCTCCGGCCCATGAAGCGGCACGACGTGCACCTCTCCGCCGACCGCGAGACCGCGACCCGGGTCGGCGCCCGCCGCGGCCGCCCCGTGGTGCTCACCGTCGACGCCGGCGCCATGCACCGCGACGGCCACGTCTTCCACGTCAGCGCCAATGGAGTCTGGCTGACCCAGGCCGTACCACCGCGCTACCTGCGGTTTCCCGGCCCCCGCTGACACTGCGCGGCGCACTGCGGTCATGATCGGTGCCATGGATCACCCGAACGAGCGTCTGCCGACCACCGAGGCCGCCGTCACCGTACTGCGCACCCTCGCCGCCCAGTACGGGCGCGAGATCGAGGTGACCCACGACATCGGCGCCGACCAGACCTCCCGCCGCAGTGCCGCGGGCATCGGCGTGACCACGGACCCGGACGGCTCCCTGCCGCACGAGGCATACGTCGAGTTCGGCGGCGTGCCCCGGGTGAGCGTGCAGCTCTTCCCGGACGATGACGCGCTGATCACCGTCGAGGGCATCGAATGCCACGACGTCCCGCGCGACGACGTGCCCGCCTTCCTCCGCTCCGTCTTCGGCGACCTCGCCCACGTCAAGGCGCGCCGCTTCCCGCCCGGCTACCGCCTGGTCGTCCCGCTGCCCGGCGACCGCACATACAAGGAGTACGTCCCGATGATCCTGCTCAGCCCGTGGCTGAGCAGCCGCGTTCGGTGACCGTTTGGTCCGTTGTCAGTGGGGCCGCTTACTCTCGAACGCATGAGTCTGCGTCTGAGCACCGTGATCCTGCCCTACCGCCGCTGGAGCGAAGGCGGCCGTTCGGCCTGGCTGCGGGCCGAGCAGCTCGGCTTCCACACGGCGTACACGTACGACCACCTGTCCTGGCGCAGCTTCCGTGACGGCCCGTGGTTCGGCGCGGTCCCGACGCTGACGGCCGCCGCCGGCGTCACCGAGCGGCTGCACCTCGGCACGCTGGTGACCTCGCCGAACTTCCGGCACCCGGTGACCCTCGCCAAGGAGCTGATCTCCCTGGACGACATCTCCGGCGGCCGGATCACCCTCGGCATCGGCGCCGGCGGCACCGGCTTCGACGCCACCGCGCTGGGCCAGGAGCCGTGGAGCCCGCGCGAGCGCGCCGACCGCCTCGCCGAGTTCGTGCCGCTGCTGGACCGGCTGCTCAGCGAGGACGCGGTGTCGTACGAGGGCCGCTTCTACTCGGCCCACGAGGCGCGGAACATCCCGGGCTGCATCCAGCGGCCCCGGCTGCCGTTCGCCGTGGCCGCCACCGGCCCGCGCGGCCTGAAGCTCGCCGCGCGCTACGGCCAGGCCTGGGTGACCACGGGCGACCCGAAGCTGTACGAGTCCGGTACCCCCGAGCAGTCCGTAGAGGCCCTGCGCGGCCAGTTCGCCAAGCTGTCCGAGGCCTGCGCGGACGCCGGGCGGGACCTGGCCGGCCTGGAGAAGGTCCTGCTCACGGGCTTCACCCCGGACCGCGCCCGTCCGCTTCAGTCCCTGGACGCCTTCGTGGACTTCGCCGGCCGGCACCAGGAACTGGGCTTCACCGAGATCGTGATCCACTGGCCCATCCAGGACTCCGACTTCGCCGCGGACGAGAAGGTCTTCGAGCAGATCGCCATGGAGGCCGCGGCCCAGCTGGGCTGACCGGACCGCTGCGGGGGCTCACCGGATCACCGCAAGGCCGCAGGGCTCACCGGATCCCGCAAGGCCCGCGGGGATCACCGCAGGGCCGGGGGAATCGCCGCAGGGCCGACGGGATCCCCGTGTAGCCGAGCGTCATCTGTGTCTCATCTGTGCGGAGTCCCGCACGGCCGTGCTGGCATATGCGCGAGAATGGCCCGGTGACCTCAGCGACCAGACAGCCCGGGACCCCGTCCGCCGCCCTACGGCCGCGGCTGATCGCCACCGACCTCGACGGCACACTGCTGCGGGACGACAAGTCGGTCTCCCCGCGCACGGTCACCGCGCTCGCCGCCGCGGAAGAGGCCGGCATCGAGGTCTTCTTCGTCACCGGCCGCCCGGCCCGCTGGATGGACGTCGTCAGCGACCACGTCCACGGCCACGGCCTGGCGATCTGCGGCAACGGCGCCGCCGTGGTCGACCTGCACGGCGGCCCCGGCACCCACCGCTTCGTGAAGGTGCGCGAACTGGCCCGCGCGAACGCCCTGGACGCCGTACGGCTGCTGCGCGAGGCGGCACCCGGCACGGTGTACGCGGTCGAGCAGACCTACGGCTTCCACCAGGAGCCTGACTATCCCCAGCTGCACATGGAGATACCGGACCACCTGCTGCCCGCCGAGCAGCTCCTCGCCCCCGACGGCCCGGACGCCGACCAGCCCGTGCTCAAGATCCTGGCCTACCACCCGGATCTCGACCCGGACGCCTTCCTCACCCTCGCCCGGCTGGCGATCGGCGACCGCGCCAACGTGACCCGCTCCAGCCCCAGCGCCCTGCTCGAACTGAGCGGCCCCGACGTCTCCAAGGCCAGCACGCTCGCCCTGTGCTGCGCCGAGCGCGGTATCTCGCACGAGGAGGTCGTCGCCTTCGGCGACATGCCCAACGACGTCGAGATGCTGACCTGGGCCGGCCAGTCGTACGCGATGGGCAACGCCCACCCGGACGTCATCGCCGCCGCGTCGGGCCGCACGGTCGCCAACAACGAAGACGGCGTCGCGGTCGTCATCGAGCAACTGCTCACGGGACGTTTCTAGCGCCTGAGGGCGCCTTGGTGCGGGAGTTTCCAGCGCCTGAGGGCACTCAGTACGGCGCCTCCCACACCACCGCCGTCCCGCCGCCGCTCTCCCCGATACCCGGGCCGATCCGGCTGTCCCCGCCGAGAGACTCGGCCCGACGCTTCAGGTTCCGCAGCCCGCTGCGCCGGCCGCCCTCGGGGATGCCGGCGCCGTCGTCCGCGACGGTGAGCCGTACCCCGCGGTCCCCGCCGGCCAGGGTGACCGTCGCATCGACCACGACGTCGATACGGGAGGCGCCGGCATGCCGGAACGCGTTGGACAGCGCCTCCCGCAGCGCCGCGATCAAGTTCTTGCCCGTGAGGTCACCGACGGTGTCGACCGGACCGAGGAAGCGGTGCGACGGCTTGAACCCCAGTGGTACGGCAGCCATGTTGATCTCCCGCAGCACCCGCGTCCGCAACCCCGACGGCACCTCCGCCGGGCCCTGCTGCAGCGCGAAGATCGCGGTTCGGATCTCCTGGATGGTGACATCGAGTTCGTCCACCGCCTTGCCGACGCCCTCACGCACTTCCGGCACCACGGACCGCCGCAGTGCGCTCTCCAGCATCAGCCCCGTGGCGAACAGCCGCTGGATGACCAGGTCGTGCAGATCCCGGGCGATCCGGTCGCGATCCTCGAACACCGCCAGCCGCTCCCGGTCCCGCTGTGCCTCGGCCATCATCAGCGCCAGCGCCGCCTGCGAGGCGAACTGCACGGCCAGCGTGCGCTCGGCCCGCGTGAACGGCCGTCCGCCGCGCGCCCGGGGCGTGACCAGCGTGCCCAGCACCCGGCCGTCGCTCTGCAGTGGCACCATCATCGCCGGGCCGTAGCCGCTCGCGTACTGCGTCAGCATCCGGGAGTCGGTGGCCGCGTCCGCGACGAACACCGCCTGCCCGTCGAGGAGTTCGGCGACGATCCGGCTCTCCGGCGGAATCACCGCGCCCAGCATGCCCGTCGGCTCGTCCGAGGCCACGGCCACCACCTCCAGGCCGCCCTCCTCCGCGGGCAGCAGCACGACCCCCGCTGCCGCTCCGGACAGCCGGCGCGCCTGCTCCGCCACGACCTGCAGGGCGTCGTCGGCGTCCCCGCCCGACAGCAGCGCCGTGGTCACGGCCACGGACCCGTCGATCCAGCGCTCCCGCTGCATGGCCGCCTCATACAGCCGGGCGTTGCCGACCGCGATACCGGCCTCGGTGGCCAGCACCTGGACCATCGCGAGGTCATCGCCGTCGAAGGGCCGGCCGTCGCGCTTCTCGGTCAGATAGAGGTTGCCGAAGATCTCGCCCTGCACCCGGATGGGGACCCCCAGGAAGCTGCGCATCGGCGGATGGTGCCGGGGAAAGCCGCACGAGCGCGGATCCTCGCTCAGATCGGCCAGCAGGACCGGTTCCGGCTCCCTGATGAGTGCGCCGAGCAGCCCCCGGTGCCCGTCGGGCAGCCGGCCGATCCGGCGGGCGGTCGCCTCGTCCACCCCCTGGTAGACGAAGTCGGAGAGCCCGCCGTCCTCCTCGGCGACGACCCCGATCGCCGCGTACCGGGCGCCGGTCAGATCGGCGGCGGTCTCGCAGATCCGGTCCAGCGTGGAGTGCAGCTCCAGCCCGCTGCCCACGGACCGCATCGCCTCCAGCAACTGCGGCACCCGCAGAGCCGGCTCGGGGTCGGGCGAGGGCGAGGCACACATGCCCCGAGAGTAATTAGTCCCTTTTGTCACCGAAACCGGAGCCGAGAACCGGGGTGACACCAGGTCGGCACCGGGTTGGCACGGGAGCGCCCGTCAGACCGCCCCCACCAGTGACTCCACCTCCGCCTCCCGCAGCGCCAGCGCCCGCAGGGGCCCGTCCACCGCGAGAAGCTCCGCGTAGGTGCCCCGCTGCACCGCTCGCCCGGCGTCGAGCACGATCACCTCGTCCACCGCCTCCAGCCCGGCCAGCCGGTGGGTGATCAGCAGCGTCGTACGGCCCTCCGTGGCGGCCAGCAGATCGGCGGTCAGCGCGTCGGCCGTCGGCAGGTCCAGGTGCTCGGCGGGCTCGTCGAGGACCAGGACGGGGAAGTCGGCCAGCAGCGCCCGAGCCAGCGCCAGCCGCTGCCGCTGCCCTCCGGACAGCCGCGCCCCGTGCTCGCCGACGAGCGTGTCCAGGCCGTCGGGCAGCACGTCCACCCAGTCCAGCAGACGGACCCGCGCCAGCGCCCGGCGCAGATCGGCCTCGGTGGCGTCCTTCCGGGCCAGCAGCAGGTTCTCGCGCACCGAGCTGTCGAAGAGATGCGCGTCCTGCGCACACAGTCCGACGAGCCGCCGTATGTCGTCACCGGCCAGCGCGTACGCGTCCACACCTGCGAGCGTGTACGCGCCCTCTTGCGGGTCGAGGAAGCGCAGCAGCACCTGGGCGAGGGTCGTCTTGCCGGAACCGGACGCACCCACCACCGCGATCCTCCGCCCCTCCCGCAGGGTGAGATCGAAGGCGGCCAACGCCTCCCGCTGCTGCCCCTCGTACCGCGCGGCCAGCCCCTTGACCACCACGGGGAACGGCGAGGCGGGCGCCTGCCGGGGCCGCTCGGGCTCGCGCACGGGCTCCGCAGCGTCGACCACCTCGTAGACACGCTCCGCGCTCCGCCGCACCCGCTGCCGGTGGCGCACGGCGAGCGGCATTCCCAGTACGGCCTCGAAGGCGGCCAGCGGAGTGAGGACGACCACGGCCATCGCCACGCCACCTAGCCGGCCCGCAGCCACCGCCTGGGCGCCGAGCAGTGCGGTCGCCGTGACGGTCAGCCCGGAGATCAGTGCGGTGAGCCCGTCACCCAGCGCCGTCACGGCGGCGGCCCGCGAGGCGATCCGGGTCAGTGCGCCGTCGGCTTGCCGGGCCGCGTCCGTACGGGCGGGCAGCGCACCGGCGACGGTCAGCTCCGCGGTGCCGGTGAGCAGGTCGGTGACCCGGGTGGCGAGGGCACCCCGGGCGGGGGCCAGCCGTCGCTCGGTCCGCCGGGCCACGGTCGCGGTGACGAGCGGAACGCCGACACCGGCCGCCACGAGGCCCGCCGCGAGGACGGCACCGGCCTCGGGCAGCAGCCAGGCCGTGAAGCCGACGGAGGCGGCCGAGACGGCCACGGCGACCGACGCCGGCAGCAGCCAGCGCAGCCAGTAGTCCTGGAGCTCGTCCACGTCCGCGACCAGCCGGGTGAGCAGATCACCGCGCCGGGCGCTCCGCAGCCCGGCGGGCGCGAGCCGCTCAAGCCGCCGGTACACGGCGACCCGGGTGTCCGCCAGCATCCGCAGCACCGCGTCATGCGACACCAGCCGCTCGGCATACCGGAATACGGCCCGCCCGATCCCGAAGGCGCGCGTGGCCGTCACGGCGACCATCAAATACAGCACAGGAGGCTGCTGCGAGGCCCGCGAAATAAGCCACCCGGACGTCGCCATGAGCCCCACGGCACTACCAAGCGCCAGACTCCCGAGCACCAACGCCAACAACAGCCGCCCCCGCCAAGGCCCAGCGAGCCCCCGAACTCGCGCAAGCACACCGGCGGACCGCCCGAAACGACGCCCCGAACCGCCACCCTGGCCCTGCCCTACGGCACCGCTCCCCAGCTCACCGAGTCGAGACCCAGCCGAGGCCTGCCCCGCCGGGCTCAGCCCCGCACGGCCACCATCCAGCCCAGCGAGTCGGGTGGCGAGTGGGCGAGGCCGGGGGGCCAGGGGGTGGAGCCTTCTGGCGGGCCGGCTGCAGCCCCGGTCGGCCAAAGGCTCCGCGCTGTCCAGCCGCACCACCCGGTCCGCAACCTCCAGCAACGCCGGCCGGTGCACCACCAACAGCACCGTACGACCCGCCGCAAGCCTCCCCACCGCAGCCACGACCTCCGCCTCGGTCGCCCCGTCCAACCCCGCCGTCGGCTCATCCAGCACCAGCACAGGCCGGTCCGCGAGAAACGCCCGCGCAAGAGCCAACCGCTGCCGCTGCCCCGCCGACAGCCCGGCCCCGTCCTCCCCGAGCACGGTCTCGGCCCCCTCGGGCAGCGCATCCACGAACTCCAGCGCCCCGGCATCCCGCAGCGCCCGCCGTACGGCGACATCGTCCGCGTCGGGCCGCGCCAACCGCACATTCTCCGCGATGGTCCCGGCATACAGATGCGGCCGCTGCGGCACCCACGCGATCCGCGACCGCCATTCCTCCACATCGAGGCCGGCAAGATCCACTCCCCCGATCCGCACCCGCCCCTCGGTGGGCGCGACAAATCCGAGCAGCACGTTCACCAGCGTCGACTTGCCCACCCCGCTCGGCCCGACGAGCGCGACCGTCTCACCGGGCTCGACGGTGAACGACGTCTCCGTCACGGCATCCGTGGACCGGCCGGGATAGCGGACGGTGACCCCGTCGAAAGCCACCGCACCCGCGGGCACGGCACCGGAACCGCACGCCGGAACCGGCGTCTGCAGCACGGTGAAGATCTCCTCCGCGGCGGCAAGCCCCTCGGCGGCCGCGTGGTACTGCGCACCTACCTGACGCAACGGCAGATACGCCTCGGGCGCCAGCACCAGGATCACCAGACCGGTGTACAGATCCATGTCACCGCGCACGAGCCGCATTCCGATCGTCACCGCGACCAGGGCGACCGACAGCGTGGCGAGCAACTCCAGTGCGAAGGAGGAGAGAAAGGCGATCCGCAGGGTCCGCAGGGTGGCCCGCCGGTACTCGCCGGTGATCCGGCGGATGGACTCGGCCTGCGCCTTGGCCCGGCCGAAGACCTTCAGCGTGGGCAGTCCCGCGACCACATCCAGGAAATGCCCGGACAGTCGGGACAGCAGCCGCCACTGGCGGTCCATCCGGGACTGGGTGGCCCAGCCGATCAGCATCATGAAGAGCGGGATGAGGGGCAGGGTGCCGACGATGATCGCCGCCGACACCCAGTCCTCGGTGACGATCCGCGCCAGCACCGCCACCGGCACGACCACCGCGAGCCCCAGCTGAGGCAGATAGCGCGAGAAGTAGTCGTCGAGGGCATCGACCCCACGCGTGGCCAGAGTGACCAGTGAACCTGTGCGCTGCCCGGCCAGCCACCCGGGACCCAGCGCCGCCGCCCGGTCGAGAAGCCGTCCCCGCAATTCGGACTTCACCGCCGCGCTCGCCCGGTGGGCGGCGAGCTCGGTGAGCCAGGCGACGACTGACCGACCGACGGCAACGGCCGCCAACTGCAGCAGGGGGGTGCGCAGTTCAGCGACGGACTGCCCATGCTGGAAAGCACCGACGACGACCTCGGCGATGAGCATCGCCTGGGCGATGACCAGCCCCGCACCGACGGCACCCAAGCCGACGACCGCCACGAGGAAGAGACGGGTGGCGCGGGCGTACTTCAGCAGGCGTGGATCGATTGGTTTCACGTGAAACGTGCCCTTCGGTCCAGAGGGTGTGTTTCACGTGAAACACACCCTCGGCGGACTCAGTGAGCGGCGCCGGCCGCAGCATCGGGAGCGATGTGCTGCGTGCCGATCCGCTTGCGGAACACCCAGTAGGTCCAGCCCTGATAGAGCACCACCAGGGGCGTGGCGATGGCAGCCAGCCACGTCATGATCTTCAGGGTGTACGGGCTCGACGAGGCGTTGGTGACCGTCAGGCTCCAGTCCCCGTTGAGCGTGGACGGCATGACATTCGGGAAAAGCGACAGGAAGAGCATCGCCACAGAAGCCACGATGGTGACACCCGAGAGCGCGAACGCCCAACCCTCACGCCCGAGTTGATTGGCCACCAGAGCGGCCACCAGGGCGACGACCGCCACGAGCAAGGCCACCAGGCTCTTGCCGTTACCGCTGTGGGCCTGCGTCCACAGCAGGAATCCGAGCGCCACGACGGCCGTGACCAGACCGACCCACAGGGCCAGCTTCCGTGCCCGCACCCGGATGTCGCCCACGGTCTTGAGCGCGGTGAAGACCGCTCCGTGGAAGGTGAACAGCGTGAGCGTCACCAGACCGCCGAGCAGGGCGTAGGGGTTGAACAGGTCCCCGAGGCTGCCGACGTACTCGAAGTGCTGGTCAATCTTGACGCCCCGCACGATGTTCCCGAAGGCCACGCCCCACAGGAACGCCGGGATCAGCGAGGTCCAGAAGATCGCCGTCTCCCAGTTGCGCTGCCAGTCCTCCTCGGGTCGCTTCGCGCGGTACTCGAAGGCGACGCCTCGGATGATCAGACAGACCAGGATGACCAGCAGCGGCAGATAGAAGCCGGAGAAGAGAGTGGCGTACCACTCCGGGAACGCGGCGAAGGTCGCGCCGCCGGCCGTGAGCAGCCACACCTCGTTGCCGTCCCAGACGGGCCCGATGGTGTTGATCAGCACCCGCCGCTCCGGCCGGTTGCGGGCCAGCAGTTTGGTGAGGATGCCGACCCCGAAGTCGAAGCCCTCCAGGAAGAAGTAGCCGGTCCACAGGACGGCGATCAGGACGAACCAGACGTCGTGAAGTTGCATGACTGTTCCCCCGGCCTAGTACGAGAAGGCCATCGGCTTGTCGGCGTCACGGGTGTCGCCGCCGATCTTCGTGGGCGGATTGAGGTCGGCCTCGGTCAGCTCGGGCGGGCCGGCCTTGACGTACTTCGCGAGCAGCTTGACCTCGACCACGGCGAGGATCGCGTACAGCGAGGTGAAGACGATCATCGAGGTGAGGACCTCGCCCTGGGAGACACCGGGGGAGACCGCGTGCCGGGTCTGCAGGACGCCGTAGACGACCCACGGCTGGCGGCCCATCTCGGTGAAGATCCAGCCCCAGGAGTTGGCGATCAGCGGGAAGGCCAGGGTCCAGGTCGCGATGCGCCAGTACCAGGGCGTGAGCTTCGGGCTGAGCGCCTTGTTCTTGAACAGCACCAGATGCGGCACCTCGTCCTCGCCGACCCGCAGATGCTTCGGCAGCATGAACTTCTTCCGGGTCAGCCACAGTCCGGCCAGCCCGATGGCGAAGGAGAACATGCCGAAGCCGATCATCCAGCGGAAGCCCCAGAAGGCGACCGGGATGTTGGGCCGGTAGTCACCCGGGCCGAACTTCTGCTGCTCGGCCTTGTTGACGTCGTTGATGCCGGGGACGTACGAGGTGAAGTCGTCGTCGGCGAGGAAGGACAGCAGACCGGGTATCTCGATGGCCACGGTGTTGTGGCCCTTCTCCACATCGCCGTAGGCGAAGATCGAGAAAGGTGCCGGCTTCTGCCCGTCCCACAGCGCTTCGGCGGCCGCCATCTTCATGGGCTGCTGCTTGAACATGACCTTGCCGAGGGTGTCACCGCTGATCGCGGTGAGCAGGCCGGCGATGACCACCGTGACCAGGCCGAGCCGTAGCGAGGTCTTCATCTCGCGGATGTGCTTCTTGCGGGCCAGATGGTAGGCGGCGATGCCCACCATGAAGGCACCACCGGTCAGGAACGCCGCGGACAGGGTGTGGAAGGCCTGGCTGAGTGCGGTGTTCTGGGTCAGTACGGCCCAGAAGTCGGTCAGCTCGGCCCGGCCCTTCGCCTTGTCGATCTTGTATCCGACCGGGTGCTGCATCCAGGAGTTGGCCGCGAGGATGAAGTACGCCGACAGGATCGTGCCGATCGAGACCATCCAGATGCAGGCCAGATGGATCTTCTTGGGCAGCTTGTCCCAGCCGAAGATCCACAGTCCGATGAAGGTGGACTCGAAGAAGAACGCGATCAGCGCCTCGAAGGCGAGCGGGGCACCGAAGATGTCGCCGACGAACCGCGAGTAGTCGGACCAGTTCATGCCGAACTGGAACTCCTGGACGATGCCCGTGACCACGCCCATGGCGATGTTGATCAGGAAGAGCTTGCCCCAGAACTTCGTCGCCCTGAGGTACTTCTCCTTCTCCGTGCGCACCCAGGCCGTCTGCAGCCCGGCCGTGAGGGCGGCCAGGGAGATGGTCAGCGGGACGAACAGGAAGTGGTAGACGGTGGTGATGCCGAACTGCCAGCGCGCCAGTGTCTCCGGCGCCAAAGCCAGGTCCACGTCGTCACTCTCCTTACCGGCGTGGTACAGCGGCGGTTTGCCCCGTTCATGTCGCTCATACAGGGCAATCGGGACGCGCTTGTGAACGCGTTCACATTCACAAGCCATTATGACGCACTGATTTTCGGCAACCGACGGGGGGTCCCCCCTCCGCCTTCCCGTCAAGACCTTGGCAGCGACTTCAACATATTGTTGAATTGCGCGGCATGCAGATATGTATCTCCTGGCCCGCGGGAAACATCACCGCGACCCTCGACGCAGACACACCGACCACCCAGGCCCTCACCAAGGCACTGCCGCTCACCTCCACTGCCTACACATGGGGCGAGGAGGTCTATTTCGACACAGGTGTTGCCGTTTCACGTGAAACGGACGCCCGGCAGGTCGTGGAACCGGGCACGGTTGCCTTCTGGACGGACGGCAACGCGCTCGCCCTCCCCTACGGCCCCACGCCGATCTCGCGAGGCGACGAATGCCGCCTCGCGAGCCCGTGCAACATCCTGGGGCGCCTCGACGGAGACGCCCGGACACTGGCGACCGTCCGCGACGGCGACCCCGTCCGTGTGGAACTGATCGGCGAGTAAAACCGCCGCTGCGCTAGAGCTCCTTGCGGAACGCCTCTGTCACCTTCAGGAAGATGTCGTTCGCCTCGGTCTCTCCGACCGTCACCCGCACACCCTCGCCCGGGAACGGCCGGACCACCACACCGTGCTGCTCGCAGGTCTGAGCGAACGCGACCGTACGCTCCCCCAGCCGCAGCCAGACGAAGTTCGCCTGCGTCTCCGGCACCTTCCAGCCCTGGGCGCGCAGCGCGTCGACCACGCGCGCCCGCTCGCACACCAGCGAACCGACCCGGCCGAGCAACTCGTCCTCGGCCCGCAGCGAGGCGATCGCCGCTTCCTGCGCGAGCTGGCTGACGCCGAAGGGCACCGCCGTCTTGCGCAGCGCGGCCGCGACAGGCTCATGGGCGATCGCGAAACCGACGCGCAGCCCCGCGAGCCCATAGGCCTTGGAGAAGGTGCGCAGGACACAGACGTTGGGCCGGTTCCGGTACAGCTCTACGCCGTCGGGCACCTCGGGGTCGCGGATGAATTCGCGGTAGGCCTCGTCCAGCACGACCAGGACATCGCCGGGAACCCGGTCGATGAACCGCTCCAGCCCGGCCCGCCGCACCACCGTGCCGGTCGGGTTGTTGGGGTTGCAGACGAAGATCAGGCGCGTCCGGTCGGTGATCGCGTCCGCCATCGCGTCCAGGTCGTGCACATCGCCGGGCGTGAGCGGCACCTGCACCGACCGGGCGCCGCTGATCTGCGTGATGATCGGGTATGCCTCAAAGGACCGCCAGGCGTAGATCACCTCGTCGCCGGGACCGCTGGTGGCCTGGATGAGCTGCTGGGCGACGCCGACCGAGCCGGTACCGGTGGCCAGGTGGGAGAGCGGGACGCCGAAGCGCTCCGACAGTTCGTTCATGAGCCCCGTGCAGGCCATGTCCGGGTAGCGGTTGAAGTTGGAAGCGGCCGCGGTCACGCTCTCCATCACCCCGGGCAGCGGCGGATACGGGTTTTCGTTGGAGGACAGCTTGTAGGCGACCGGCCCTTCGGCCGCGGCGGGCTTGCCCGGCTTGTAGGTGGGAATACCCTCCAGCTCGGCGCGCAGCTTGGGGCTCGTCTCGCTCACCGCAGTCCTCCTCGCGACCACCGGCGGACCGTCGACGCCGCCGGCTTCCAATGCTCCTCACCTTATGAGGATTCGGCCCCGGTGCGTACAGGTGGAGGGCCTGCAATACGCGAGCCACGTCCGACTCGGCGCCATCGGGGGCATCACCGTACGAAGGCGTATGTATCAAGGGGCGCGCCGTACATATATCTATGCGCCGGTGGCTCACGCCGTGGCGCGCATCCCTCGTGCAGGTGAGTTGAGACCTCTTCGAAACATCGGGCACTTGGCAGGCCCATACGCGTTGACAAGTCACGTCCTGGCGATTGATCGGTCAACTCCCTCTATTTCTAAGGCGGTTGACCCAAACTGACCATGCAGAAACGTGCCTGTCAACGCGTGCATATGCGTCCGCACTACCCCACCTCATGAGCCCTACTATCGGCTCGCCATGACAGCAGCAGGGAAGCACCAGGTGAGCCGCGCGGAAACCTCACGTCGAGGCAGTAGGCCGGGCCGGGCGGGCATCAGAGACGTGGCCGCCGCCGCCGGGGTCTCCATCACAACCGTCTCCGACGCCCTCAACGGCAAGGGCCGACTCCCGGATGCCACCCGGCGCCATGTCCGCGAGGTCGCCGACCGGCTGGGGTACCGCCCCTCGGCCGCCGCCCGCACCCTCCGTACCGGCAAGTCGGGCCTGATCGGCCTGACGGTGACGACCTACGGGGATGAACCTTTCACCTTCACGGAGTTCGCGTACTTCGCCGAGATGGCCCGGGCCGCCACCTCGGCCGCGCTCGCCCGCGGCTACGCCCTCGTCATCCTGCCCGCGACGTCCCGCCACGACGTGTGGTCCAACGTCGCCCTGGACGGCACGGTCGTCATCGACCCGTCCGACCAGGACCCGGTGGTCAGCGAGCTGGTCCGGCAGGGGCTGCCGGTCGTCTCCGACGGGCGCCCGGCCGGCTCGCTGCCGGTCACCGCGTGGGTCGACAACGACCACGAGGCCGCCGTCCTCGGCATCCTCGACCACCTCGCCGACGCCGGCGCCCGCCGCATCGGCCTGCTCACCGGCACGACGACGGACACGTACACCCACCTGTCCACCACCGCCTACCTGCACTGGTGCGAGCGGGTCGGCCAGGACCCGGTCTACGAGGCCTACCCGGCGCACGACCCGTGCGCGGGCGCCGTCGCCGCCGACCGGCTGCTCGCCCGGCCCGACCGTCCCGACGCGGTCTACGGCCTGTTCGACCCCAACGGCACCGACCTGCTGGCCGCCGCCCGGCGCTACGGGCTGCGCGTCCCCGACGACCTGCTGCTCGTGTGCTGCAGCGAGTCCATGGTGTACGCCAGCACCGAGCCGCCCATCACCACGCTCTCCCTGAAACCGCGCCGCATCGGCACCGCGGTGGTCCAGCTGCTCATCGACGCCATCGAGGGCGTGGAGTCGGACCAGCCGGTCGAGCAGGTGATACCGACGGAGCTGATCGTGCGCACCTCCTCCCAGCGGCGCCTGCCGCGCACGACGGTCAGCCCGCCTCGGACGCCGGACGACAAGTAGCGCGGACGAGCAGCCCCGAGACGGGAAACAGCGCCAGAAAGCGGGCGATCACCCCGTGCCTGCACCCGCCGATGGAGCAGGCACGACGGCCCGACGATCGTCGGGCCGGGTGTCCGGTCGGCGCGGAGCCGGCCGAACACCTGCCCAAACGGGGCGAAAGCCGCGGTGAACTGGAGTCTTGTTCCGATTCACCGCCCCTGGGTCATCACACGGCGCGACGCTCATTCCTATGATGGGCCCACGACACCGTGGACCGCTGCGACCAGGCAGTCCGAAGCGGTGCAGATGCGGCGCGATGGTGGAGGGGTCTGATGACTCAGGGGGCCGGTCAGGGACCCGAAGTGGAGCGGACGGCGACGCTGCGCGACTTCCGGGTACCGGCGTACGTCCATGAGACCGGTCCCTACGTCCACACCGCCCACCCGGGCGACACCGCGCCACCCGCCGACGAGACGGGCCCCGACGGCTACACGCCCACCCAGCGCGACCTTCCCGTCGTCAGCCGGACGCCGACCCTCCAGGTCTCCGTCGAACCGGCGCCCGCCGCCCCGGCCTCGCAGCCGGCGACCGGCCCCGGACCGCTGTTCGTCGTCGGAGACGTCCACGGATACCTCGACGAACTGGTGACCGCCCTCCAGGAGCAGGGGCTGATCGACGCCTCGGGCCAGTGGTGCGCCGGCACCGCCCGGCTGTGGTTCCTCGGCGACTTCACCGACCGCGGACCCGACGGCATCGGCGTCATCGACCTCGTGATGAGGCTGTCCGCCGAGGCCGCGGCGGCCGGGGGCTACTGCAAGGCCCTCATGGGCAACCACGAGCTGCTGCTGCTCGGCGCCAAACGGTTCGGCGACACCCCCGTCAACTCCGGCGCGGGCACCGCCACCTTCCAGGCGGCCTGGCTGCTCAACGGCGGCCAGAAGACCGACATGGACCGCCTCCAGGACCACCATCTGCAGTGGATGGCCCGCCTCGACGCCCTTGAGGTGGTCGACGGCTATCTGCTCGTGCACTCGGACACCACCGCCTATCTCGACTACGGCGACTCCGTCGAGGCGGTCAATGACACCGTCCGCGAGACCCTCACCCGCAACGACGCGGACGAATGCTGGGATCTGTTCCGCAAGTTCACCAAGCGCTTCTCCTTCCGCGACGAGGGCGGCGCCGACGCCGTACGCTCTCTTCTCGATACGTACGGCGGCACCCGCGTCGTTCACGGCCACAGTCCGATTCCGTACCTCCTCGGTGAGGTCGGCTCCGAGGACGGAGAGGAGGAGACCGGCCCGGTCGTGGAGGGACCGCACATCTACGCCGACGGGCTCGCCATCGCGATGGACGGCGGGGTGACCATGGCCGGAAAGCTACTGGTCCGGCAACTCCCTCTGACTACCTGAACGTTCCGTGGGCAGGCGTCCCCCGGCGGAGTTCACGCAGGCGAGGGCAATTTCCGGCAACCCCCTGTCACCGCGTGCCGTCACGGCTCTACCATCGGCTTATCCGTAGCAGGCTCCCCTCCGTTTCTGCCCGACGGCTCGCCGGCGTGCGAGCCCCAAGCCCTACGGAGCATCGGGGGATGCACATGAACAGCGTTCCGCAGTACCTGCAGAGCGAGGACCGCCAGGAATTCGAGCGGCTCCTCGATGAGGCGCTGCGCTCCGCACCACACCGTCCGGAACTGGCCGCTGTCGGACAGCGGCTCAACCTCGAACAGCTGCGCACCATGGCGCTCAACGCCTCCGCTTTGATCACGGCCGCCGCTACGGCCGAATACCAGCACTATGTGAAGGTCCGCGAGCAACTGCGGCACCCGGCGATGGCCACCTCGGCCACCGGAGACTCCGGTTCCACGGAGCCGGGTTCAGCCACGGCCGGGCTTGTCACCAGCTTCGGCGATGCGGCCGAGAACACCGGCGCGGGCGCCATCGCGGTCATCGCCGTGCTCGCTCCCGTCCTCTCGGGAACCGCGGCGGCGATCTTCCTGCTCGTCGGCTACATCCTGAAGACGCTGGGCCCCGGTCAGGCCTTCGCTCAGACCATGCTCACCGCCGGCTGGGTGTTCGGCGCGGTGACCGCGGCCGCGATCCTCGTCGCCGCCGTCGGACTGCTCCTCACCGCCTTGCGCAACGGCAACTCGCCACAGGCCCAGGCGCTGGACGCTGCGCACCGGGAACTGGACAAGGCCAGAGCGGCCTGGCGGGACGCCCTGCTGGAGCGCGGCATCCTGCCGTTCCTGCGGGAGGCACTCGCCGAGCCCGGACCGGCCGCCCTGCACCGCACCACCCCGCCCGCCCCGAACGGCCGTATGCCCCGACTGGGATACGACCGTCCCGGCTTCAGCAGCCCCGGCGACGGCACCGACTCCGACCGCCCGAGCTTCACCAGCCCGGACTACACGAGCCCGGACTTCGGCGGCCCGGAGCACCAGCCCGAGTAACCCCGCATCCAGGGCTGAACAGCCCCGGCTCGCGCCCCGGAACAGCAGGGGCCCGACCGGGTGGACCGAGCGGCCAACCGGCGTGGTGCCCCCACCCCGGTCAGCCGCCATCCCACCGTTCCTCGACCGCACCGGCCGCCTCGACAGGCGATCCGGCGCGGCGAGTTCAGCCCGTCCGGCTCAGTCGGCGATCGGCAGGTACACCCTGTTCCCGCTCGCCGCGAACTCCTTCGACTTCAGGGCCATGCCCTCCTCGATCTCGGTCCGACTGCCGCCGTGTTCGCGACGGATGTCCTGCGAGATCTTCATGCTGCAGAACTTCGGCCCGCACATGGAACAGAAGTGGGCCGTCTTGGCGGGCTCGGCCGGCAGGGTCTCGTCGTGGAACTCCCGTGCCGTGTCCGGGTCCAGGGCGAGGTTGAACTGGTCCTCCCACCGGAACTCGAAGCGAGCGTCGGACAGCGCGTCGTCCCACTCCTGGGCACCCGGGTGTCCCTTGGCAAGGTCGGCCGCGTGTGCGGCGATCTTGTAGGTGATGACGCCGGTCTTGACGTCGTCCCGGTTGGGCAGGCCCAGGTGTTCCTTGGGCGTGACGTAGCAGAGCATCGCCGTGCCCCACCAGGCGATCATCGCGGCGCCGATGCCGGAGGTGATGTGGTCGTACGCCGGCGCGATGTCCGTGGTCAGCGGGCCGAGCGTATAGAACGGAGCTTCATCACAGATCTCCTGCTGAAGGTCGATGTTCTCCTTGATCTTGTGCATCGGGACGTGACCGGGGCCCTCGATCATCGTCTGTACATTGAAACGCTTGGCGATCTGGTTGAGTTCCCCGAGCGTGCGCAACTCCGCGAACTGCGCCTCGTCGTTGGCGTCCGCGATCGAGCCCGGCCTGAGGCCGTCGCCCAGCGAGTATGTGACGTCGTAGGCTGCGAGGATCTCGCAGAGTTCCTCGAAGTTCTCGTACAGGAACGATTCCTTGTGGTGCGCCAGGCACCACGCGGCCATGATCGAGCCGCCACGCGAGACGATGCCGGTCTTACGGTTGGCGGTGAGCGGCACATACGGCAGACGCACGCCCGCGTGGACGGTCATGTAGTCCACGCCCTGCTCTGCCTGCTCGATGACCGTGTCCTTGTAGATCTCCCAGGTCAGCTCCTCGGCCTTGCCGTCGACCTTCTCAAGGGCCTGGTAGAGCGGCACCGTGCCGATGGGGACGGGGGAGTTGCGCAGCACCCACTCGCGGGTGGTGTGGATGTTGCGGCCGGTGGAGAGGTCCATGACCGTGTCGGCGCCCCAGCGGGTCGCCCAGGTCATCTTCTCCACCTCCTCCTCGATGGAGGAGGTCACCGCGGAGTTGCCGATGTTGGCGTTGACCTTCACCAGGAACCGCTTGCCGATGATCATCGGCTCGATCTCCGGGTGGTTGACGTTGACCGGCAGCACCGCACGACCCGCCGCGATCTCCTCGCGGACCACCTCGGGGGAAACGTTCTCCCGAATGGCCACGTACTCCATCTCCGGGGTGATCTCGCCCCGGCGGGCGTACGCGAGCTGCGTCACCGCCTGGCCGCTGCGGCCCCGACGCGGCTGGCGCGGCCTTCCAGGGAAGACCGCGTCCAGGTTGCGCAGCCCGCCGCGCGGCGAGGTGTGCTTGATCCCGTCGTCCTCGGGACGTACGGGACGGCCCGCGTACTCCTCGGTGTCGCCGCGGGCGATGATCCAGTTCTCCCGCAACGGCGGAAGGCCCCTGCGGACATCGGTGTCGACGAGTGGATCGGTGTATGGGCCCGACGTGTCGTACAGCGTGACCGACTGCCCGTTGGTGAGGTGCACCTGGCGGACCGGCACGCGCAGGTCGGGGCGCGAGCCCTCGACGTACGCCTTGTGCCAGCCGATGGACTTCCCGGCCTCCTGGGACATGTCGTCCTGAACAGAGGCAGGCGTGCGTGCGTCCTTGTTGGTCATAAGACCTACTCCCTACGCCGGCATTACCCGGTAACAGGTTCGGCGGTCGACGCAGCGATTTCCGTCTGGCGACGTTTCCTGCGGAACATCGCCTGTTCCACGTGAAACATCGCACTTACGGAGGTCAGCGCCCTCTCAGCCCGGTGCTCCGAGCTCCCGCGTGTGCAAAGGTGCCTCCACGCTAGCGTCATATGTGGCGCGGTGAACAGTGGGCCCCCTAGCGTTCTTGCGATGATCGGGCGGTGACCAGGATGGAGCAGTACCCGTATCGACCGCCCGAGCCGCGCCGCCCAGGCGTCTCGGGGCAGGGCGGCGGCTACGGCCAGGACGGCCTTACGGGCGGCGACCTGTACGGCCACGACTCCCGGACGAGCGGCGCGGCCGGGCAGAGCCGCGGGCACCCTCATGCCCCCTCAGCGGCCGGTCACCAGCAGAGGGCGGCCGACTTCGACGGAGGCGAGGGGCACAGTCCGGAGCGGCGATCCGGCGGGGACGACGACGGCGGTGGTCACGGCCATGGACAAAGGCAGGGCCACGGGCATGGGCATGGGCATGGGCACAGTCATAGCCACGGTCCCGCCGCCCCCGTTTCCAAGCACCTGCGCAAGGTCATCGCCGCGATCCTGGTCCCGTTCACCGCGGCGGTCGTCGTCGGCCTGCTGGTGCTCTGGCCCGGGGGAGCCCCGCCGCACAAGCGCACCGGCGTCGGCTTCGACCGGGAGACGCAGCAGGCCACGGTCACCAAGGTCGTCGAGGTGAGCTGCGCATCGGTGAACGCCTCCGGTGACACCCCGACCGGTGACACCTCCACCGCCGAGGGCAACTCGGCGGAACAGGAGGCGAAGGGAGCCTGCAAGAAGGCGACCGTCCGGGTCGACACCGGCAAGGACGAGGGCCGTACGTTCACCGAGATCGTGCAGCCGGACCAGCCCCGGCAGTTGCACCAGAGCGAACAGGTGGTGGTCGCCTACGAGCCCTCGGCACCGAAGGACCTGCAGTACTCGGTGACCGATGTGAACCGGAAGTTCCCCATGACTCTGCTCGCGGGAATCTTCGCGCTCGCCGTCGTGGTGGTCGGCAGGCTGCGCGGTGTCATGGCGCTCGTCGCACTGGCCGTGAGCTTCCTGGTGCTGACCCTGTTCATCCTGCCCGCGGTCCTTCAGGGTTCGAATCCCCTGCTCGTGGCCGTGGTCGGGGCGAGCGCCATCATGCTGATCGCCCTCTACATGTGCCACGGCCTGTCGGCCCGGACCTCGGTGGCGGTGCTGGGCACGCTGATCTCTCTGTCGCTGATCGGCCTGCTCGGTTCCCTGTTCATCGGCTGGGCTTCCCTGACCGGGAACACCGACGACAACACCGGCCTGATCCACGGCCTGTATCCGTCGATCGACATGAGCGGTCTGCTGCTGGCCGGCGTCATCATCGGCTCGCTCGGCGTCCTCGACGATGTGACCGTGACACAGACGTCGGCCGTCTGGGAGCTGCACGAGGCCAATCCGTCGATGGGCTGGCGCGGGCTGTACCGGGCGGGCATCCGCATCGGCCGCGACCACATCGCCTCCGTGGTCAACACCCTCGTCCTCGCCTACGCCGGCGCCGCGCTGCCGTTGCTGCTGCTGTTCTCGATCGCGCAGAGCGGTGTGGGGACCGTGGCCAACAGCGAACTGGTGGCCGAGGAGATCGTGCGCACGCTGGTGGGCTCGATCGGTCTGGTCGCCTCGGTCCCGGTCACCACCGCGCTCGCCGCCCTGGTGGTCTCGGCCGACCGCCCCGGCCCGGGCAGCCCGGCACCCGCAGCGGCACAGTCCGTCCCGGCACGCGGTGGGCGGGGACGACGCCGGAAGCGGTGAGTGAGGCCGACCCGGCCGACGTGGCACGCGGTCGGCAATGACCCGCTGACGGGCCGGGGGCGATGCCCCCGGCCGGGCCCGGTACTTTCCGCTCCCCGGCAGAAGCGTTCCTGCACGGTGCCACGCGGCACGGCGGAGCGCCTGGCGCCCCCTGCCGTAACGCTTCAGCCGGCGCTCTGCTCCTCGGCCAGGATGCGGTCCAGAGCCTCTTCCAGATGGGCGTCGAAGTCCGCCAGCGCACCCTCCTGTCCGAGTGGCACCAGCTTGTCCGTACGGTCCAGGAAGGCCACGAGCGGCGGTACGGAGGAGCGGAACAGGGCCTGGTCGCAGCCGACCTGAAGCCTGATCAGAACCTCGCCCAGCATCTCGGAATCGGCGGGAGCGATGTGCACATCCCCCTCGCCGCACGGCCGGCCGACGCCGTCGATCAACAGCTCGCGTCCAAACGCCCAGGTCACCGGGGCATCACCGGGCAAATGAAAGGTGAGCCGCACCGCATAGGGATCGCTGGTTTCGTAGCGCAACTCCACCGGAATGCGGAAGGCGAGCTCCTCCGACACGAGAAAGCTCATCATGACTTCTGCCTGTACGGACTCGCGCATCGGTTACCCCGTCATATGACATCGGCTGGCCGGGATTGATCCCTCTAACGGTGGTCAAATCTTGCTGAACGTACACAGCAGATCACAAGGAGTAAGTTTTCAGATACTGATAGAGAGCGTGAGCGTCCCCAGATGCCGCCCGATCTCCGTCTGCAGCCGATGCGCCGAGGGCAACAGCCGGTCGGCCTGGTGGACGGGCAGCGACATGGCCATCGTGGCCACGGTCGTACCTACCGTGATCGGAACCGCCGCACAGACCGTCCCCAGCACGTACTCCTGACGCTCCACCACCGGTTCCATGCGCGGCATCCGGGCCAGCCGCCGCAACAGGGCGTCGTTGTCACGCACCGTGTACGGAGTGAGGGACTGCACGGGATAGCGGGCGAGATGGTCGCGGCGGGCGTCCTCGTCCAGCTGGGACAGCAGGCACTGCCCAATGGCGTGCGCATGACCGGTCGCGCGGAAGTCGGCCCACTCCTCGACCGCCGGTGCCTCGGGGGAGTCGGAGACGCACATGACCTCGATCTCGCCGTCCCGGTACATCGCGTAGTACACCGGCACACCGATGGAATCGCGCCAGTGCGCCAGCGTGTCGGCCACCGCGCTGCGACGTTTCTGCTGTGCTCCACTGCTGCCGAGCCGTTCGGCCGCGTCGCCGAGGAAGAACAGCCCCTTCTCACGGCGCAGATAACCCTCGTGCACCAGGGTGCGCAGCAGGTGGTACGTCGTCGGGAGGGCGAGGCCGGTCTCGCGGGCGAGTTGTTTGGCGGGGGCGCCGTAGCTGTGTTCGGCGACGGTCTCCAGCAGGCGCATGGCGCGCTGGACGGACCCGATGAGCGTCGCGGCGGCCGGCGGGCCCGAGGCGTCGGTGGGGCGCGAGGGCCCAGAGGCGCCAGTCAGGTGCGGTGGGCCGCAGGGGCCGGTCGGGTGCGGTTGTTCCGGGACCACGACGGCCGGTGGCCGTTGGGCGGGGGGTGCGCAGGAGCGCGGTGAGGTGGAGGCTGTGTGCGGTTCTGCCGGTGCGGTGTCAACCGTGGCCAAGGGTCACTCCCGGAGCACGAGGGGCAGCCCGTGCGGAGGAAAAGCACGGAGGGGATCTGCGCCGCCCGCGGGGCCGGACCCCGCGGGAGTTCCGGACTCTAACCGTCTGCCACCGCACGCAGACGGCGTCACGGGGAAACTTCCCTCCCCCGAGGGAAACGCGTGCTCGCCTTGCCGGGAACCGGTGGCGCCGTTGCCGGTCACCGGTCCCCGCGTCCGTCACCAGTCGCTGCGTGACGAGGAGTTCGACAGGAACTTGCGCACGATGTAGATGAGTCCGCCGACCAGCGCGACGAAGATCAGCGCCTTGAAGAGCAGAGTGATCACGAATCCGACCACGGTCGCTATCAGGCCGCCGAACACGACCAGGGCGATGACCGGCACCGCGACCCACTTCACCCACCACGGAAGTCCCGCGAAGATCTCTCGCATCGCCCTTGTCCTTTGCGTTGTCGTACGTCTGGGTTCTCGGTACAGCGTTTGGTGTTCTGCACTCGATGCTAGGGCCGGCAGGGGGTCCCGCGGGGGCCTCGCGTCCCTTGTCCTCCCCTGACCTGTCCCCTAGGGAACCCCGGATCCGGACTCACGCCTCGGGCGGAGAGAAGACGACGAGAACCCTCAGGTCCTCGCTGATGTGGTGGAACTTGTGGGCGACTCCGGCCGGTACGTACACGACGCTGCCCCGCGCCACCTCGGTCGTCTCCAGTCCGACCGTGATCGACGCCCGGCCGCTCACAACGAAGTACACCTCGTCCTGGTTGTGCGGCTTCTGCGGGTCGTGCTCGCCCGCATTGAGCGCGTACAGGCCGACGGACATGTTCCGCTCCCGCAGGAACTGAAGGTAGGCCCCCTCGTTGGCGGCGCGCTCCGCCTCCAGTTCGTCCAGCCGGAATGCCTTCATCGCCGCTGTCGCCCTCATCTCACTGCTCGGTTCGGATCCGGTCTGCCACGATCAGACACATGAAGAATTTTGTAGTCAAGACGATCGCCAACGCGGGCGCCCTGGCGGTTGCCGTGTGGCTGCTGGACAAGATCACTCTTACCGGTGACAGCACGGCCAAGAAGGCCGGAACGCTGATCGTCGTCGCGCTGATCTTCGGCCTGGTGAACTGGCTGGTCAAGCCCATCGTGAAGGTCCTCACCTTCCCGCTGTTCATCCTGACCCTGGGCCTGATCACCCTGGTCGTCAACGCGCTGATGCTGCTGCTGACCTCGTGGGTGTGCGGCAAGCTCAACCTGAGCTTCCATGTGCAGGGCTTCTGGACGGCCGTCGTCGGCGGTCTGATCGTCTCCGTGGTCTCCTGGGCGTTGCACGTCGTCCTGCCCGACGAGGACTGAGCACACCATGACCTACCGCGTCTGCTTCGTGTGCACCGGAAACATCTGCCGTTCCCCGATGGCCGAGTCCGTCTTCCGCGCGAGGGTGACGGAGGCCGGGCTTGAGGACCGGGTGGAGGTCGACAGCGCCGGCACCGGCGGCTGGCACGAGGGCGAGCCCGCCGACCCGCGCACCATCTCGGTCCTCGAAGAACACGGTTACGACAGTGATCACATCGCCCGCCAGTTCGAGCCTTCGTGGTTCTCCCGCCTCGATCTCGTGATCGCCCTCGACACCGGCCACCTCAAGGCCCTGCGCCGCCTCGCACCGACCGAGGAGGACGCGCGCAAGGTCCGCCTGCTGCGCTCCTACGACCCCGCTGCCGATGACGACCTCGACGTCCCAGATCCGTACTACGGACGCCGGGACGGCTTCGAGGAGTGCCTCAAGATGGTGGAGACGGCGAGCGCCGGTCTGCTCACCGCCGTACGCGAGCAGCTGGGAGGGCGGGCCGCATGAGCAACTCCCCCGAGGACGCGGGTCGCACCGGCGACGGCACGCGCGCGGTACGCGCGGGACTGCCCGAGCCGGTCAAGCACGAGCCGACCCTGCCCGGACCGGTGTTCGCGGCGCACTTCCACCTGCCCGGCGAGGTGACGGTCCCGTACGCGTACGGCCGTGACGACAACCCGACCTGGACCCTGCTGGAGCGAGCCGTCGGCGAGCTGGAGGCGCCCGGGCAGGACGACGTCGAGACGCTCGTCTTCGCCTCCGGCATGGCGGCGATCTCCTCCGTGCTGTTCTCCCAGCTGCGCGCCGGGGACGCGGTCGTGCTGCCCTCCGACGGCTACCAGGTGCTGCCGCTGGTCCGCACCCAGCTGGAGGCGTACGGCATCGAGGTGCGCACGGCGCCCACCGGTGGCGACGGCCAGCTGGAGGTCCTCGACGGCGCCCGGCTGCTGTGGATCGAGTCCCCGTCGAACCCGGGGCTGGACGTGTGTGACATCCGGAGGCTGGTGGCGGCGGCCCATGCGCAGGGCGCCCTGGTGGCCGTCGACAACACCCTCGCCACTCCGCTCGGGCAGCGCCCGCTGGAGCTGGGAGCCGACTTTTCCGTGGCCAGCGGCACCAAGCAGCTCACCGGCCACGGCGATCTGCTGCTGGGCTACGTCGCCGGCCGCGACGCCGAGGCGATGACCGCCGTACGGCGCTGGCGCAAGATCGTCGGCGCGATCTCCGGGCCCATGGAAGCCTGGCTCGCACACCGGTCCATCGCCACGCTCCAGCTGCGCGTCGACCGCCAGAACGCCACCGCCCTCGAGGTCGCGCAGACCCTGAAGCAGCGGCCCGAGGTGTCCGACCTGCGCTATCCCGGGCTGCCCGGCGACCCCTCGCACAAGATCGCCTCACTGCAGATGCGCCGCTTCGGCTGCGTGGTCTCCTTCACGCTGCCCACGCGCGCGCGTGCGGAGCGATTTCTCCAGGCCCTGCGCCTGGTGGAGGACGCGACGAGCTTCGGCGGCGTGCGGTCCACGGCCGAGCGCCGCCGCCGCTGGGGCGGGGACGCGGTCCCGGAGGGCTTCATCCGAATGTCCGTGGGTGCCGAGGACCCCGAGGACCTGATCGCCGATGTGCTGCGGGCCCTGGACGAGTCCGCCGAGTGAGCCCCTGCCCACCCGCCCGCTGAGCGCGCACGACGGTCCGAGCCTCCCCCCTCGTGGCTCGGACCGTCTTCGGTTCCCGCCCGCCAAGAACCGCGCGAACAAGGCTAGTTGACTCTCTGTCAGTGTCCAATCACGCTAGCGACAGAGACCTATCGACTTATTTATAGTTAGGGCCTGCCTGGGGGCCGAAGGAGGGCAGAGATCTAGGGGAGGGCACGCCATGGACCTGGCCTTGCTGCGCACCTTCGTCACTGTGCACCGGGCTGGTTCCTTCACCCGCGCCGCCGCTCTGCTCGGCCTCTCCCAGCCCGCCGTCACCTCGCAGATCCGCACGCTGGAACGACAGCTGGGCAAGCCTCTCTTCCTCCGCCAGGCGCGCGGAGTCACCCCGACGACCATCGGCGACGAACTCGCGCACAAGGCAGCGCCCCATCTCGACGCCCTGGTGGAGATAGCCGAGAGCGGCCTGGACGACGATTCCTCCCTCAGAACCCTGCACCTCGCCGGCCCGCCCGAGTTCACCGCCGAACGCGCTCTGCCCGCTCTGACGGAGCTGACCGGTGACGACGGCCAGGGGTTCGCGCTCCGCGCCTCCTTCGGTACGGCAGAAGAAGCGCTTGAGGGACTGGCCTCCGGACACCATGATCTGGCCATCAGCACGGCCCGCCCGCGCGGTGCTCTGCTCACCGCGACTCCGCTCTGCGACGAGGAGCATGTGCTGGTCGCCGCCCCTCGCTGGACGGAGCGGATCGATGCGGAGGCGCTACGCCTCAAGGGCGCGCAGGCACTGGAAAACCTGCCCGTCGTCGAGGTCCACGAATCGCTGCCCTTCGTCTCGCGCTACTGGGCCTCCGTCTTCGACTCCCGCCCGGCCGCCTCGGGCACGGTCATCGTCCCGGATCTCCGGGCGGTGCTCGCCTGTGCGATCGCGGGTGCCGGATTAGCGGTGCTGCCCCGCTATCTGTGCGCCGCAGCCCTCGACAACGGCACGGTCGCGCCCCTTAACGACCCGGTGGTACCACCGCTGCGCACCTACTTTCTGGTGGTGCGCACCGGCACCCTCGCCATGCCGCATATAGCGCGGGCCCACGAGTGGCTTCTGCGGGCCGGTGCGGCCTGGTGCTGAGGCCCTCCGGCACAGCACGCACCCACGGCGGTCGAGCAGTGCCGTCTTGCGATGTTTCACGTGGAACCAGCCGGGCCACATTTCTCCCATGACCGTCCGACCCGTGGTCAAGCGCACCGCCCGTGCCGTTCTTCTGGACGGTGACGACCTGATCCTGATCAAGCGCACCAAGCCCGGCGTCGATCCCTACTGGGTCACTCCCGGTGGCGGGGTCGAGCCCGGGGACCCGACCGTCGTCGACGCACTGCACCGGGAGGTGTCCGAGGAACTCGGCGCCAAGATCACGGACGTGGTGCCGTGCTTCGTGGATACCGTCGAACACATCGGCGAGGACGGCGGCGCGACCGGCGTGAAGGTGCAGCACTTCTTCGTCTGCCGGCTGGAGTCCATGGACCCGGCCCTGCGGCACGGCCCCGAAGTGGAAGAGCCAGCCGGTGAGTACGAGATCGTCCGCGTCCCCTTCACCCGCGTCGGCATCGCCTCCGTCCACCTCGTCCCGCTCTCGCTGCGCCACTATCTGGACGGCAACATCGAGGGGGTGCGCGCCATGCACGCTCCCGATCTCGGTTAGGGCGCTCAGTTTCCGACGACGAGCAGTTCCTCCACCGCGTCGTGCCGTATGCGGCTCGACGGGATGCCGAAGCCCCGGAGCATGTCGACGCCGCTGCGGATCATGCCTGGCGGGCCGGAGAGATAGGCGTCGTACTCGTTCCAGGGGCCGTAGTCGCGAAGAGCTTCGGGAAGCTGGAGGCGCGCCTGCTGGTCGATGATCGCCCGGACCGACAGCCAGGAGTGGCTCTGCTGGAGCCGGAGCATGGTGTCGATCTCGTAGAGGTCGTGGTCGGTGCGGGCGCCGTAGAACACCTCGACAGGTCTGCGTGCTCCATGCTCGGCGACATCCTCGACCAGGGCCTTGATGGGCGCTATGCCGGTGCCGCCGCCCAGGCAGAGCAGGCCGCTGTCGGTCGTGTGGTCGACGGTCATGGAGCCGGTGGGCGGGCCGAGGCGGATGACGTCTCCGGGCCGGGCACGGTGCACCAGCGCGTTGGAGACCCAGCCGGCCGGCACTGCCTTCACATGGAAGGTCAGCAGGCCGTCCGAGCGGGGCGCGGAGGCGAAGGAATAGTGCCGCCACACCCGTGGCCACCAGGGTGTCTCGATGCTCGTGTACTGGCCGGCGAGGAAGGGATAGGGCTGGTCCGGGCGGACGGTGAGGATCGCCACGTCGGGGGTTCTGAGGTCATGGGTGACGACCTCGGCGTGCCACCAGGCCGGGGACCGCAATGCGTCCGCCGCCGCAGAATCGATCATGACCTGGGAGATCGTTGTGTAGGCCCGCACCCAGGCCGCCTCGGTCTCCGGGTCCCATACGGCGGCGGCGTACTTGCTCAACGAACCGATCAGGCACTCCCCGACGGCCGGATAGTCCTCGGCACGTGTCCCGTACTTACGGTGCCCACGGCCGAGGTTCTGCAGGTAGTCGACGAGGACCGGCGTGTTGTCCAGGTGCTCGGCCGCGGTGAGCAGCGCCTTCAGCAGGCGGTCCCGCTGCATGTCCATCGCGGGCGGAAACAGCACGCGCAGATCGGGACGGCGGACGAAGAGCAGCGCATAGAAATAGGAGGCGACCTTGTCGGCGACCGGGCCTATCTCGGACATCGTGCGGCGTATGAGGATCGCGTCCGGAGAACCCTCCTCGTCGGCCACCGCCACCCGCTGCGCCGGCACACGCTCTCTGGCCGGTGCAGCCATCGGCTGCGGGGCGAGTGGGTCCGCCGGGTGCGGAACGGGTACGGCCACCGGCTGCCGGGCGGCTGCAGCCGCCGACTGCGTGGCGGGTGCGGCCATCGGCTGCCCGGAGGGTACGTCCGCCGGGCGCGGGCTTGCTTGGTGCCTCTCCTGGTCAGAGTGCGGGGGCGAGGCCGGTGCTGTCTTGCGTGGCGTAAACCAATCGCCCCCGCCCGACATGCCGTTCTCCCCCGACGTGGTGGTCGGAGTGTCCATGGTGTGCCCTCGCCTCGAACGTCTTGCGGTCGGTCTGCGCACCTCCACCCCGGAAGGTGCATGCTTCCCCCGGCGGACGGTCAGCCGTAGGACGGCGTGAACCGGACTCGACCCTACCGGCCGTCGCCGCACACACAAGTCCCCCCTCACTCCCTCACGAATCGGGCAAGAGGGCATACCGCGAAGTCCTTCAGCTAGCGGGCACAGCGAACCAATTCATAGGCATCCCACAGATCCCGCCCTGTGTAGGAGTGCGTCGCGAGCCCGGTCAGATGGGTGTCCGCATTCACCGCCACGGAGATGGGTACGGCAGCGAACAGGTCCTTGTCCGACGACGAGTCGCCGTATGCCACACAGTCCGCCCGCGCCACTCGGAACTCCTCGCAGAGCCGGTCCGCTATGGTCACCTTGGCTGCGGCACTGAGCACCCCGGACGGATCGACGGGCTCGGTGAACGGCACGGCCGGGAAGCGGGATCCGTGCGCCGCGTGCGCACCCCAGTCGAGAAGACGCTCCACGAAGAAGGACGGTGAGAGCGACACCACCGCACAGTATTCGCCCGCGTTTCTGATCTCTGCCCAGACCTCACAGATGCGGGCCAGCCAAGGAGCCGCCTCGAATGCGGCGCTGACCTGCGCCTCGGTCAGATCGACCCACAGGTCGTACACCTGCGCCGCGTACTCCGGCGGACCGATCCGTCCCTCCGCGATCTCCCGGTCCAGTGCCACGGTCTCCGCTTCCAGTCCCAACTGGCGGGAGATTTCCACCGGTGCCGTACTGCCGTGCAGCAACGTGCCGTCGAGATCGAAGAGATGAAGTCTCGCCATGGCGTGAGGCTAACCGCCTGCTTGTGTTTCACGTGAAACACATCCTGCTTGTCCATGGGCTGTGCATATGGCCACGGCATGGCCAAAAGCACGTGTGTCTGCGGCGAAACGGGTGGACGCCGGGGCTGCCGGTCGGACAGCCTGACCTGCGTGTCGACTCCTTCCCTCGCCGCTCTGCCCATCCGCCGCCTGACGCTTCGCGATCTCACCGCCTGCGCCGACTTGTCCGAGGACCGGGGGTGGCCACGCGAGGAGCACAAGTGGGGACTCCTCCTTGCCGCCGGGAAGGGACTCGGCATCGACGACCCTGAGGGTGGTCTCGTCGCCGCGTGTGTCGTCACGGAGTACGGCTCGTGGGAGCGCACGGATCTCGGTGCCATCGGCATGGTTCTGGTGGCCGGACGTCATGCCCGCCGGGGCGTCGGGCGCCGTTTGATGCGCCATGTCGTGTCGACCATGGGCACCACTCCGCTCACCCTGCACGCCACGCCCAACGGCCTTCCGCTGTACGAAGAACTGGGCTTCAAGGTGACGGGCCGGGCGGAGATGCTGAGGGGCCGCTTCACTCCGGGCGGGCCGGAACCCCGCGTACTCACCCGCACCGCTACGGCGGAGGACCTCCCCTCGGTCCTGCGGCTCGACGAGGAGGTGTTCGGCGTCGACCGCACTCCCCTGATCACCCGGCTGCCCGCCTTCGCCGACCAGTTGCGGGTGGCTGAGGAGGACGGCCGGATCATCGGCTACGCGGCCGCATGGCCGAACATGGACACCCATGTCGTCGGTCCGCTGATCGCCCGGGACACGGAGACCGCCCAGGCTCTCATCACCTACCTGGCCGCCGGTACGGACCGCCCGCTGCGCACCGACATCGACATGCGCCATGAGGAGCTGCTGACCTGGGCGAGGGCGCGAGGGCTGGCCTCCGTGGCTTTCAACGCGGTGATGACGTACGGCATCACGGATCTCCCGGGGGACTGGACGCGGCGCTTCGCACCGCTGACCGTGGCCGCCGGCTGAGCCGGCGTAGTCCCTGGGCGGTGGGCGATCAGGCGAGAGCCTGCACGGCCGCGGTGGCGAAGCCGTGGTCCTGCTCGGGCGCACCGCCGCCGACGCCAATCGCGCCGATCAGCCTGCCGTCTCGGTGGACGGGCACACCGCCCGCGATGAACAGCAGGGGCCGGTCGAGGGCCGTGGGCAGCGTGTGGAAGAGGCCACCCGGCTGGACGGCGTCGACCAGGTCGGCGGTGGGGGCGTTCAGCTGCAGCGCCGTGTAGGCCTTGCGAGTGCTGGTCTCGCCGGAGATCAGCACGGCACGGTCGTCCCGGCGGAAGGAGAGCAGATGGCCGCCGGCGTCCAGGACGGTGACGCTGACGGTGACCCCGGCGTCCTCGGCCGCGCTGCGGGCCGTGGCGACGAGAAGTTCGGCGTCCTCGATGGACAGCGGGGCGACGGCGGTGGTGTTCATGGAGATTCTCTCCTCGGGTGTTGCTGAGACGGGGTGCTCGCCGTACCGGGGATGCGCCCCCCGGCATGGACGTCTGTGAACTGCGGGCGGCGTGGCGCTCTGTGGGTCCGAAGGACTCAGTGGTGGACCGGCGTCTGCTGCCCGGCGGGCGTCGCTGAGGCGACCACGGTGCTGTGGCCGGCGCGGCGTTCCAGCGCCGCCGAGAGGACGGCGAGGACCAGGGCGGCCGCGGCGAGGGCGGCACCGACCCAGCTGGGGGCCGTGTAGCCGTAGCCGGCCGCGATCACGATGCCGCCGAGCCAGGCGGAGAGCGCATTGCCCAGGTTGAAGGCACCGATGTTCACGGCCGACGCGAGCGTCGGCGCACCGTGCGCCTGGTCGAGCACGCGCTTCTGCAGCGGCGGTACGGTCGCGAAGCCCAAGGCGCCGATCAGGGCGATCGTGGCAGCCGCCGCGATTTTGTTGTGGGCGGTGAGTGTAAAGAGAGCCAGGACCACGGCCAGGGCGCCCAGGGAGACGTACAGCATCGGCATCAGGGCGCGGTCGGCGAACTTGCCGCCGATGAGGTTGCCGCCGACCATGCCGAGGCCGAACAGGACCAGCAGCCAGGTGACCGAGCCGTCGGCGAAGCCCGCGATGTGGGTCATCATCGGCGCGATGTAGGTGATGGCCGCGAAGACGCCGCCGAAGCCGAGGACGGTCATCGCCATGGCGAGCAGCACCTGAGCGTTCTTGAAAGCGGCCAGCTCATGCCGCAGGTGTACCCCCTCGGGCCTCGGCATCTCGGGCACCAGCTTGGCGACGCCGGCGAGACCGACGACCCCGAGAGCGGCGACGATGCCGAAGGTCACGCGCCAGCCGACATGCTGGCCGATGAGCGTGCCCAGCGGGACACCGACGACATTGGCGACGGTCAGACCGGTGAACATCATGGCGATGGCGCCGGCCTTCTTGTGGGACGCCACCAGCTCGGCCGCGACGACCGAGCCGATGCCGAAGAAGGCGCCGTGCGCGAGCGAGGCCACCACGCGTCCGAGCAGCATGATCACGAAGGTGGGGGCCACCGCGGAGAGCAGGTTTCCGGCGATGAAGAGGCCCATCAGCAACATCAGCATGCGCTTACGGGAGACCTTTGTACCGAGCACGGTCATCACCGGAGCGCCGATGAGCACACCGAGCGCGTAGCCCGTCACCAGCAGTCCCGCCGTGGGGATGGAGACCCCGAAGTCACTCGCGACCTGGGGCAGCAAGCCCATGATCACGAACTCGGTCGTTCCGATTCCGAAGGCCCCGATCGCGAGGGCCAGAAGCGCGAGAGGCATGGAGGGGTACACCTTCCCAGACGATTGCAGGGGCGCTTTGAGCGCGTCCACAATAATTGCATACGCTGGCTAATGGCAAACGCGCACTATTGCAGACTTGCTCTATCCTTGATGCAGCCGCTCCGGGACGGAGGAAAACGCCAATGACAGCGACGGACCCCGCGCTCACCGCCCTCGCGCAAGGCTGGTGCGCCCTCTCTGCGCTGCACGGAAGGATCGAGGCGCTTATCGAGCGCGCCCTGCAGGCGAAGCACGACCTGAGCGTGCGCGAGTATTCCCTGCTCGATGTGCTGAGCCGCCAGCACGACGGCGAGGGCGGCCATCTGCAGATGAAGCAGGTCGCCGATGCGGTCGTCCTCAGCCAGAGCGCCACCACGCGTCTGGTGACCCGGCTGGAGGACCGCGGCCTGCTGGAACGCTATCTGTGCCCCACCGACCGGCGCGGCATCTATACCAACGTCACCGAGACGGGCCTGCGGCTGCTCGAAGAGGCACGGCCCACCAATGATGCCGCCCTGCGCGAGGCCCTGTACGAGGCCTCCAGGAACCCCGAACTGGCACCGCTCGTACGGGCCGTGGAGTCTCTGAACGTGCCCGCATAGGGTGCGCGTATGGGAGATCTTGAAATACGCCGCGCGACCGCCGACGACCTTCCGGCGATCGTCGCGATGCTCGCCGACGATTCTCTGGGCGCTCAGCGCGAGTCCACCGACGATATGACGCCCTACCGCGCCGCGCTGGAACGCCTGGACGCCGACCCGAACCAGCACCTCGTCGTCGCCGTCCGTGAGGGCCGCGTGATCGGAACCCTCCAGCTCACGATCATCGCTGGGCTCTCCCACAAGGGGACTACCCGCGCGCTCATCGAGGCTGTGCGCATCCACGCCGACGAACGGGGCAGCGGGCTGGGCAGCCGGCTGATCGAGTGGGCGATCGACACCTCTCGGCAGATCGGCTGCCGGATGGTGCAGCTGACGTCCGACAAGACACGCACCGACGCCCACCGCTTCTACGAACGGCTCGGCTTCAGCGCCACGCACGAGGGCTTCAAACTGCGGCTCTGAGGATCGCGGGACCACATCGCGATGGGGGTGTGTTTCACGTGAAACACACCCCCGCCGCACGTCCCCGTCGCCGAGGGCCCTAGCGGATGCCCCGCCATCCCTCCGGGTCCACTCCACCCGGGACCGCGGCCTCGGGGTCGTACGGCTGCCGCGTGAACACGAACGAGCCGAGGTCGAGGTGACTCACCGCCCCGTCCGGGCGTCGTACGGGCCGCAGCAGTTCTCCGGCGAAGTAGCCCTCCAGGCCGGTCCAGGTGCCGTCACCATTCGAGCGGAAGCGGGCACGCCGGCCACTGCCCGTCAGCGGGCCGAGCGCGAGAAGGCCGTCCGCGGACACCCGCAGACCGAAGGCGTTGGTCCCCCAATACCAATGCCCCGCCAGCTCCAGGACCGCCGGATCGACCTCACGCAGCGGCCGCCAGGGCTCCGGGATCCGCGGCTCCGCCTCTGCGACGATCCGCACGAGGTCGGCGCCCACGGCCCCCAGCAGCGGTCCACTGGTGCAGTTGGCAAGCACCACCGCCGCCACGTCGTCCTCCACGCTGAGGGTGAGGTTCGCCAGGAAACCCGGCAGTGAACCGGAGTGCCCGACCAGAAGCCGATCGTCGCGGCGCTGGATCTGCAGACCGAGGCCGTAGGTGACCCCGTCCAGCACATCGGCCGCCTCTGCCGGCGCCGCCGGTGTACGCATCTCCCGCACTGATTCCGCGCTCAGTACCCGATCGTCCCCCGCGGCCAGGAACGCCGCGAACCGCGCCAGATCCCCCGTGGTCGACCACAGCTGACCGGCCGGCGCCATCCTGCCCAAGTCCTCCAGCGGCTCCGGCAGCATCGCGTCCGCCCACGGATGCACGGCCCATCCGCCGGCGTGCGGGGCTTGCGGTTGCGTGCTCGTACGGTGCAGGCCGAGCGGCTCGAGGATCTCGCTGCGCAGCACCTCCTCCCAGGGAGCGCCTCGCAGCTCCTCCACCAGCGCGCCGAGCACCGTGTAACCGGGGTTGGAGTAGTGGTGCCGTCGGCCGACGGGGTGCAGGAGGGGTTGCTCGCCGAGCACATCGCTCAGCTCGGGGCGGAGGGTGCCGGGGGTCCGCTCCCACCAGGGCGCAGGCGACTCGGCCGCCAGTCCCGCCGTGTGCGCGAGCAGTTCGGCGATCGTCGCTTCGCCCGCGCCGGTGCCCGGCAGATGTTTCTCCAGCGGATCACCGAGGTCAAGCAGGCCCTCGTCACGCAGCCGCATCACCAGGACGGCGGTGAAGGTCTTGGTGATGGACCCGATCCGGTACTGCACCGTCTCGTCCGGGCCGTGCCCGTCCACCGAGGTCCGCGCCCCGTGCCACACGGCCCGCCCACCCCGCACAACGGCCGCGACCAGCGACGGGACCCGCCCGTCGGCCTGCGCGACGGCGATCCGGTGAAGCAGGGTTCGTCGGGTCGTGGGGAGCAGCTCTTCCTGAGGTGTCGTCATGGCCCCAGTCCACCGGGTCGGGCTGCGGCCGTCGAGTTCATTTCACGGACGCCGTCCGTCTGGGAGAGCCGCCCCCATCGAGATCCTGCAGGCGGGCCGATCAGGTCTGGGCCATATCCACGAAGCGGGAGTAGTGGCCCTGGAAGGCGACCGTGATCGTGGCTGTGGGGCCGTTTCGGTGCTTGGCCACGATCAGGTCGGCCTCGCCCGCGCGCGGGGACTCCTTCTCGTACGCGTCCTCGCGGTGCAACAGGATGACCATGTCGGCGTCCTGCTCGATGGAGCCCGACTCACGCAGGTCGGAGACCATGGGCTTCTTGTCGGTGCGTTGCTCGGGGCCACGGTTGAGCTGGGAGAGCGCGATGACCGGGATCTCCAGCTCCTTGGCGAGCAGCTTGAGGTTACGGGACATGTCCGAGACCTCCTGCTGACGGCTCTCGGCGCGCTTGGAGCCGCCGGACTGCATCAGCTGGAGGTAGTCGATGACGACCAGCTTCAGGTCGTTGCGCTGCTTCAGGCGCCGGCACTTGGCGCGGATCTCCATCATCGACAGGTTGGGGGAGTCGTCGATGTAGAGCGGTGCGGCCGAGACATCAGGCATCCGGCGGGCGAGCCGGGTCCAGTCCTCATCGGTCATCGTGCCGGACCGCATGTGGTGCAGAGCGACCCGGGCCTCGGCGGACAGCAGACGCATCGCGATCTCGTTGCGGCCCATTTCCAGCGAGAAGATGACGCTGGGAAGGTTGTTCTTGATCGAGGCGGCCCGCGCGAAGTCCAGCGCGAGCGTCGACTTACCCATGGCGGGTCGGGCGGCGATGACGATCATCTGGCCCGGGTGCAGACCGTTCGTCAGCGAGTCGAAGTCGGTGAAGCCGGTCGGCACACCGGTCATCTCGCCGCTGCGCGAGCCGATCGCCTCGATCTCGTCGAGGGCGCCTTCCATGATGTCGCCGAGCGGCAGATAGTCCTCGCTGGTGCGCTGCTCGGTGACGGCGTAGATCTCGGCCTGCGCGCTGTTGACGATCTCGTCGACGTCGCCGTCGGCCGCGTATCCCATCTGTGTGATGCGCGTACCGGCTTCGACCAGGCGGCGCAGCACTGCCCGCTCATGGACGATCTCCGCGTAGTACTCGGCGTTGGCCGCCGTCGGCACGGTCTGGACGAGGCTGTGCAGATAGGCGGCCCCGCCGACCTTGTTGATCTCGCCGCGCTTGGTGAGTTCGGCGGCGATGGTGATCGGGTCGGCCGGCTCGCCCTTGGCGTAGACGTCCAGGATTGCCTGGTAGATCGTCTCGTGCGCGGGCTTGTAGAAGTCGTGGCCCTTGAGGATCTCGACGACGTCGGCGATGGCGTCCTTGGACAGGAGCATGCCGCCCAGCACCGACTGCTCGGCGTCCAGGTCCTGCGGCGGCACCCGCTCGAAGGAGGAACCCCCTTCGTCCCACGAGGCGTTTTCCCGGCCCCGGTCGTGCTGTTCGTCACGGCCCCGGCCGCCGTCACCGCGTCGACGGGAGGCCGGCAGACGATCACTGGGTCCGGCGTCGGCCCACGGATCGTCCAAGGGCTCGGAAATGCTCACCGAGACACCTCCTCCCGTCCGCGCAGCGGACCTCGCCGTGTCCTCTTTTGTACGGCACGACACTGACAATTGAGAGGCCCAACTCCGGTTCCGGCGCGCCGGATTTATGACGGTTCCAGGGCCAGGGAAAGGGCGTTTCCCAGGCCGAGGGAAGGAGGGGGCGCCGGACAACGGTAGGCCCCTCGGCACCGTCAGCCAATCTGGTTATCCACAGGCCATGTGGACGACGGCCCGGATGCTGTGGAGAACTCGCCGAAACCTGTGCACGACCCGGTGGACAGCGCTGTGAACAAGCCCTCCCCCCTACCGAGCAGGCTTCCCTGACCTGTATCTTTGCCGTCCACCGGCTGTGCAGAAGAAAAACTTCCCCGGTCGGACCAAGATCGCTTCGAACGGTGCGCGAAGGGACACGACCTGAGAGGGAAGGTAAGGGGCAGTCCTCAGTTGCATCACTTACCTGTGGACGATTAGATTAGCACTCGTGACCCAGGCTCCCGCGATACCCACGGCCACCCGTCGTCGGCACGACAGAGAGATCGTCGTGCTGGCCGTCCCGGCCTTCGGCGCCCTCGTCGCTGAGCCTCTCTTCGTCATGGCCGACAGTGCCATTGTCGGCCACCTCGGGACCGCTCAGCTCGCGGGCCTGGGCATCGCTTCCGCCCTCCTCACCACCGCGGTGAGCGTCTTCGTCTTCCTCGCCTACGCCACCACCGCCGCCGTGGCTCGACAGGTCGGCGCCGGCCATCTGCAGTCGGCCATTCGCCAGGGCATGGACGGCATCTGGCTGGCACTGCTCCTCGGTATCGGCGTGATCGCCGTCGTCCTTCCCTTGGCGCCCGGCATCGTGGACCTCTTCGGCGCCTCCACGACCGCGGCCCCCTTTGCCACGACGTACTTGCGCATCTCCGCGTTGGGCATCCCGGCCATGCTCATCGTCCTCGCCGCCACCGGAGTGCTCCGCGGACTGCAGGACACCAGGACCCCGCTCTACGTCGCCGTCGCAGGATTTGTCGCCAACGGCGCACTCAATGCGGCCCTCGTCTACGGTGCCGGGCTCGGCATCGCCGGTTCGGCCTGGGGCACGGTCATCGCCCAGTGCGGCATGGCGGCCGTCTATCTGACCGTGGTCGTACGCGGGGCCCGTCGGCACGAAGCTTCCCTCCGTCCGGACGCCGACGGGATCCGGGCCTCGGCTCAGGCAGGCGTTCCGCTCCTGGTCCGCACGCTGTCGCTGCGGGCGATCCTGATGATCGCCACGGCGGTCGCGGCACGTCTGGGGGACGCCGATATCGCTGCTCACCAGATCATCCTGTCCCTGTGGAGCCTGCTCGCCTTCGCTCTCGACGCGATAGCGATCGCGGGACAGGCCATCATCGGCCGCTATCTCGGCGCGAACGACCCCCATGGAGCGCGTGAGGCCTGCCGTCGCATGGTCCAGTGGGGCATCGCGACCGGTGTGGTCCTCGGTCTGCTCGTGGTGGCCGCCCGGCCGCTCTTCCTGCCGCTGTTCACCACTGACTCCGTAGTCAAGGACGCGGCGCTCCCCGCACTGCTGTTGGTGGCGCTCTCGCAACCCGTCTGCGGGATCGTCTTCGTGCTGGACGGAGTCCTGATGGGCGCCGGCGACGGGCCGTACCTGGCCGGGGCGATGGTCGTGACGCTGGCGGTGTTCGCTCCCGTGGCCCTGCTGGTCCCCACGCTCGGCGGCGGTCTCACCGCGCTGTGGGCGGCCATGACGCTGATGATGACGGTCCGTATGGTGACGCTGTGGCTGCGCACCCGGTCGGGCAGGTGGATCGTGACGGGCGCGACCCGCTGAACCGATCGGCGGGGTCAGACCATCCCGGTTTCACGTGAAACATGCCGCGCCTTCGTGTAGCGAACCCCGATACCGGACGCGAAGAGGGGCCGCCCACACGGGGCGGCCCCTCTCTCAGCTGCTCAAGCCGAGCGCAGCGTTACGCCGCGATGACCTCGATGTTGACCTTGGCGGCAACCTCGGGGTGCAGACGCACGGACGTCTCGTGGGCGCCCAGGGTCTTGATCGGGGCGGACAGCTCGATACGACGCTTGTCGACCTCGGGGCCACCGGAAGCCTTGATCGCGGACGCGATGTCGGCCGGGGTGACGGAACCGAAGAGACGGCCGGAGTCGCCGGAGCGGACGGCCAGACGGACCTTCACGCCCTCGAGCTGGGCCTTGACCTGATTGGCCTGCTCGATGGTCTGGATCTCGTGGATCTTGCGAGCGCGACGGATCTGCTCGACGTCCTTCTCGCCACCCTTGGTCCAGCGGATAGCGAACTTCCGCGGGATCAGGTAGTTGCGAGCGTAACCGTCCTTGACGTCGACGACGTCGCCGGCGGCACCGAGGCCAGTGACCTCGTGGGTGAGGATGATCTTCATGAGTCGGTCACCCTTCCCTTAGCGCGCGGTGGACGTGTAGGGCAGCAGCGCCATCTCACGGCTGTTCTTGACGGCCGTGGCGACGTCACGCTGGTGCTGCGTGCAGTTGCCGGTCACGCGGCGGGCACGGATCTTGCCGCGGTCGGAAATGAACTTCCGCAGCATGTTCGTGTCCTTGTAGTCCACGTACGTGACCTTGTCCTTGCAAAAAGCGCAGACCTTCTTCTTCGGCTTGCGCACAGGCGGCTTCGCCATGGTGTTTCTCCTGTGTGATCAAGAAGTTTGGGGTACGGCCCGCCCCTGGTCCGAGGACCTAGAAGGGGGGCTCTTCCGAGTAGCCGCCACCGCCGCCGGAGCCTCCGCCCCAGCCGCCGCCGGCCTGGCCGCCGCCCTGGTTGCCACCGG
>NZ_CM002285.1:4742925-4774732 GCF_000497445.1 Streptomyces roseochromogenus subsp. oscitans DS 12.976 | reverse complement strand
CGCCCTGCTGGCCGCCACCGGGGCCTCCGCCCCAGCCGCCGCCACCCTGGCCGCCACCGCCGCCGTAACCGCCCTGGCCACCACGAGCGCCACCGGCGGTCTTGGTGACCTTGGCCGTGGCGTTGCGCAGGCTGGGGCCGACTTCCTCGACGTCCAGCTCGTAGACCGTGCGCTTGACGCCCTCACGGTCCTCATAGGACCGCTGCTTCAGCCGGCCCTGCACGATGACGCGCATGCCTCGCTGAAGCGACTCGGCGACGTTCTCCGCCGCCTGACGCCAGACCGAGCAGGTCAGGAACAGGCTCTCGCCGTCCTTCCACTCGTTCGTCTGGCGGTCGAAGGTGCGGGGAGTGGACGCGACGCGGAACTTCGCGACCGCCGCACCGGACGGGGTGAAGCGCAGCTCGGGGTCGTCGACAAGATTGCCGATGACCGTGATGACGGTCTCGCCTGCCATGGGGGAACCTCTCGGCGGGTTTGCTGCTGGCTGCTTGGTGCTGCTACTCGAATCCCGGGATCAGCTGAGCGCGAAGGCTCAGTGCATCTCGGGGCGGAGGACCTTGGTCCGGAGGACCGACTCGTTCAGGTTCATCTGGCGGTCGAGCTCCTTGACGACCGCAGGCTCGGCCTGCAGGTCGATGACCGAGTAGATGCCCTCGGGCTTCTTCTTGATCTCGTACGCGAGACGACGACGGCCCCAGGTGTCGACCTTCTCCACCTTGCCGTTGCCCTCACGGACGACGGAGAGGAAGTTCTCGATCAGGGGGGCGACAGCGCGCTCCTCCAGATCGGGGTCGAGGATGACCATCACCTCGTAGTGACGCATGTGGAACCCACCTCCTTTGGACTCAGCGGCCACGGTCGTTCCGTGGCAGGAGGGTTGTGATGCGTGCGCAACGGTATCGGCCACCACTGACAATCGGGGGTCCCTGAGGGTTCCCGCAGCGTTACCTGGGAAGGCTTGGGCAGACACCGGTGCAGACGGTACAGACTACCCGCACACCCGCTTCCGGTTGAAATCCGGCCGTGAAGGCCGCCAATCTGTACACGACGGGTGTGTGCGGCGCTACGATGCGCCGCCTTCCGCAGGAGGTGCCCATGGCACAGGCATTGCATCCCAACACCGCCGGTTCCCTCTTCGCCACGGACGGCAAGCCCCATCCGCTTCAGGACAGCCTGATGGCGGCCACGTTCGTCCTAGGCGTGCTGTCCTTCATCACGTCCTTCTTCCACAGCCTCCACCTGCTGACCTCGTGGACGGGCCTGGTGGGGCTTGCCGTCGGCATCTACGGACAGTGGATCTCGGTGACCACGCGACAGCGCTTCGGTCTGATCCTGGGTCTCGGCGCCGCAGGGGTCGGTTTCCTGATCGGCATGGCACACGGCGGACTGTTCGGCGGAGTCATCGGCCGCTGAGCATCGGACAGCGTCGTCAGACGCCTTTTCGAACCCGACAGACCGTCCCGGTCGCCCATCCGGCCGGGCATAAGGCCCGTATGCCCAGTCGGGGCGCTCGCACGGCGCAGTAGGCTTCGGCGCGAGAGCCGGAGCCCCTGTACCCATGGGGACACACCAGCCCGAGGAGCGCCCCGACATGAGCCTGACCCTGAGGACCATCAGCCGCGAGCAACATCTGGCCTACATCCAGAGCCTGCCGGCGGCGAGCCACATGCAGGTTCCGGCCTGGGCCGATGTGAAGGCGGAGTGGCGCTCGGAGAACCTCGGCTGGTTCGACGAGCGCACGGGCGAGATGGTCGGTGCGGGCCTGGTCCTCTACCGCCAGCTGCCCAAGATCAAGCGCTACCTCGCCTATCTCCCCGAGGGCCCAGTCATCAACTGGTTCGCGCCGAATCTGGACGACTGGATCCAGCCGATGCTGGCGCACCTGAAGCAGCAGGGCGCCTTCTCCGTGAAGATGGGCCCGCCGGTGATCATCCGGCGATGGAACGCGGAGACCATCAAGAAGGGCATCCAGGACCAGGACGTCAAGCGCCTGCGCGACATGGAGGCCGACTTCATCGAGCCGCGCGCCTTCGAGGTGGCGGACAAGCTGCGCCGTATGGGCTGGCAGCAGGGCGAGGACGGCGGGGCCGGCTTCGGCGATGTGCAGCCGCGCTTTGTCTTCCAGGTGCCGCTGGCGAACCGTTCCCTGGACGAGGTCCACAAGAACTTCAACCAGCTGTGGCGCCGCAACATCAAGAAGGCCGAGAAGGCCGGCGTCGAGGTCGTCCAGGGCGGCTATCAGGACCTGGCCGAGTGGCAGCGGCTGTACGAGATCACGGCGGTGCGCGACCACTTCCGACCCCGCCCGCTGTCGTACTTCCAGCGCATGTGGACGGCCCTCAACACCGAGGACCCGAACCGGATGCGGCTGTACTTCGCCCGCCACAACGGCGTGAACCTGTCCGCGGCGACGATGCTGATCGTCGGCGGACACGTCTGGTACTCCTACGGCGCCTCCGACAACATCGGCCGCGAGGTCCGGCCCTCGAACGCAATGCAGTGGCGGATGCTGTGCGACGCCTACGCGCTCGGCGCCACCGTCTACGACCTGCGCGGCATCTCCGATTCGCTGGACGAGACAGACCACCTCTTCGGCCTGATCCAGTTCAAGGTCGGCACCGGCGGTCAGGCCGCCGAGTACCTCGGTGAGTGGGACTTCCCGCTGAACAAGCTGCTCCACAAGGCACTCGACATCTACATGTCGCGCCGCTGAGCCACGGGCGTTTGATTCCATAGGGTCCACAGCTTTCACATCTCAGATACACCGCAGCCACGAGAAAGGTTCCGGGTCCGGCCATGGCGCTCACGCTCTACGTCGACACCGCGCGCTGGCGGGCGCATCACAAGCACGTGCAGGAGCAGTTCCCGGGTCTCGTCCCGGTCTGCAAGGGCAACGGCTACGGCTTCGGGCACGAACGGCTGTCGGAGGAGGCCACGCGGCTGGGCGCGGACCTGCTCGCGGTCGGCACGACGTACGAAGCCGCGCGCATCAAGGACTTCTTCAGCGGTGACCTGCTGGTGCTGACGCCGTACCGGCGCGGCGAGGAACCGGTGCCGCTGCCCGACCGGGTGGTGCGCTCGGTGTCGTCGGTCGACGGTGTGTACGGCCTCGTCGGCGCGCGTGTCGTCATCGAGGTGATGTCCTCGATGAAGCGCCACGGCATCAGCGAGCAGGATCTGCCCCAGCTGCACCAGGCCATAGAGAACGTCCGGCTGGAGGGCTTCGCCATCCATCTGCCGCTGGACCGCACCGACGGCTCGGACGCCGTCGAGGAGGTCATCGGCTGGATGGACCGGCTGCGTGCGGCCCGGCTGCCGCTGCACACGATGTTCGTCAGCCATCTCAAGGCCGATGACCTCGCCCGCCTCCAGCAGCAGTTCCCGCAGACCCGGTTCCGCGCCCGCATCGGTACGCGGCTGTGGCTCGGGGACCACGAGGCTACCGAGTACCACGGTGCCGTACTGGACGTCACGCGCGTGTCCAAGGGGGACCGGTTCGGCTACCGGCAGCAGAAGGCAGCCTCCGACGGCTTCCTGGTGGTCGTGGCGGGCGGAACGTCCCACGGCGTGGGCCTGGAGGCCCCCAAGGCCCTGCACGGCGTCATGCCGCGCGCCAAGGGAGTCGCACGGGCCGGCCTCGCCACGGTCAACCGGAACCTTTCTCCGTTCGTCTGGGGCGGCAAGCAGCGCTGGTTCGCCGAGCCGCCCCACATGCAGGTGTCGATCCTTTTCGTCCCGTCGGACGCCCCCGAGCCGAAGGTCGGCGACGAGCTGGTGGCCCATCTGCGGCACACCACCACGCAGTTCGACCGGATCGTGGACCGCTGACCGACCGGCTCGTGGACCGCTGAGCCCGGCCCAGGACAGCGAGAAGGCCGTACACGCATCGCGCGTGTACGGCCTTCTTCATGCCCTTCCGACGGTGCGTTCGCTCAGAGCGAACGACTCTCGGGGGAGGGCGGGAGCGGCCTGCCCCAGTCCACCTGAGGCACGTCGATATGGGCGGCGTGCCGCGGCGGATGGGCTGCCGCGCCGAGCACGAAGACGTCCTGCGCACCGTCGAGCACCCCGCCCGAGGGATCGTCGTCGCCCGACCGGCGCACCACGTCCCGCTCCGGCATGAGGATGTCCCGTACGACGACGGCGCACAGGTACAGCGTGGCCGCCAGGTGCAGCACGATGGCCCAGTGGTAGCCGTGCGTCGGCAGACCCTTGTGGGCGTCTCCGCTGGTCGTGTAGGCGAGGTACATCCAGATGCCCAGGAAGTACGCGATCTCGCCCGCCTGCCAGATCAGGAAGTCCCGCCACTTGGGCCGGGCGAGGACCGCGAGCGGCACCAGCCACAGGACGTACTGCGGGGAGTAGACCTTGTTGGTGAGGATGAAGGCCGCCACCACCAGGAAGGCCAGCTGGGCGAAGCGCGGCCGGCGCGGGGCGGTGAACGTCAGCGCGGCGATGCCGAGGATGCACAGCACCACCAGCACCATGGCAGCGGTGTTCACGAAGCCGGTGCTGGGCGGGTTGTTGGAGTTCTGCGCCCAGATCAGCCAGAACGAGCCGAAGTCGACGCCGCGTTCCTGGCTGAACGTGTAGAACTTCGACCAGCCCTGGAAGGCGAAGAGCATCACCGGTGCATTCACCACGAACCAGGCGATCGCGGTGCCGGCCACGGCCTGGGCGAACTCCCGCCACTTGCCGGCCCGCCAGCACAGCAGGAACAACGGGGCGAGCAGGAAGGCGGGATAGAGCTTGGCGGCCGTGGCGAGGCCCAGGAGGACGCCGAAGGCGACGGGACGGCTCCGGGACCACATCAGCATCGCGGCGGCCGTGAGCGCCACAGCCAGCAGGTCCCAGTTGACGGTCGCGGTCAGCACGAAGGCGGGTGCCAGAGCGACGAGGAGGCCGTCCCAGGGTCGCCGGCCGTGGGTGCGGGCCACGCAGACGGCGATGACAGCCGCGCACACCATCAGCATTCCGGCGTTGACGAACCAGTACCACTGCTCCTGGTGCTGGATGCCACCGCTGTGCGGGGTCAGCCAGGAGGCCACCTCCATGAACACACCGGTCAGCACCGGGTATTCGAGGTAGCCCATGCCGCCGGACATGTCGTCCGGGAGCTTGTCGAAGTACGGCACGAGATGGTCGGCGAATCCGCGGCCCTGGTAGAGGTGCGGGATGTCCGAGTAACAGGCGTGCGTGTACTGGCTGCTCGCACCGAAGAACCAGGAGCTGTCGTAGCAGGGCAGCTTCTGGACCATGCCGAGGGCGAACATGCCGATCGCCACGAGCGCGACGACCCGTACGGGGGTCCACCAGGAGGTCCCGAGCAGGGCGCGCCGCCCGAGCGGACCGCCGATCAGCTCACTGCCGGCCCGGGCGATGTCATCCTCACTGGTCGGCCGCACCGGTTCTGCCGCGCCGGGCCGCACGGGCTCGGGCTCGGGCATGCTCGCGGGCGTCATCTCTGCACTGGGCATAGGGCACATCCTGCCGTAACTGTCTAGGAGAACGCCGAGGGCCGCCGCACCTAGTGGGTGCGGCGGCCCTTGTTTCACGTGAAACACCCGCGGCGGGCGAAATGGCCGCCAACCGGTCAGCCCCGACGGCTAGCCATTCTGACCTGCGAAGAGTCCTCCATTGCCATTGCCACGGGTGTTGCCGTTGCCGGTCGTGTCCGTGACGGTCGGCGTCGGAGTGATACCTCCGTCGGTGCCACCTGTGCCATTGCCGCCGTTGCCATTCCCGTTGCAGGGGTTGCCCCAGCTCCACTGGCAGGTGTCGCTCGCCGACGGGGACGGCGACGTGGACGACGTGCTGGGCGACGGGCTCGGCGAGTTGCTCGCCGTCTGGCTCGGCGTGATGCTGGGCGTCGGCGTCGGCGTCGGAGCCCCGGCCTCGTCCTGGACCTTGCCGATCTCGGTGGCGGTCGGGAAACCGGAGTCGTTGGTGTTCTTCAGCGCGGCCTTCATGTACTCGGTCCACACCGACGTCGGGATGTCACCACCGTGGATCGACGCGACGCCGGCCGTGCCGTTCATGGACAGCAGCTGATGGTCCTTCGGGTTCTCACGGAACATCGCCACCGAGGTGGTCAGCTGCTGGGTGTAGCCGACGAACCAGGCCGACTTGTTGCTGTCGGTGGTACCGGTCTTACCGGCCGCCGTACGGCCCAGGGCCTTGGCGTTCTGACCCGTACCGTTCTGGATCACGTTCTGCAGGACGTTCGTGACGTTGTTCGCCACGTCGGCCGGAATCGCCGAGGTGATCTTCGGCTTGGTGAAGCCCGGCAGATCCTGGCCGTCCTTCTTCACCGAGGTCACGGAGTACGGATCCGTGTGCTCGCCGGACGCGGCGAAGGTGGCATACGCGTCGGCCATACGGATCGCACTCGGGGTCGAGGTACCGATGGAGAAGGACGGGTTGAGCGTGGAGAAGCTGTCCTTCAGGATGCCGGACGCCTGGGCGACATCCCGGACATGCGTCAGCCCTACATCCATGCCGAGCTGGACGAACGGCGTGTTGACGGACTGCTCCATCGCCTTGCGCAACGTGATGTAGCCCCACTTGTAGTCGCTCTCGTTGCGCTGGTAGAAGACCGAGTTGTCCTTGGCCAGGACCGTGGAGCCATCCTGGTTGAGCACCTTGAGATGGTCGTTGCCGTTGTACTTGCTCAGCGGGGAGAGGCCCTCCGGGGCGGTCTTGTAGGTGCCGTACTGCATGGCGGCGGCGAGCACGAACGGCTTCCACGTCGACCCGACCGGGACACCGGAGGTGTCGGCGTTGTTCGTGAAGTGACCGTTCTCGTAGCCGTCACCGCCGTAAAGGGCGACGATCGCGCCATCTTTAGGCTGCACCGATGCCGCGCCGAACTGGACGTACTTGTCCAGGTCGCGCTTCTTCGGATCGATGCGTTCCTTCTGGACCTTCTTCACGGCCGCGGCCAGCTCGTTGACCTTGTCCTTCTGGAAGGTCGTCTTGATCGCGTAGCCGCCCTGGTCGAACTGCGCCTCCGTGATGTCGGAGTGGGCGAGGACGTACTTCTTCGCCGTGTCCACCAGGTAGCTGATCTGGCCGGTCATGCCCCTGGTCGCCTTGCGGCCGTCGGGCATGGGGTACTTCGAGATGGCTTTCTGGTACTCGGCGTCGCTGAGGTGGTGATCGTTGTGCATCTGCTCGAGAATCCACCTCGAGCGGTCCTGCGAGCGCTTCGTGTTGGCAGCCTGCGTCGCCGAAGGGTCGAGGTCCGCGTTGCCCTCCGGGTCGAAGTACGTAGGGCCCTTGAGCAGCGCCGCGAGAACCGAGCACTCACTCGGCGTGAGATCCACCGCGTTCTTGCCGTAGTACGTCTGCGCCGCCGCCTGAATGCCGTAGGCACCGCGGCCGAAGTACGAGGTGTTCAGGTAACCCTGCAGGATCTGCTTCTTGTCGAGCTTCGTCCCCACCTTGATGGAGATGAACATCTCCTTGAACTTACGGGTGAGGGTCTGCTGCTGGCTCAGATAGGTGTTCTTCACATACTGCTGGGTGATCGTCGAACCACCCTGGGTCTGGCCGCCCCGCGCCATGTTGACCACGGCGCGCAGGAGCCCCTGGGGGTCGACACCCGAGTCCTGGTAGAAGCTCTTGTTCTCGGCCGAGATCACGGCCCACTGCATGGCATCGGGGATCTGGTCGATGCTGACGTTCTGCCGGTTGACGCCCGTGCCCGTGGCCACCATCTGCGAGCCGTCGGCCCAGTAGTAGACGTTGTTCTGGGACTTGGCCGCGTCGTTCTCGTTGGGGATCGAGACCATCGCGTAGCTGACGCCGACGAGCGCCACCAGGCTACCGACAAAGCCGATGAACAGGCCGGAGACGAGCTTCCAGGAAGGCACCCAGCGGCGCCAGCCGTACCTTCCGGCTCGGGGATAGTCGATCAGTCGCTTCTTGCCGGGTGCGGTGGACACTCGGCCCTTGCCGCGCCCGGGACCGGTCGGGCCGCCCGGGCCGCCGCGCCGGCCACCCGGGCCCGCGTTGTCGGCGCCTCTGCGGCGGCTGCCTCTCTGCGCCGCCCGGCGGGCCTCTGCCCGGCCGCCGTAGGGGCGCTCTTCACCTCCGGGACCGTTGGAGTCCGACCCATAGGAACTGGACCCATAGGAGTCGGATGGGGACCCGGTGGCGCCTCGCGGTGCCGCGCGGCGACCGGAGGACGAACCGGACTGGCCGCGTCGGGCCGCGGCACGTCCGCCTCCCTGCGGCTGCGGCGGTTTGCGACGGTGCTCGCTCATCGAACGATTACTCCTCGGGCAGGCGCACCCGTGCGCGCCTGGAACGGCGGCTGATTTCCGGTCCCCCCGAAGTACGGATGTGGTCGGTTCTGCATTCACCCGTACTGCACCGGGGACGACGACGCCCCCGAGGCGTCACTTGGTTCCCGGTGGTCTGCATGCCGCACAGACTACGCACCGCCAAAACCCACCGAGCCCTGAAGTTCACCCCAAATCAGGCAACTTGCATCGGATGAATCGGTGATGTGACCCCGTTCACCACCGTCCCTCTTGTCGCATGCGGGACGCCGTTCTATCGTCTTGATGTATCGAGTCGATACATCAGCGCGAGATAAAGACGCTGAAAGGCACTGCGAGACCCGCGGGAGCGATCAGCGGGACCGAGAGGAGGCGACGATGAGCCGGCGTTCCGGCATCCTCGAGTTCGCCGTCCTCGGCCTGCTCCGCGAGTCCCCGATGCACGGCTATGAGCTGCGCAAACGGCTCAACACGTCCCTGGGTGTGTTCCGGGCCTTCAGCTACGGAACCCTCTATCCCTGCCTCAAGACGCTGGTCGCCAACGGCTGGTTGATCGAGGAACCGGGCAGCACCCATGAGGACGCCACTCCCCTCGCCGGACGCCGAGCGAAGATCGTGTACCGATTGACGGCAGAAGGTAAGGAGCACTTCGAGCAGCTGCTCTCGCAGACGGGTCCCGACGCGTACGAGGACGAGCACTTCGCCGCACGCTTCGCCTTCTTCGGGCAGACGTCGCGCGATGTGCGCATGCGCGTGCTGGAGGGCCGGCGCAGCCGCCTGGAGGAGCGCCTGGAGAAGATGCGCGCCTCCCTGGCACGCACGCGGGAGCGCCTCGACGACTACACACTCGAGCTCCAGCGCCACGGGATGGAGTCCGTGGAGCGCGAAGTGCGCTGGCTGAACGAGCTCATCGAGAGCGAGCGGGCCGGGCGGGACCTCAGAGGTTCCGCTTCCGAGGGGTCCGCTCAGGACACCACCACAGGATCGACGGGCGGCCTGCCCCGTACCGGAGGCACCTCCGGCACGGATACGCCCGACGACACCGCCACGTGAGTCCCACCTCAGGGCCTCACTCGTACACACAGGGAGCAACCGGAATGGGTTCGGTTCGCGTAGCCGTCGTCGGCGTGGGCAACTGCGCGGCGTCGCTGGTGCAGGGAGTCGAGTACTACAAGGACGCCGACCCGGCGTCCAAGGTCCCCGGCCTGATGCATGTGCAGTTTGGTGACTATCACGTGCGCGACGTCGAGTTCGTCGCCGCGTTCGACGTCGACGCCAAGAAGGTCGGCCTCGACCTCGCGGACGCGATCGGCGCCTCCGAGAACAACACCATCAAGATCTGCGACGTGCCCAGCACCGGCGTCACGGTCCAGCGCGGCCACACCCTCGACGGCCTCGGCAAGTACTACCGCCAGACCATCGAGGAGTCGGACGCCGAGCCGGTCGACGTCGTCCAGGTCCTGAAGGACAAGCAGGTCGACGTCCTGGTCTGCTACCTGCCCGTGGGCTCCGAGGACGCGGCGAAGTTCTACGCCCAGTGCGCCATCGACGCCAAGGTCGCCTTCGTCAACGCTCTCCCGGTCTTCATCGCCGGCACCAAGGAGTGGGCGGACAAGTTCACCGAGGCCGGTGTACCGATCGTCGGTGACGACATCAAGTCCCAGGTCGGCGCCACCATCACGCACCGTGTGATGGCGAAGCTGTTCGAGGACCGCGGTGTCATCCTCGACCGCACGATGCAGCTGAACGTCGGCGGCAACATGGACTTCAAGAACATGCTCGAGCGCGAGCGCCTGGAGTCCAAGAAGATCTCCAAGACGCAGGCCGTCACCTCCCAGATCCCCGACCGGGACCTCGGCGAGAAGAACGTCCACATCGGCCCGTCCGACTACGTGGCCTGGCTTGACGACCGCAAGTGGGCCTACGTCCGCCTCGAGGGCCGCGCCTTCGGTGACGTCCCGCTGAACCTGGAGTACAAGCTCGAGGTCTGGGACTCCCCGAACTCCGCGGGTGTCATCATCGACGCCCTGCGCGCCGCGAAGATCGCCAAGGACCGCGGCATCGGCGGCCCGATCCTGTCGGCGTCCTCCTACTTCATGAAGTCCCCCCCGGTCCAGTACTTCGACGACGAGGCCCGCGAGAACGTCGAGAAGTTCATCCGCGGTGAGGTCGAGCGCTAGCTCGACACAGCCCGGCGCGCTAGCTCGACACAGCGCGGCGCGCTGAGGTGCCGAAGAAAACGCTCCTGCCAGGGCTGTGAGGGTCCCCGGGTTTCCTGACCCGGGGACCCTCGGCATATGTGAGGCTTTGCTCCATGCCCGTCGTCCGTGACCTGCGCGTCCTGCTGCGTCTGCGGGACTTCCGACGTCTGCTGTCCGTGCGCCTCCTCTCGCAGGGCGCCGACGGCGTCTACCAGGTCGCGCTCGCCGCGTATGTCGTCTTCTCCCCGGAGAAACAGACCTCGGCCGCGGCGATCGCCTCGGCGATGGCGGTCCTGCTGCTCCCCTACTCACTGGTCGGCCCGTTCGCGGGCGTCCTACTGGACCGCTGGCGGCGCCGCCAGGTCCTCGTGTACGGCAACCTGCTGCGCGCGCTCCTCGCGGCGGCCACCGCCGTACTGATGGTCAGCTCGGTGCCGGACTGGCTGTTCTACGTGTCCGCGCTGTGCGTCACGGCCGTCAACCGCTTCGTCCTCGCCGGGCTGTCGGCCGCCCTGCCGCGCGTGGTCGACCCCCAGCGCCTGGTGCTCGCCAACTCCCTGTCTCCGACGGCCGGGACACTCGCCGCGACCGCAGGGGGCGGCCTCGCCTTCCTCGTCCGGCTCGTGGCGTCGGGCTCCGATGCCGCAGTGGTCCTGCTCGGCGCCTTCCTCTATCTCTGTGCCGCCCTGACCTCACTGAGCATGGGGCGCACCCTGCTCGGCCCCGACCGGGCGCCGGCACAGCCGCACCTGCGGACCGCGCTCGTCGACACCGCACGCGATCTGCTAGCGGCCGTCCGGCATCTGGCCGAGCCCCGGCGCCGGGAGGCGGCCTGGGCACTGGCCTCGATGACGCTGATGCGCTTCTGCTACGGAGCGCTCCTCGTCCTGCTGCTCATGTTGTGCCGGTACACCCTCGCCACCACCCCCGACGACGGACTCCGGCTGCTGGGACTCGCGCTGGCGGTGTCCGGCGCGGGCTTCTTCGCGGCAGCGGTGGTGACTCCATGGGCGGTGGGACGGCTCGGCCCCGGCGGCTGGATCGTGGTCTGCTCCGGCGCGGCCACGCTTCTGGAACCTGCACTGGGTCTGCCGTTCGCCATCGGCCCCCTGATGGCCGCAGCCTTCGTCCTGGGGCTGATCACCCAGGGAGCCAAGATCGCCACGGACACGATCGTCCAGTCCTCGGTCGAGGACAGCTTCCGGGGCCGGATCTTCTCCGTGTACGACGTCCTCTTCAACGTCGCCTTCGTCGGCGCCGCCGGGGTGGCCGCCCTGATGCTCCCGCCGGACGGCCGCTCGGCGGTACTGGTGGTACTCGTCGCCCTGATCTATGCCGGGGTCGCCGTGGGCATGGCTCGCTTCGAAGCCCGCGGAGGCAGCAAAGGGGGCAATGTTTCACGTGAAACATCGCCCCCTCGCTAGACCCTCGGGACACGTTTCACGTGAAACATGTCCTCGCGCACGGCCTCAGCTCTGCTCGGCCCACCACTCCTTGAGAGCCGTCACCGCCGCGTCGTGTTCCATCGGGCCGTTCTCCAGACGCAGCTCCAGCATGTGCTTGTACGCCTTGCCGACGACCGGGCCGGGGCCGACGCCCAGGATCTCCATGATCTGGTTGCCGTCGAGGTCCGGGCGGATCGCGTCCAGCTCCTCCTTCTCCTGGAGCTGGGCGATGCGTTCCTCCAGGCCGCTGTAAGCCCGGGACAGTGCGGCCGCCTTCCGCTTGTTGCGGGTGGTGCAGTCCGAGCGGGTCAGCTTGTGCAGCCGGTCCAGCAGCGGGCCCGCGTCACGGACGTAGCGGCGCACCGCCGAATCCGTCCACTCTCCGGTGCCGTAGCCGTGGAAGCGCAGATGAAGTTCGACCAGCCGCGAGACGTCCTTTACCAGCTCGTTGGAGTACTTCAAGGCGGTCATGCGCTTCTTGGTCATCTTGGCGCCGACCACCTCATGGTGGTGGAACGAGACCCGGCCGTCCTTCTCGAAGCGGCGCGTGCGCGGTTTGCCGATGTCGTGCAGCAGCGCCGCCAGCCGGAGCGTGAGGTCGGGTCCGTCCTGCTCCAGCGCGATCGCCTGCTCCAGGACGATCAGGGTGTGCTCGTAGACGTCCTTGTGCCGGTGGTGCTCGTCACTCTCCAGTTGCAGCGCCGGCAGCTCGGGCAGTACATGGGCGGCGAGCCCGGTGTCGACGAGCAGGGCCATTCCCTCGCGCGGGTGTGCGGAGAGGATCAGCTTGTTCAGCTCGTCCCGGACCCGCTCGGCCGAGACGATCTCGATACGCCCCGCCATCTCCGTCATCGCGGTGATGACCTCGGGGGCGACCTCGAAGTCCAGCTGGGCGGCGAAGCGGGCGGCTCGCATCATCCGTAGCGGATCGTCCGAGAACGACTCCTCGGGCGTACCCGGCGTCCGCAGCACCCGTGTCGCGAGATCCTCCAGGCCCCCGTGCGGGTCGATGAACTCCTTCTCCGGCAACGCCACGGCCATCGCGTTGACCGTGAAGTCCCGACGGACCAGATCCTCCTCGATCGAGTCACCGTAGGACACCTCGGGCTTGCGCGAGGTGCGGTCGTAGGCCTCCGACCGGTAGGTGGTGACCTCGATCTGGTAGCCATCCTTCTGCGCGCCGACCGTGCCGAAGGCGATGCCGACCTCCCAGACGGCGTCCGCCCAGGGCCGGGCGATCTTCAGTACGTCCTCGGGCCGGGCGTCGGTCGTGAAGTCAAGGTCGTTGCCGAGCCGGCCGAGCAGCGCGTCGCGCACCGATCCGCCGACCAGGGCGAGAGAGAACCCGGCTTCTTGGAATCGGCGGGCGAGATCGTCGGCGACCGGGGCCACCCGCAGCAGCTCGGCGACCGCGCGCTGCTGCGCCTGGCTCAGGGCAGAGGGAGTGTCTTCGTTGGGGTTCGGCACAACAGAACAGGGTACGTGGCCTGGCGACCAGGGGCGCCCTCCATTTCCTCCGCGAGCTGCCCCGCCAGAGCCCGCGGGCAGCTCGCCGCATACCCGCCGCAAGCACTGCCCTCGCGGCGTACGGAAGCTCTCCGCTCGATACTGGATATAGAGGACGGGTTGCCGCTGTTCCTCGATCTTGTGTAGGAGACCGCGGCACTTCCCCTCAGCGCGCATCGTTACCATGCGTGGACGCACATTCCGACGACCACTGACGACGACGAGGGACGGGCGAGCGCGTGGCCGAGGCGGCTGACTTCCAGGGGACCAGTGCCTCACCTGCCCGCCGGTGGCTGCGGCGCACCGGCGCGCTGCTCGCCGGTGCGCCACTGCTGGCCGGGCTGCTGCAGCTGCCCGCCGCGGCGCACGCCCAGGCCGCCTCCGCGGACCCGGTGTCCGTCTCCCTGGACTCGCTGACCCCCACCGCCCCCACGGACGGCGACACGCTGACCGTGTCGGGCACGGTGACCAACAACGGCAAGCAGACCGTCACCGGCGCCCACGTGGGCCTGCAGATCGGCCCCATGCTGAACACCCGCTCGGCGATCGACACCATCGCTCAGCGCTCCGACGACCTGCAGTCCGGCATGGGCGCCGAGGTCGGCGGCAAGTACGTGGAGAAGTTCGCAGCGCTGTCCCCCGGTGTCGCGGAGCACTTCAGCATCTCCGTCCCCGTGGACAAGCTCGATCTCGGCGACGACGGCGTCTACGAGTTCGGCGTCTCCCTCTCCGGCCAGACCGCCGGGCAGCCCTGGGACCAGGTGCTCGGCATCCAGCGGACCTTCCTGCCGTGGCAGCCGTCGGGGGCTGACACCAAGACGAAGACGACGTTCCTGTGGCCGCTGATCTCCACGGTCCACATGACGGCAAAGACGGGCGCCGGTGAGCTTCAGACGCCGGTGTTCCTCAACGACGACCTGGCCAAGGAGCTCGCGCCGGGCGGCCGGCTGTCGCAGATGGTAGCTCTGGGCAAGGACCTCGACGTCACCTGGGTGATCGACCCGGACCTGCTGGCCTCGGTGGACGCGATGGCGACCGGCAACTACCGGCTGGCGGGAGACGGCGACACCACCACGCCCGGCCCGAAGGACCACCAGGCGCTCGCCAAGCAGTGGCTGGCGAGCCTGCAGAACGCGGTGACGGGCAAGGAGGTCGTCGCGCTGCCCTTCGCCGACCCGGACCTCGCGTCCCTCGCACACAACGGCACCAGCGTCACCGGCTCGCTCAGCCACCTCAAGGACGCCACCGACGTCGCCGCCACCACCGTCAAGACCGTGCTCCACGTCACGCCGAGCACCGACTTCGCCTGGCCGGTGGAGGGCGCCGTCGATCCGGCGATCATGAAGGTCGCGACCTCCGCCGGAGCCGACCGAGTGATCGCCCGCAGCGACAGCCTCCAGGAGACCGCCGGGCTGCCGTACACGCCCTCCGCCGCCCGCCCGGTGGGCGGCGGCACCACGGCGGTGGTCTCCGACGCCCGGCTGTCCACGGCTTTCGAGGGCGATCTGACGAAGGCAGGTTCGGCCACGCTGGCCGTGCAGCAGTTCCTGGCCCAGAGCCTCGAGGTGAACGCGCAGACGGACAAGCAGCGCAGCATCGTCATCGCCCCGCAGCGCATGCCCACGGCGAGCCAGGCACAGGCGATGGCGGCGGCGCTGAAGACGATCCAGGACGGGAACTGGTCCCAGTCCCAGGACCTCGGTGCGGCGGCCAAGGACAAGCCCGATCCGAACGCCACCACGCGTATCCCGTCGGCGTCCGCCTACCCCTCGTCGCTGCGCGCGCAGGAGCTGCCGCGGGCGGCCTTCGAACAGATCGAGCGCACCCAGGACAAGCTCGGCAGCTTCCAGGTGATCCTCTCCGACCAGTCCCGCGTCGTCACGCCGTTCGGGCGGGCCATAAACCGTGAGATGTCCACGTCGTGGCGGGGCAGGAGCGCGGAAGCGGGCAGCTACCGCGACGGCGTGGAGCAGTGGCTCGACAATCTGGCCGAACAGGTCAAGCTGATCGACAAGTCGGAGACCAAGCTCTCCGGCCGCAGCGCCACCATCCCGGTGACCGTCCAGAACAACCTCGTCCAGCCCGTCGGCCATCTGGTGCTGCGCCTCACCTCGAACATGCCGACCCGGCTGAAGATCGGCGGCAAGGCCTACGCCGAACAGCCGGTCGAGATCTCCGGCGGACACAGCCAGTCCGTGAAGTTCAGCACGTCGGCCAACGCCAACGGCCGCGTCACGGTGGTCGCCCAGCTGTACACCGAGGACGGCCAGAGGTACGGCGACCCCGTCAGCTTCGATGTGAAGGTCACCGAGATCACGCCCACCGTGATGCTGGTCATCGGCGGTGGTGTGCTGCTCCTCGTCCTCGCCGGCTTCCGGATGTACACCCAGCGCAAGCGCGCCGCGGTCCGCCAGGCGGAGGAGGACGGCCCCGGCACTGCGGAGGAGGCCTCCGACGAGCCCGGGAACCCCGACGCCCCCGCGGACCGTCTCCCGGAGAAGCCGGAGGAAGCGGAGGAATCGGACTCCGCTTCCGGGGCAGAAGCCCCGGAGCACCCGAGTGACCCTGTACCGGACACCGCACCGGAAAGCACCGACCCGTCCGGGACGGGTGAGAGAGTGGACCGTTGAGCGATGTCGTGGCCGGTCGGCCCGGGACGATGAGGTGGGGTAAGCATGAACGCGCCGTACGACGGTGATCGCGGCCAGGGCGCGGCCGGCTCGGGCTACCCCGAGACGCCGCCGGAGCCCGGTCAGGTACCGCCGCAGAAACCAGCGGACATGTACCTCCAGGACGCCTACGACCACGACCCCTACCGGGCGCAGGACCTGACCGCCCAGGACCCGGTCGCCGAGGCGCTCTACGACCGCGCCGCGCACCCGCCGCCCGCCCCGGGCACCCACGAGCAGCAGCCGCTCTACGGCCCGCCTGCCCAGTCGCCGTACGCGCCCGACCCACGGGTGTGGGCGCGTACGCCGGCACCGGAGCCGGACGGTGCGACCCCGTACATGCCGCACGGCGACGACCCGCGTACGACCGAGTTCGTGGGCGTGGACGACCTGGTCACGCACTCGGGTGAGGAGTATCACGAGCCGGACGCCTTCGCTCATCTCTTCAAGGACCAGCAGCAGAGCGGCGGGCCCGCGCCCATGGATCCGCCGGGCTTCTCCGGGCCGGCGGCCGCTCCGGGCGCCGGATACGCTCCCGCCGCCCCGTACCCGCCGGCGCACGACCAGGGCCCACAGCAGGGCACCCCGTATGCCGAGGCCTCCTACCCGGCCGCCCAGGGCCCCGCGCAGCCGCCGGTGCCCGCACCGGCCGCGGCGCCGGATCCAGCCGGTCCGCATCGGGACACGGAACCGGAGGTGACCGCTGCCGCAGCCTCCGCCGCGCCCGCGAAGAAGGGCGGCAAGGCGAGCGGGCTGCTGAAGTCCAGTGCCGTGATGGCGGCGGGCACGATGGTCTCCCGTCTCACCGGTTTCATCCGCTCCGCGCTGATCGCCGCGGCGCTCGGTCTCGGCTTCCTCGCCGACTCCTTCCAGGTGGCCTACCAGCTGCCGACGATGATCTACATCCTCACCGTCGGCGGCGGTCTCAACTCCGTCTTCGTGCCGCAGCTGGTGCGGTCGATGAAGGAGGACGAGGACGGCGGCGAGGCCTTCGCCAACCGTCTGCTGACCCTCGTCATGGTGGCGCTGGCCGCGCTCACCGGCCTCGCGATGTTCGCCGCGCCGCTCCTGGTGCGGGCGCTGTCGCCCACCATCGCCGACAACCCGGCCGCCAACGACGTGGCGGTCACCTTCACCCGTTACTTCCTGCCCTCGATCTTCTTCATGGGCATTCATGTGGTGATGGGTCAGATCCTCAATGCGCGCGGGAAGTTCGGCGCGATGATGTGGACGCCGGTCCTGAACAACATCGTCATCATCATCTCGCTGAGCGCGTTCATCTGGGTCTACGGCACCGCCGCCAACTCCCACATGACGGTCACGAGCATCCCGCCGCAGGGCCAGCGCCTGCTCGGAGTCGGTGTGCTGCTGGGCCTGGTCGTCCAGGCGCTGGCGATGATCCCCTACCTGCGCGAGACAGGCTTCCGGATTCGGCTGCGGTTCGACTGGAGGGGCCACGGCCTCGGCAAGGCCGCGATGCTCGCCAAGTGGACGGTCCTGTTCGTCCTCGCCAACCAGGCGGGCGCCATGGTCGTCACCCAGCTGTCCACCGCCGCCGGCGACCACTCCGGCGTCAAAGGCACCGGCTTCGCCGCCTACGCCAACGCCCAGCTGATCTGGGGTCTGCCGCAAGCCATCATCACGGTCTCCCTGATGGCCGCCCTGCTGCCACGCATCTCACGCTCGGCCGCCGAGGGCGACAGCGGTGCCGTCCGCGACGACATCTCCCAGGGCCTGCGTACCACCGCAGTCGCCATCGTCCCGATCGCTTTCGGTTTCCTCTCGCTCGGCATCCCGATGTGCACGCTGATCTTCGGGTCCGCGGGCACGAGCTCGGCCATCAACATGGGCTACATGCTGATGGCCTTCGGCCTCGGCCTGATCCCGTACTCCGTGCAGTACGTCGTTCTGCGTGCCTTCTACGCCTACGAAGACACCCGCACCCCCTTCTACAACACCGTGATCGTGGCGGCGGTCAACGCGGCCGCCTCCGCTCTCTGCTACTTCCTGCTGCCGTCCCGCTGGGCAGTCGCCGGCATGGCCGCCGCCTACGGCCTCGCCTACGCGATCGGTGTGGGTGTCGCCTGGCGGCGGCTGCGAAAGCGGCTCGGCGGTGATCTGGACGGTGTCCGGGTGATGCGGACGTACGCGCGCCTGTGCATCGCCTCGGTGCCCGCGGCCCTGCTCAGCGGCGCGGCCTGCTACGGCATCGGGCACACCCTCGGCCAGGGCGTCGTCGGCTCCTTCGCCGCGCTGGTCGCCGGCGGTGCCGTCCTGCTCGGCATCTTCTTCGTCGCCGCCCGGCGTATGCGCATCGAGGAACTCAACTCGCTCGTGGGTATGGTCCGCGGGCGTCTGGGCCGCTGAGGTGGGGGTAGGCGCACAACCATCGTCCGCCGTCGTGTGTCGTGCATAGCAGCGGACTGTGGGCACAATTGGTTTCGGCGTCGGACAGCGTGCAACAGATGGGGAGGCAGGGACGACGGTGGCGGAACGGAGCACGGCTGCCGTCGACGTGGCAGACAACAGCGGCGAGCAGCCGCTGACCGCCAAGGCGGACCAGTCCACGGCCGACGGGGTGGCCAAGAACCCGGAGCGGGACACGGACAGCGACGAGGCACAGGGGAGCGGCGGGACGAAGGCTTCGCCTCCCGAACTGCACAGCGGTCACAAGCTCGCCAGACGCTACCGGCTGGAGGAGTGCGTCACCCGTCTGGACGGATTCAGCAGCTGGCGTGCGGTCGACGAGAAGCTCCGTCGAGCCGTCGGCGTCCACATCCTGCCCGCGGACCACACACGGGCCCGTTCCGTCCTGGCTGCCGCCCGTTCCTCCGCGCTGCTCGGCGATCCCCGTTTCGTCCAGGTCCTCGACGCCGTCGAGGAGAACGACCTCGTCTACGTCGTGCACGAGTGGCTGCCCGACGCCACCGAGCTGACCACGCTCCTCGCGCCCGGCCCCCTGGAGCCGCACGACGCCTACCAGATGGTCAGTCAGGTCGCCTCCGCGATGGCCGCCGCGCACCGTGAGGGCCTCGCCCATCTGCGGCTGAACCCGAACGCCGTGCTGCGCACCTCGACCGGCCAGTGGCGCATCCGGGGCCTCGCCGTGAATGCCGCGCTGCGCGGCATCAGCTCCGACACCCCGCAGCGCACCGACACCGAGGCGATCGGCGCCCTGCTGTACGCGGCGCTGACCCAGCGCTGGCCGTACCCGAGCGACGCGTACGGCCTGTCCGGCCTGCCCAAGGGCGTCGGCCTCATCGCACCGGACCAGGTGCGGGCCGGTGTGCACCGCGGCCTGTCCGAACTGGCCATGCGCGCACTCGCCAACGACGGGGCCACCGCCTCCCGGCACGAGGCCGCGTGCACCACGCCGGAGGAGCTGGTGAAAGCGATCGGCGAGATGCCGCGCATCCGCCCGCCGGAGCCGGCGTTCACGGCCCCGCCGGAGTACCAGCGCACGACCTATCAGCAGGGAACGTACGGCCGCCAGGCGCCACGCCCCGGCGTCACTCAGCCGATCGCGACCCCGCCGCCCCCGTTGCAGAGCCGCACCGGCAAGGCCCTGAAATGGGCGGTGTCCGCCCTCCTCATCGCCGCCCTCGGCCTGGGCAGCTGGCAGTTGGCGGACGCGCTCATGGACCAGGGCGGCAAGTCCGACGACACCAACAAGAGCCAGCAGACCGGCGACGGCGACAAGGGCGCCGCGAAGCCCAAGTCGACGCCGATAAGCATCAAGGGCAGCCAGGAGTTCGTCGCCAAGGGAGACCCCCAGCACCCCGGCGACGTCCAGAAAACCTACGACGGCAACGCCACCACCTACTGGCGGACCAAGACCTTCAACGAGGGTCCCCCGATCGCGCCCTACAAGCCCGGCGTCGGCATCGTCTACGACCTGGGCTCGGCCAAGCAGGTCAACGCCGCCACCATCGGGCTGCGCTATCCCGGCGACCACACGACGATCGAGTTGTACGCGGCCGACTCGCTGTCACCGTCGTCACTCGACTCGATGGACAAGATCGGCAAGGTCACGACCACGGGCACCACGGCTACGGTGAAGGTCACCAAGTCGGTGAAGACGCAGTATGTCCTCGTGTGGCTGACGGCTGTGCCGTACTCCGGTCCTGACGCGGCCGCGTACGCCCAGGCCGGCTACAAGCAGGGCATCAGCGAAGTGCAGTTCACGGGCTGACGTCTCACCCGGACCGGAGGGGCAGATGGCGGAAGGCGCCGGATACGACCGGGTGAGCGACAAGGATCTGCTCGCCCGTCATGTGGAAGGCGATCCCGATGCCTTCGGTGAGATCGTACGGCGGCATCGGGATCGGCTCTGGGCGGTCGCTCTGCGGACGCTGGGGGACCGCGAGGAGGCCGCTGACGCCGTCCAGGACGCCCTGGTGTCGGCCTACCGGGCCGCGCATACCTTCCGGGGCCAGTCGGCGGTCACGACGTGGCTGCACCGGATCACGGTGAACGCCTGCCTGGACCGTGCCCGCAAGGTGGCCTCGCGGAAGACCTCGCCGGTCGACGACACGGAGCGGCTGGAGCAGCTGCTGGAACCGCACGAGTCGGCCTCGGCGCCGGCCGAGCGGAACGATGTGCAACGCCAGCTTTTCGAGGCGCTGGGCACGCTCCCGCACGACCAGCGGGCCGCCCTCGTCCTGGTGGACATGCAGGGATATCCCGTGGCCGAGGCCGCCCAGATCCTCGATGTACCGACGGGCACGGTGAAGAGTCGGTGCGCCCGGGGCAGAGCCCGGTTGCTGCCCCTCCTCACCCATCTACGGCCCGAAGGTCCCGCAAGCGGAAAAGAACCCGGGGCGGGACGGAACCGGGTGCACGGGACATCCGTCCCACCGGCAACGGGGTCTCCAAACGGAAGAAGCCCTGAGGACACGGGACCGAGCGATTCAGCCGTAGTGAAGGGCGGAGGTGGGCGAGCGTGACTTCCACGACAGACACGGCCGGGCACCCGGACGTCGAGGAGATCTCCGACCTCACCGAAGGCCTTCTCCCTCCGGACCGCAGCAGGGACATACGGCAGCACCTGGACGCCTGCGATCTGTGTGCGGACGTCCATGCCTCACTGGAGGAGATCCGGGGGCTGCTGGGATCCGTGTCGGGAGCGGAGCGCATGCCGGCCGACGTGGCCGGTCGTATCGATGCCGCCTTGGCCGCCGAGGCACTGCTCAGCGCCTCCGCTCCACAGCCGCTGAGCGCCCAGGCCTCCTCTGCGACGGCGCCGGGCCGTGAGGACGGCGAGGGCCATGTTTCACGTGAAACATCGCTCCCCTCCGACCGGCCTGCCGGGCGCCCGCAGGCGGCGACCGGTCCGGGCCGCAAGGGGCGCGAGCGAGGCCGGCGCCGCCGGCGTGCGGTCCTCGGGGCTGTCCTCACCGCGGCCGTCCTCGGGGCCGGGTCACTGGTGCTGCAGTCGCTCGGCGATCACGGCACCGACACCACCGCACACGGAAGGCCGACGCCTTCCGTCGGGTCCTTCTCCGGTGCCAGTGTCCAGAGCCAGGTGAAGGGTCTGCTCGCCACCGAGAAGAAGTCACAGCAGGGGTCCGGCACCCAGCGGCCCCGATCGGGCCTCGAGTCTGACCGGAACACGCCCCAGTCGACCGAGAGCGCGAACACCCTGATCCAGACGGACGTCGCTGTCCCCGACTGCGTCCGGTTGGCGCTTCGCCGGGGCGACGACGTCCTGGGCGCCAAGACGGGAACGTACAACGGGAAGTCCGCCTATCTCGTCGTGGTGCCCGATACCGAGAACAGGGCACAGGTCACGGCCTATATCGTCGATGCGGCCTGCATCCGGCAGCAGCACGGCACCGCCGGCACGGTGCTTTTGAAGCACTCCTTCCCCCGAACCTGAGTCTGCTGGACCGCCCCGTCAGTCCCCGCGCAGTGGGCGTGTGCCCCGACACAGCGGGAATGCGCGCCCCGTAGGATCCGTTGGGTGGGGTGAGAGCCCGGAAACGGGCTCGCACCGGTCGACTGACACAGACCAGAGACGAGGAAACAAGCCGTGAGCGACGTCCGTAACGTGATCATCATCGGCTCCGGGCCCGCAGGCTACACGGCGGCGCTCTACACCGCGCGAGCGTCGCTGAAGCCCCTGGTGTTCGAGGGCGCCGTCACTGCCGGTGGCGCGCTGATGAACACCACCGAGGTGGAGAACTTCCCGGGCTTCCGCGACGGCATCATGGGCCCCGAGCTCATGGACAACATGCGGGCGCAGGCCGAGCGCTTCGGTGCCGAGCTCATCCCGGACGACGTCGTCTCCGTCGACCTGGCCGGTGAGATCAAGACGGTCACGGACACCGCCGGCACGGTCCACAAGGCGAAGGCCGTCATCGTCACCACCGGCTCCCAGCACCGCAAGCTGGGCCTGCCCAACGAGGACGCCCTCTCTGGTCGCGGTGTCTCCTGGTGCGCCACCTGTGACGGGTTCTTCTTCAAGGACCACGACATCGCCGTGATCGGCGGCGGTGACACCGCGATGGAGGAGGCCACCTTCCTCTCGCGGTTCGCCAAGTCCGTGACGATCGTCCACCGCCGGGACAGCCTGCGCGCCTCCAAGGCGATGCAGGAGCGCGCCTTCAACGACCCGAAGATCAAGTTCGTCTGGGACAGCGAGGTCGCCGAGATCCAGGGCGACCAGAAGCTCTCGGGTCTGAAGCTGCGCAACGTCAAGACCGGCGAGCTGTCGGAGCTGCCCGTGACGGGTCTGTTCATCGCGATCGGCCATGACCCGCGCACCGAGCTCTTCAAGGGCCAGCTGGACCTGGACGACGAGGGCTACCTGAAGGTCGCCTCTCCGTCCACCCAGACCAACCTGACCGGTGTCTTCGGCGCCGGCGATGTGGTCGACCACACCTACCGCCAGGCGATCACGGCGGCCGGCACCGGCTGCTCCGCCGCCCTGGACGCCGAGCGCTTCCTCGCCGCCCTCGCGGACGAGAACAAGGCCTGACCCGAGAAGACCACCGCGTCTGATCTTCTCCTTCCCCCGCCCCACCGCACGATCAAGTTGAGGAGCCCGCTGTGGCCAACCTGAAGAATGTGACCGACGCTTCCTTCGACGAGGACGTCCTCAAGAGCGACAAGCCCGTCCTGGTGGACTTCTGGGCCGCCTGGTGCGGTCCGTGCCGCCAGATCGCCCCGTCCCTTGAGGCGATCGCCGCCGAGCACGGCGACAAGATCGAGGTCGTCAAGCTCAACATCGACGAGAACCCGGCGACGGCCGCCAAGTACGGCGTCATGTCCATCCCGACCCTGAACGTCTACCAGGGCGGCGAGGTCGCCAAGACCATCGTCGGCGCCAAGCCGAAGGCAGCGATCGAGCGGGACCTCGCGGACTTCATCGCCGAGTGACGTTTCACGTGAAACACGAATGGGCCAACCCTTGTGGGTTGGCCCATTCGCATGAGGACTGACTCCTGTGCCTACCGCAGTCGCGCCCTCTACAGCGGCCGCAACGCCGGCTCCTTCTGGACGGCTCCCAGGAGCCGGTCGAGTGCCAGCTCCACGTCTTCCTTCCAGGAGAGCGTCGACCGCAGCTCCAGCCGGAGCCGGGGGTGCTTGGGGTGCTGTCGGACCGTTTTGAAGCCCACGGCCAGCAGATGGTCTGCCGGCAGCATGCAGGCGGGTTCCTTCCAGCGGGCGTCACCGAAGGCCTCTATCGCCTTGAAGCCCCGGCGCAGCAGATCCTTGGCGACCGTCTGCACCAGCACTCGGCCCAGCCCCTGGCCCTGATAGCCGGGCATGACGAATGCGGTCATCAGCTGTACGGCGTCCGGCGAGACCGGACTCGTGGGGAAGGCCGTCGAGCGCGGGACATAGGCCGGAGGGGCGTAGAGCACGAAACCGACCGGCAAGTCATCGACGTACACCACCCGGCCGCACGACCCCCAGTCCAAGAGGACGGCGGAGATCCAGGCCTCCTTCTCCACCGCCAAGGTGCCCGCCTTTACAGCCGCTTCTCCACTGACGGGGTCGAGCTCCCAGAAGACGCACGAGCGACAGCGTGGGGGAAGGTCCTGAAGGTTGTCCAGCGTGAGCGGCACGAGCCGACGCCCCATGAAGGCTGTTCCTCGCTTCCTTCGCCCGCCGCATCACGAGCGGCTGTCAGAGCGCTCCGCTCCCTGAGCAGACTGCCGACGAAACCGCCGACTGCTCCAAGACTCAGGCCCGCGCTCACCAGTTCGGTGCGGCTCATCGATCGCATGGCCCCCGACTCCCCACTCAGAGATGCAGATGCTGTCCGGTGGATGCGCCATAACCATTCGCATCGTATCCACGAAGCGATTCGCTCGATACCGCCTCAAAGCAAAGAGCGGCCCGTGTTCCGGTACACACCGGACACAGTCCGCTCCCTGCGCGGCCGAGAGGCGCAGGCTCAGTCGTCCTGCTCCTCCATCGCCTCCTCCTCAAGTTCCTGCGGCAGCACCGGCCCCTCGCCGGGAGCGAGCGTGCTCAGGATCCGCTGGAGATCGTCCACGGAGGCGAACTCGACGGTGATCTTGCCCTTCTTCTGACCGAGGTCGACCTTCACCCGGGTCTCGAAGCGGTCCGACAGACGGGTGGCCAGCTCGTTCAGCGCCGGGGAGAGCCGGGAGCCGGCGCGCGGCCCCTTGGTGCGCTGCGGCTTCTGGGGCCGCGAGCCCATGAGGGTCACGATTTCCTCGACGGCTCGCACCGACAGCCCCTCGGCCACGATGCGGTGAGCCAGCCGGTCCTGCTCCTCGGAGTCCGTCACCGACAGCAGGGCTCGGGCATGGCCGGCCGAGAGGACTCCGGCGGCGACCCGCTTCTGGACCGTCGGCGAGAGCTTCAGCAGGCGCAGCGTGTTGGAGACCTGAGGCCGAGAGCGTCCGATCCGGTCGGCCAGCTGGTCATGCGTGCAGTTGAAGTCCTTCAGCAGCTGGTCGTAGGCGGCGGCCTCTTCCAGCGGGTTCAGCTGGGCGCGGTGCAGGTTCTCCAGCAACGCGTCCAGGAGGAGCTTCTCGTCCTCCGTGGCCCGGACGATCGCCGGGATGGCCTCCAGACCGGCCTCACGGCAGGCGCGCCAGCGGCGCTCGCCCATGATCAGCTCATAGCGGGCGGGTCCCAGCTGCCGCACGACGACGGGCTGCAGCAGACCGACCTCCTTGATGGAGGTGACCAGCTCGTGCAGCGCGTCCTCGTCAAAGACGTCACGCGGCTGGCGCGGGTTGGGCGAGATCGCGTCAAGAGGGATCTCGGCGAAGTGCGCCCCCAGCGGAGGAGCCGGCGTCTCCATGACAGGGCTTGCCGGGAGCTCCTCGGTTTCATGTGAAACAGGCGGCAGTGTGGCCACCTTCGCTGCGGCCACCCCGCGGTCACTCGTCAGCACCGGGACAGCTGCGGGGGAGGTCGAGGCTCCGCCTCCCAGCGCAGCCGGAGCCGGGGTCTTCTCGGTCGGGGCAGCGGGGATCAGTGCGCCAAGGCCACGACCCAGCCCCCTCCGTCGTTCGCTCACTGCAGCCCCTCCACCATGCTTGGGTCGTTCTGGGCGCTGAGGTGAGCCTGGCTCGCGTCATAACTGACGCCAACGCCCTTCAGCGCGATTTCTCGGGCCGCCTCAAGATACGAGAGGGCACCGCTCGATCCAGGATCGTAAGTCAGCACCGTCTGCCCGTAGCTCGGCGCCTCGGAGATACGGACCGAGCGGGGAATGCTCGTCCGCAGCACCTCGTCGCCGAAGTGGGTGCGCACCTCTTCCGCGACCTGGGAGGCAAGACGCGTCCGGCCGTCGTACATGGTGAGCAGGATGGTCGACACATGCAGCGTGGGGTTGAGGTGCCCCCGCACCAGGTCGACGTTGCGCAGCAGCTGGCCCAGACCCTCGAGTGCGTAGTACTCGCACTGGATCGGGATGAGGACCTCCTGACCCGCCACCAGTGCGTTGACCGTCAACAGGCCGAGCGAGGGCGGGCAGTCGATGAGGACGTAGTCCAGCGGCTGTTCGTACGCCTGGATCGCGCGCTGCAGCCGGCTCTCACGGGCCACCAGCGACACCAACTCGATCTCCGCACCGGCGAGATCGATGGTGGCAGGGGCGCAGAAGAGACCTTCCACGTCGGGGACCGGCTGAACGACCTCGGCGAGAGGCTTGCTCTCCACCAACACGTCGTAGATGGAAGGGACTTCGGCATGGTGGTCGATCCCCAGGGCGGTGGACGCGTTGCCCTGCGGGTCGAGGTCGATCACCAGGACACGGCCGCCGTGCAGAGCCAGCGAAGCAGCAAGGTTGACGGTCGTCGTCGTCTTGCCCACGCCGCCCTTCTGGTTGGCGACCACGATGACTCGGGTCTGCTCCGGTCGCGGCAGACCTTCGCCGGCGCGGCCCAGAGCCTCAACCGCCAGTTGGGCCGCACGACCGATGGGAGTGTCGTCCATCGGGGGCGGTGTTTCACGTGAAACATCCGCCCCCATCGACTCGGTACGGGGACCGGGGACCGGATCGGTCATCGGTCCCGCGATGTTGGCGTCGGACCGCAAGGATTCACTCTCCTCGACTTCAGGCTCGCAATGAACAGAGCCTCCCATGCCTTCGGGGTCGTGAACCAGTGAGGCCTGGTGTTCTGTGGAGAATTCCACCTCTGTGGACAACTCCGTGCCCTTGGAGAGGGACGGAGTGCCCTGAGAGCCGGGATCCTCGCCCAGAGAACCCAGGGGCTTGCGGTCGCGAGGTTCGGCCGCGGCGCGGCCGCGACTGATGATGCCGTGCAGCAGTGAGCGACGTTTCACGTGAAACACGATGCACAGCGGCGGCGACCGAATCTTCGCGACACTCCGGCCTGCGTAGGTTTGGCAGCTTGTGTGGAGTACGTCTCGTCGTCAGGACGGATCAGAGGCGCCCACGCCTCTCAGCATGGACGCCTCTCTCGGACTCAGCGATCCTCAGCGCTACCGACGCCGACGGACGCGGCCGACGCGGGCCGCCTTCGCTCGCTTCGCCGCGAACCGCACACCGCCGGGGCTCTCGCCGACCTCGACCCGCACGACGGTGGAGAGCGGATCCACCACTCCCTCGCCCACATGCAAGATGGACGTCTCCACCGCACCGAGCTTGCTAAGGGCCGTGGCCGCGGCCTTCAGTTCCTCCTCGGCGGTGTCGCCCTTGAGCGCGAGCATCTCACCGTAGGGACGGAGCAGCGGGATACCCCAGGCGGCCAGACGGTCCAGCGGGGCCACGGCTCGGGCGGTCACCACATGGACCGGAGGAAGCTTGCCGAGGACTTCCTCGGCACGCCCCCGCACGACCGTGACGTGGTCCAGGCCGAGCAGCTCAACGACCTCGGTGAGGAAGTTGGTGCGCCGCAGCAGCGGCTCCAACAGGGTGATGTTCAGATCGTCCCTGACCAGGGCCAGCGGAATGCCTGGCAGTCCGGCACCGGAGCCGACATCGCAGACCGTCACGCCCTCTGGGACGGCCTCGGAGAGCACCGCGCAGTTCAGCAGATGCCGCTCCCACAGGCGGGGCACTTCCCGCGGGCCGATCAGGCCACGCTGCACGCCCGCCTCGGCGAGCAGCTCCGCGTAGCGGACCGCATCGGCGAAGCGATCACCAAACACTTCCCGCGCCTGTTCGGGCGCGGGGGGAAGCTCCGCTGCCTCCGTCACGGGGACCGTCCTTCCGTACAGCGCCGGCGCCTCGCGCACCGGCCACCAGAACTACCAGGCTGACAAAGTTCGGCCCCGTCTGCTCTACAGACGGGGCCGGTACAACGTGGGGACCGATCAGGCGGGCAGCACGACGACGAACCGCTGCGGCTCCTCGCCCTCGGACTCGCTGCGCAGTCCTGCGGCCTTGACCGCGTCGTGCACGACCTTGCGCTCGAACGGGGTCATCGGCTTGAGCTTGACGGGCTCGCCGGTGTTCTTGACCTCGGCAGCCGCCTTGGCGCCGATCTCGGACAGCTCGGCGCGCTTCTTGGCCCGGTAACCCGCGATGTCCAGCATCAGCCGGCTGCGGTCGCCGGTCTCCCGGTGCACGGCCAGACGCGTCAGCTCCTGCAGTGCCTCCAGCACCTCGCCGTCCCGGCCGACCAGCTTCTGCAGGTCGCGGCCGCCGGTGTCGCTGATGATCGACACGGAAGCGCGGTCGGCCTCGACGTCCATGTCGATGTCGCCGTCGAGGTCGGCGATGTCCAGCAGACCCTCCAGGTAGTCCGCCGCGATCTCACCCTCCTGCTCCAGGCGGGTCAGGGTGTCTGCACCCTCGGCAGCGGCGGGGGTGGTGCCTTCCGTCACGGGATGGGCTCCTTCTTACTTCTTGGACGGGGACTTGGGCCGCTGCGGGCCACCCTTGCGCTGGCCGGACTGGGCCTTGCTGCGGGTGCCGGAGCCGGGCTTCGGGGCCCGCTCAGGTGCGGCGGGCTTGGCGTCCTGCGGCTCGTCGGACTTTTCCAGCGAGGTGGACGAGGTGGTCCCACCGGCCTGCTTGGGCCCGCCGGACTGACGCTGGGACTTGGACTGGCGCTTGGGCTGCTGACGCCGGGCCGTGGCGCCGCCACCGGTCGTCGCCGAGGTGGTCTCCGCGCCGTCCTCGGTCTGCGCCGCGGCCTGGGCCGTGCTCATCACCACGCTGCCGTCGGCCTGGGCGGCGAGACCGGCCTTGTTCAGCGCGTTGATGAACTTGCGCTCGAACTCGTTGCGCTCACGGCCCTTGGCGACGATCGCCTTGACAATGGTCTTTTCGCTGCGGCGCCGGACCTTGCCGACGTGCGTGACGTGCTTGGTCAGGCGCTCCAGGTAGGCGGCCTGAGCCTTGGAACCCGGCGTCGGGTTGTTGCGGATGACGTACATCTGCTGGCCCATGGTCCACACGTTGGTGGTCAGCCAGTAGACGAGGACACCGACCGGGAAGTTGATACCGAAGACGGCGAACATGACCGGGAAGACGTACATCAGCATCTTCTGCTGCTGCATGAACGGCGTCTTCACCGTCGTGTCGACGTTCTTCGTCATCAGCTGGCGCTGCGTGTAGAACTGCGAGAACGACATCAGGACGATCATGACCGCGGTCACGACCCGGACGTCGGTCAGCGTGGCGCCCAGCGCCGCGACCTTGTCCGAGCTGTCCATGAACTTCGCGGCCAGCGGAGCGCCGAAGATGTGCGCCTTACGGGCGCTGGCGAGCAGCGGCTCGTTGATGACGCCGATGGTCTTGCCCGTCGCGATGCCGTTGAGCACGTGGTAGAGGGCGAAGAAGAACGGGGACTGCGCCAGGATGGGAAGGCACGAGGAGAGCGGGTTGGTGCCCGTCTCCTTGTACAGCTTCATCATCTCTTCGGACTGACGCTGTTTGTCGTTCTTGTAGCGCTCCTGGATCTTCTTCATCTCCGGCTGGAGCGTCTGCATCGCGCGCGTCGACTTGATCTGCTTCACAAAGAGCGGGATCAGGCAGACGCGGATCAAAATCACCAGAGACACGATGGACAGGCCCCAGGCCCACCCGGTGTCGGCGCCGAAGATCGCGCCGTACATCTTGTGGAACTGGACGATGACCCATGAAACGGGTGTCGTGATGAAGCTGAAGAGGCTGGCAATCGTGTCCACTAATCATGCTCCTTGGGCATGGGACGAGGTCTCTGCGGCCGGGCTCGAAGGAAGCCCGGAAAGGGGCTTCGCTTCGGTGGCCGGTTCGGCGGCGGAGGGCCCGCCCCTGCGTGCGCGCCAGGCGTTGCGCAGCATTTCGTGCCACCGGGGACGCTTGCGCGGCGGAACATGGTCCACACCGCCCAGCGACCACGGATTGCACCGGAGGATGCGCCAGGCGGTCAGTGCCGTTCCCTTGATCGCACCGTGCCGGTCGATGGCCGTGTAGCCGTAGTGGGAGCACGACGGGTAGTACTTGCACACCGGCCCCAGCAGTGGACTGATCGTCCACTGGTACAGCTTGATCAGAGCCAGCAGCGGGTACTTCATCGCGCGCCCCCTCCCAGTAGCCGCTGAAGAGCGGCGTCCAGGTCTCGGGCCAGCTGTGCATGGTCTGCGTCGCCCGCTCCGGGCAGCGCTCGTACGACTACCAGGCTACCGGGGGGAAACAGGGCGACTCGGTCACGCATCAGATGGCGCAGTCTGCGCTTCACTTTGTTGCGCACGACCGCGCCACCCACGGCCTTGCTCACGACGAAACCCGCACGCGTCGGGGGAGCGCTCTCCCCAGGCGCGTGCGGGTCCGTGGCACCGCTACGAAGGTGGACGACGAGAGTCGGGCGTCCTGCCCGGCGTCCTCGTCGAACCGCGGTCGCGAAGTCCTCGCGCCGCCTCAGCCGGTTCTCGGTGGGCAGCACGACGTCATGACCTGATCGGGATCAGGCGGACAGACGGGCGCGACCCTTGCTACGGCGGGACGCGAGAATCGCGCGGCCGGCACGGGTACGCATACGCAGCCGGAAGCCGTGGGTCTTCGCGCGACGACGGTTGTTCGGCTGGAAGGTGCGCTTGCTCACTCGGGGGCTCCAGAAATCAAATCGGTGGTGGCGGGTGCCGTCCTGGCTGTCACCGTGCGCCCACGAGTAGCTCGCGTCACGCCCGAGTGCACCGCTTCCCGATCACCTGAAGTGACCTGTGCCCTTCGGAGGCAGGCGGCAGCAGCCATCGACAACTCGACCTGGTTACGGTACGCGCGGCTACGCCATCCGGTCAAACCGGGGGTCACGGAGAGACACTATCCACAGGCTGGGGACAACAACTTGAACCGCACCCGCCGCGCTGACTACCGTGGCTGAACTCCGATTCGTTCTTTTGTCCCCCGCCCCGGCGGGTTTGACCCACCGACCACCCGATGTACACCCCGACCCGTCTCGCGATCACACGTTCGTGGGACCTGTGAGAGAGCGTGCCCTGTGGCTGACGTACCTGCCGATCTTGCCGCAGTGTGGCCACGAGTACTGGAGCAGCTCCTCGGAGAAGGCCGCGGACAGGGTGTCGAGGCGAAGGACGAGCACTGGATCCGGCGCTGCCAGCCGCTCGCGCTGGTGGCGGACACCGCTCTGCTCGCCGTACCGAACGAATTCGCGAAAGGCGTACTGGAGGGCCGTCTCGCGCCGATCGTCAGCGAGACGCTGAGCCGTGAGTGCGGCCGCCCCATCCGCATCGCGATCACCGTGGACGACTCCGCGGGCGAACCGCCGGCTCCCGCGGCGCCGGTACAGCAGCCGCCCAAGCCGCGCTACGAGGAGCCGGAGCTGCCGTCCGGCCCGTCGTACGAGGAACGGCCGTACGAGGGCTACGGCCGCCACCGTGCCGCCGAGCAGCCGCCGGCCGAGCAGCAATCCCGCGCCGACCAGCTCCCCGTCGTACGCCCGGCGTATCCCTCGGAGTACCAGCGCCGTGAGCCCGGCACCTGGCCGCGGCCCGGGCAGGACGAGTACGGCTGGCAGCAGCCACGGCTCGGCTTCCCCGAGCGCGACCCGTACGCGTCACCGTCGTCCCAGGACACCTACGGCTCCGGCCCCGACGCATACGGCTCGCCGTCCTCGGACTACCGCCCGCAGGGCAGGGACCGTGCGTCGTACGAGCAGCAGCGCGGCGACTACGACAGCCCGCGCGCGGACTACGACTCGGGGCGCCCGGACTACGACACCGCGCGCCCCGAGTACGACCCCTCCCGGACCGAATACGACCAGCGCGACCCCGTCCGCCGTGAGCTGCCCGAGCAG
>NZ_CM002285.1:4724707-4742042 GCF_000497445.1 Streptomyces roseochromogenus subsp. oscitans DS 12.976 | reverse complement strand
CCGACGGCACGGCTGAACCCGAAGTACCTCTTCGACACATTCGTCATCGGCGCCTCCAACCGGTTCGCGCACGCGGCCGCAGTGGCCGTCGCCGAGGCACCGGCGAAGGCGTACAACCCCCTTTTCATCTACGGGGAGTCGGGGCTCGGAAAGACGCATCTGCTGCACGCCATCGGGCACTACGCACGCAGCCTCTACCCGGGCACGCGCGTGCGGTACGTCAGCTCGGAGGAGTTCACCAACGAGTTCATCAACTCCATCCGCGACGGCAAGGGCGACAGCTTCCGCAAGCGCTACCGCGAGATGGACATCCTGCTCGTCGACGACATCCAGTTCCTCGCGGACAAGGAGTCGACACAGGAGGAGTTCTTCCACACCTTCAACACGCTCCACAACGCCAACAAGCAGATCGTGCTCTCCTCCGACCGGCCGCCGAAGCAGCTGGTCACGCTGGAGGACCGGCTGCGGAACCGTTTCGAGTGGGGCCTCATCACCGACGTCCAGCCGCCCGAGCTGGAGACGCGTATCGCGATTCTCCGCAAGAAGGCGGTGCAGGAACAGCTCAACGCCCCGCCGGAGGTACTGGAGTTCATCGCCTCCCGGATCTCGCGGAACATCCGTGAGCTGGAGGGTGCGCTGATCCGGGTGACGGCGTTCGCGTCACTCAACCGGCAGCCGGTGGACCTGGGCCTGACAGAGATCGTCCTGAAGGACCTGATCCCCGGCGGCGAGGACAGCGCGCCTGAGATCACGGCGACGGCGATCATGGGGGCCACCGCGGACTACTTCGGGCTGACGGTCGAGGACCTGTGCGGCACCTCGCGCGGGCGGGCGCTGGTCACCGCGCGGCAGATCGCGATGTATCTGTGCCGTGAGCTGACCGATCTGTCACTGCCGAAGATCGGGGCGCAGTTCGGGGGCCGTGACCACACGACCGTCATGCATGCCGATCGCAAGATCCGTGCGCTGATGGCCGAGCGGCGGTCCATCTACAACCAGGTCACCGAGCTGACGAACCGCATCAAGAACGGGTGACGTGCGGCGCACACCGCCTGTACGCCGACGCTGAGGGCGCCTTCGGGATACCGCATCCCGGGGGCGCCCTTCGCTTTCGCTGCGCGACTGTCCTGTGTTTCTTGCCGTGTGCTGTGGCTGAGCGCCGTGTGCTGTGGCTGGGCGGGGGTGGGGTCGCTTGCCGGCGCGTGCAGGGTGCCGCTGCTACGGCGGCGTGGTGGCTGTGGAGCGTTGCTCGCTCGTCGTCGGGTGTTCGAATTCGTGCCTGGTTACGGCCACTCTCCACAGATTCGCCGACTTTCTTCCGTCCACATCCTGGGGACTGGGAAGTTGTCCCGAACGGCATCCACAGGGAGCCTGTTCATACAGCGTTCGCCCAGCTCAGCTGCCTGTGGAATCGTGGACGAACGATCTCCACAGACTGTGGACAAAGGGAAGATCCACAGGCTGTGCACGGAGTTGTCCACCGACGACCCACAGGCTGAGGTCGGTTGTCCCCAGTGATCCCCAGCTTCTCCACATGGCTGTCCACTGTTCGGCAACGCGACGCACCCGATCACCGCGTCGAGTGAAAGCCGTCACATGAAGCTGCCGGCTTGGGGTGTGGGAAACGTGGGTAAACCTGGGGACGCAGCTGGGGAGAACTGCCCTCGGGCTGTGGGCGGTGTGTGCAGAACTTTCTGTTCTCCACAGAGACACCAGGTTGTCCACTGCCTCCACCCACAGGACCAGTGGACAAAATTCCGGCTCTGAGCTGGGCAAACGTGGTTATCCACGGTATCCACAGGCCCTACTACTACTCCCGACTAGAGAGAGTTCGGCATTCGTTTTGAAGCGGGGCCTGTGCACAACTCGCTGTCTCGAGCCCGGCTGCCTCTCGGCGCGACTTGACCCCGACGGGCACCTACTGTCAGTGCGGTGCGTCAGACTGGTCCCCGGTGTACTTCCCTTCGCAGTGGGCGGTGACACCGAGTCGGAGGACTCAGTAGCAACAGCAGGAGGCGGCTTACGGTGAAGATCCGGGTGGAACGCGACGTACTCGCGGAGGCAGTGGCGTGGGCGGCACGCAGCCTCCCGGCCCGTCCGCCGGCGCCTGTCCTCGCCGGCCTCCTCCTCAAGGCCGAGGACGGCCAGCTGAGCCTGTCGAGCTTCGACTACGAGGTCTCCGCGCGCGTGTCGGTGGAGGCCGAGGTCGAGGAGGACGGCACCGTTCTCGTCTCCGGCCGCCTGCTCGCCGACATCTCCCGCGCTCTCCCCAACCGTCCGGTGGAGATTTCCACAGACGGTGTACGGGCGACCGTGGTCTGTGGGTCCTCCCGGTTCACCCTCCACACACTGCCTGTGGAGGAGTACCCGGCGCTGCCGCAGATGCCGAACGCCACGGGCACGGTCCCCGGCGAGGTCTTCGCCGCCGCCGTGTCCCAGGTGGCCATCGCCGCCGGCCGTGACGACACGCTGCCCGTCCTCACCGGTGTGCGCATCGAGATCGAGGGCGACACGGTCACCCTGGCCTCCACCGACCGCTACCGCTTCGCGGTCCGTGAGTTCCTGTGGAAGCCGGAGAACCCGGACGCCTCCGCGGTCGCCCTGGTCCCGGCCAAGACGCTCCTGGACACGGCCAAGTCGCTCGGCGCCGGTGACAGCGTGACGCTGGCGCTGTCCGGGTCGGGTGCCGGTGAGGGGCTGATCGGTTTCGAGGGCGCGGGGCGTCGTACGACCACGCGGCTGCTCGAGGGTGACCTGCCGAAGTACCGGACGCTGTTCCCGACCGAGTTCAACTCCGTCGCCGTGATCGAGACAGCGCCCTTCGTGGAGGCCGTCAAGCGTGTGGCGCTGGTGGCCGAGCGGAACACCCCGGTGCGGCTGAGCTTCGAGCAGGGTGTGCTGATCCTCGAGGCCGGGTCCAGCGACGACGCACAGGCTGTGGAAAGGGTCGACGCCCAGCTGGAGGGCGACGACATCTCCATCGCCTTCAACCCGACGTTCCTGCTGGACGGCCTGAGCGCGATCGACTCCCCGGTGGCTCAGCTGTCGTTCACGACCTCCACGAAGCCGGCGCTGCTCAGCGGGAAGCCGGCCCTGGACGCGGAGGCCGACGACGCGTACAAGTACCTGATCATGCCGGTGCGGCTGAGCGGCTGACCGTTTTTTCCACAGTGCCGGGTGTCCTTGTGGGCGCTCGGCACTGTCGCTGGCCGGGGGTGGGCTTCGCTTGCCGCGCAGCGGCGGCAGCGTGTTGAGAAGCTGCAGGTCAGGGGAGTAACGCATGAGCGCGTATGCCCACAGCTGTGCGTGAACGGGCGGGTTTAGGCTCGGCTCGGCACTTCGGTGTCTGTCACGCCACACAGCGACCTAAGGAACACAACTGATGGAGCTCGGTCTCGTCGGCCTCGGCAAGATGGGCGGCAACATGCGCGAGCGGATCCGCCGCGCGGGCCACACCGTCCTCGGATACGACCGCAACGCGGACCTCGCGGATGTCCACAGCCTGGAAGAGCTTGTGGGCAAGCTCAGCGGTCCGCGCGTGGTCTGGGTGATGGTCCCGGCCGGCGAGCCCACCCAGTCGACCATCGACCAGCTCGCCGAGCTGCTGGAGCCCGGCGACGTGGTCGTGGACGGCGGCAACTCCCGCTGGACGGACGACGAGAAGCACGCCGAGGAACTCGCGGCCAAGGGCATAGGGTTCGTGGACTGCGGTGTGTCCGGCGGTGTCTGGGGGCTGGAGAACGGCTACGCGCTGATGTACGGCGGCGACGCCGAGAACGTCGCCAAGGTGCAGCCGATCTTCGACGCGCTGAAGCCGGAGGGCGACTTCGGCTCGGTGCACGCCGGCAAGGTCGGCGCGGGCCATTTCGCGAAGATGGTCCACAACGGCATCGAGTACGCGATGATGCAGGCCTACGCCGAGGGCTGGGAGCTGCTGGAGAAGGTCGACTCCGTCACCGACGTCCGCGAGGTGTTCCGGTCCTGGCAGGAGGGCACCGTCATCCGGTCCTGGCTGCTCGACCTCGCCGTCAACGCGCTCGACGAGGACGAGCACCTGGACGGGCTGCGCGGTTATGCACAGGACTCCGGTGAGGGACGCTGGACTGTGGAGGCCGCGATCGACAACGCGGTGCCGCTGCCGGCGATCACCGCGTCGCTGTTCGCGCGGTTCGCCTCGCGTCAGGAGGACTCGCCGCAGATGAAGATGATCGCCGCGCTGCGCAACCAGTTCGGCGGTCACGCCGTCGAGAAGAAGTAATCCACAGATCCACAGGGCCGCCCCCGCGAGCCTCGTGTATCCACAGTCCATCAGCACTCTGGGGAAGGCCGGCGAAACGACCATGCACGTCACGCATCTTTCGCTGGCCGACTTCCGCTCGTACGCCCGGGCCGAGGTTCCGCTCGACCCGGGCGTCACCGCCTTCATCGGCCCCAACGGGCAGGGCAAGACCAACCTGGTGGAGGCGGTCGGATATCTCGCCACCCTCGGCAGCCACCGGGTCGCCTCCGACGCCCCCCTCGTCCGCATGGGCGCCGAGCGCGCCGTCATCCGGGCGCAGGTCCGGCAGGGCGACCGGCAGCAGCTGGTCGAGCTGGAGCTGAACCCTGGCAAGGCCAACCGCGCCCGCATCAACCGGTCCTCGCAGGTCAGGCCCCGCGACATTCTCGGGATCGTACGGACGGTGCTGTTCGCGCCCGAGGATCTCGCCCTGGTGAAGGGGGATCCGGGCGAACGGCGGCGGTTCCTCGACGAGTTGATCACCGCGCGGTCGCCCCGGATGGCGGGCGTACGGTCCGACTACGAGCGGGTGCTCAAGCAGCGCAACACGCTGCTGAAGACCGCCGCCCTCGCGCGTCGGCACGGCGGGCGGAGGGGGGCGCTTCCCGGGGGAGCGGATTCGAGCCCGGGGGCGGATCTGTCCACCCTCGATGTGTGGGATCAGCATCTCGCGCGTGCGGGTGCCGAACTGCTCGCTCAGCGGCTCGATCTCATCGCCGCGCTCCAGCCGCTCGCGGACAAGGCGTACGAGCAGCTGGCTCCCGGCGGCGGGCCGATCACTCTCGACTACAAGCCGTCCGCACCCGGTGAGGCCCACGCGCGCGAGGATCTCTACGCCCAGCTGATGGCTGCCCTGGCGGAGGCGCGTAAGCAGGAGATCGAGCGGGGCGTCACCCTCGTAGGCCCCCATCGGGACGATTTGATTCTCAAACTCGGTCAGCTGCCCGCCAAGGGCTACGCCTCGCACGGCGAGTCCTGGTCGTACGCTCTCGCGCTGCGTCTGGCCTCCTACGACCTGCTGCGGGCCGAGGGCAACGAGCCGGTGCTGGTCCTGGACGACGTCTTCGCCGAGCTGGACGTGCGCAGGCGTGAGCGGCTGGCCGAGCTGGTCGCGCCCGGCGAGCAGGTGCTGGTCACCGCCGCTGTGGACGGCGACGTACCGGACGTACTGGTCGGCGCGCGGTATGCGGTGGCCGACGGGGCGGTGGAGCGCGTATGAGCAGCGGCAGCACCGGCGAGCCCGGGCCCAAGGAGCCGAAGAAAGCGCCCGAGCCTTCGGGTGTCGACCTCGCGCGCGTGGCGTTGCGCGCGGCGCGGGAGCAGGCACGCGCGCGTGGGGACGCGGCCCGGCAGAAGAAGCAGGCCCGGCGCGGCGGCGGGCTGCGCTCCGGTGCGCGCGCCGACGGCCGTGATCCGATGGCGCTGGGCGCCGCGATCAACCGGCTGCTGACCGAGCGCGGCTGGGAGACACCCGCGGCGGTGGGCGGCGTCATGGGCCGCTGGCCGCAGATCGTCGGCGAGGACCTGGCCAAGCACTGTGTGCCGCAGCGGTACGACGAGGACGAGCGCGTGCTGACCGTGCAGTGCGACTCGACGGCCTGGGCGACCCAGCTGCGTCATCTCGCACCCGCGCTGGTCGCCCGGCTCAACGAGGACCTGGGCCACGGCACCGTGAGGATGATCAAGGTGCTCAACCCGGGTGGCCCGGCTCGCCGCTACGGCCCGCTGCGCGCTCCGGGCAGCTCCGGCCCCGGCGACACCTACGCGTGACGTACCTCACGTCGCGCCGTCGGCCGGAGCAGCCGACGTACCCCCGTTCGTGCCTCCGTGCAGCGGTGCCGATCGCCACCTGACACGGGTGTGTACGGCCATCTGACCCCCCAGTAGCCAAGGGTTGACGCCTCGAAGCGCTGAGTGCCGCTGTGAGCCCCTTGGAGCCCCCATCCGCATATCGGGACCCGGTCGAGGCCGGTTCAGGGCGGCACATGGGGACTCAGGTACCGGCAAACCCCCATCGATGTCAGACCTACCGGTAGACTGGAAGACAATCCCGCCCCATCGTGGGGACCGCCCGGGAAAAGCTGAGCAACGCTGATCAAGGCTTACCACCGCAACATGCCGCAGCCGCTCCGACAACCCTCCCCCAGAGGGGGGAACCCCAGGAGCCCGGCTCGTGCTGTGCCAGAAAGGGCGCTTCGTGGCCGATTCCGGCAACCCCAACGAGAACATCCCGTCCACCGACGCCGGCGTGAACGGGGAGGCTGCAGACTCCGGCGCAGCCTCCGCCGCCTATGACGCCAGCGCCATCACCGTGCTCGAAGGGCTGGACGCGGTCCGCAAGCGGCCCGGCATGTACATCGGTTCCACGGGCGAGCGCGGTCTGCACCACCTGGTGTACGAGGTCGTCGACAACTCGGTCGACGAGGCGCTGGCCGGGTACGCGGACACGATCGACGTCACGATCCTCGCCGATGGCGGTGTCCGGGTCGTCGACAACGGCCGTGGTATCCCGGTGGGCATCGTGCCCTCCGAGGGCAAGCCGGCCGTCGAGGTCGTGCTGACCGTGCTGCACGCGGGCGGCAAGTTCGGCGGCGGCGGTTACGCCGTCTCCGGCGGTCTGCACGGTGTGGGTGTGTCCGTCGTGAACGCGCTGTCCACGAAGGTCGCCGTCGAGATCAGGACCGACGGCCACCGCTGGACGCAGGACTACAAGCTCGGCGTCCCGACGGCCCCGCTCGACCAGCACGAGGCGACGGACGAGACCGGCACCTCGGTCACCTTCTGGGCCGACCCCGACATCTTCGAGACGACCGAGTACTCCTTCGAGACGCTGTCGCGGCGCTTCCAGGAGATGGCCTTCCTCAACAAGGGCCTGACGATCCGGCTCACCGACGAGCGCGAGTCCGCGAAGGCGACCAGCGGCGCGGACGAGGCGGGCGCGGACGAGAAGGCCGAGGTCAAGGCGGTCACGTACCACTACGAGGGCGGCATCGTCGACTTCGTGAAGTACCTCAACTCCCGCAAGGGGGAGGCCGTCCACCAGACGGTGATCGACCTGGAGGCCGAGGACAAGGACAAGAGCCTGTCCCTCGAGGTCGCGATGCAGTGGAACAGCGGCTACAGCGAGGGTGTGTACTCCTTCGCGAACATCATCCACACCCATGAGGGCGGTACCCACGAAGAGGGTTTCCGGGCCGCGCTGACGTCGCTGATCAACAAGTACGCGCGTGACAAGAAGCTGCTGCGTGAGAAGGACGACAACCTCACGGGTGACGACATCCGCGAGGGTCTGACCGCGATCATCTCGGTCAAGCTGAGCGAGCCGCAGTTCGAGGGCCAGACGAAGACCAAACTCGGCAACACGGAGGCCAAGACCTTCGTGCAGAAGGCGGTCTACGAACACCTCAACGACTGGCTGGACCGCAACCCGGTCGAGGCCGCGGACATCGTCCGCAAGGGCATCCAGGCGGCCACCGCGCGCGTGGCGGCCCGCAAGGCCCGCGACCTGACCCGCCGCAAGGGCCTGCTGGAGACGGCGTCCCTGCCGGGCAAGCTCTCCGACTGCCAGTCGAACGACCCCATCAAGTGCGAGATCTTCATCGTCGAGGGTGACTCCGCCGGCGGCTCGGCCAAGTCCGGCCGCAACCCGCAGTACCAGGCGATCCTCCCGATCCGCGGCAAGATCCTCAACGTGGAGAAGGCCAGGATCGACAAGATCCTGCAGAACCAGGAGATCCAGGCGCTGATCTCGGCCTTCGGCACGGGTGTGCACGAGGACTTCGACATCGAGAAGCTCCGCTATCACAAGATCATCCTGATGGCGGACGCCGACGTCGACGGCCAGCACATCAACACCCTGCTGCTGACCTTCCTGTTCCGCTTCATGCGGCCGCTGGTCGAGGCCGGGCACGTGTTCCTGTCCCGTCCCCCGCTATACAAGATCAAGTGGGGCCGGGACGAGATCGACTACGCGTACTCCGACCGCGAGCGCGACGCCCTGCTGGAGATGGGCCGCCAGCGCGGCAAGCGCGTCAGGGAGGATTCGATCCAGCGCTTCAAGGGTCTCGGCGAGATGAACGCCGAGGAACTGCGCGTGACCACGATGGACCAGGAGCACCGGGTCCTCGGCCAGGTCACCCTGGACGACGCCGCTCAGGCCGACGACCTGTTCTCGGTCCTGATGGGCGAGGACGTCGAGGCCCGCCGCCAGTTCATCCAGCGCAATGCCAAGGACGTCCGCTTCCTCGACATCTGAGTCGGTCTCAGCTGACCGCACCAGGAAGGATCTTCACCAGCAATGGCCGACGAGAACACTCCGGAAAACCCTGAGACCGAGGGCGGCGAGACCGTCCTGCGTGTCGAGCCCGTCGGGCTCGAGACGGAGATGCAGCGCTCGTATCTGGACTACGCGATGTCCGTCATCGTGTCCCGCGCGCTGCCCGACGTCCGGGACGGCCTCAAGCCCGTCCACCGCCGCGTGCTCTACGCGATGTACGACGGCGGCTACCGCCCCGACCGCGGCTTCTACAAGTGCGCCCGTGTCGTCGGCGACGTCATGGGCAACTACCACCCCCACGGCGACGCCTCGATCTACGACGCGCTGGTGCGCCTCGCCCAGTCGTGGTCGATGCGGATGCCGCTGGTGGACTCCAACGGCAACTTCGGCTCTCCGGGCAACGACCCGGCGGCCGCCATGCGCTACACCGAGTGCAAGATGGCGCCGCTGTCGATGGAGATGGTCCGCGACATCGACGAGGAGACCGTCGACTTCACGGACAACTACGACGGCCGCTCCCAGGAGCCGACCGTCCTGCCCTCCCGCTTCCCGAACCTGCTGATCAACGGCTCGGCCGGTATCGCGGTCGGCATGGCGACCAACATCCCGCCGCACAACCTGCGCGAGGTCGCGGCCGGCGCCCAGTGGTACCTGGAGAACCCGGAGGCCTCCCACGAGGAGCTGCTGGACGCCCTCGTCGAGCGCATCAAGGGCCCGGACTTCCCGACCGGCGCCCTGGTGGTGGGCCGCAAGGGCATCGAGGAGGCGTACCGCACCGGGCGCGGCTCCATCACGATGCGCGCGGTGGTCGAGGTCGAGGAGATCCAGGGCCGGCAGTGCCTGGTGGTGACCGAACTGCCGTACCAGGTCAATCCGGACAACCTGGCGCAGAAGATCGCTGACCTGGTCAAGGATGGCAAGATCGGCGGCATCGCGGACGTCCGCGACGAGACGTCGTCCCGTACGGGTCAGCGTCTGGTGATCGTCCTCAAGCGGGACGCGGTCGCCAAGGTCGTGCTGAACAACCTGTACAAGCACACGGACCTGCAGACGAACTTCGGCGCCAACATGCTGGCGCTGGTCGACGGCGTGCCGCGCACGCTGTCCCTGGACGCGTTCATCCGGCACTGGGTGACGCACCAGATCGAGGTCATCGTCCGCCGGACCCGGTTCCGGCTGCGCAAGGCCGAGGAGCGCGCGCACATCCTGCGCGGTCTGCTGAAGGCCCTGGACGCGATCGACGAGGTCATCGCGCTGATCCGGCGCAGTGAGACCGTCGAGATCGCGCGCACGGGCCTGATGGGCCTGCTGGAGATCGACGAGATCCAGGCCAACGCGATCCTCGAGATGCAGCTGCGGCGCCTGGCGGCCCTGGAGCGGCAGAAGATCGTCCAGGAGCACGACGAACTCCAGGCGAAGATCAACGAGTACAAGGCGATCCTCGCCTCCCCGGACCGCCAGCGCGGGATCGTCAGCGAGGAGCTGGCCGCGATCGTCGAGAAGTACGGCGACGACCGCCAGACCAAGCTGATCCCGTACGAGGGCGACATGTCCATCGAGGACCTGATCGCCGAGGAGGACATCGTCGTCACCGTCTCGCGCGGCGGCTACGTCAAGCGGACCAAGACGGACGACTACCGCGCACAGAAGCGCGGCGGCAAGGGCGTGCGCGGCACGAAGCTGAAGGAAGACGACATCGTCGACCACTTCTTCGTCTCCACCACGCACCACTGGCTGCTGTTCTTCACCAACAAGGGCCGGGTGTACCGGGCAAAGGCGTACGAACTGCCCGAGGCCGGCCGGGACGCGCGCGGCCAGCACGTGGCGAACCTGCTCGCCTTCCAGCCGGACGAGGCGATCGCCGAGATCCTCGCCATCCGTGACTACGAGGCGGCGCCGTACCTGGTCCTGGCCACCAAGTCCGGCTTGGTCAAGAAGACGCCTCTGAAGGATTACGATTCGCCTCGCTCCGGTGGTGTGATCGCGATCAACCTGCGCGAGCGCGAGGGCGGCACCGACGACGAACTGATCGGCGCCGAACTCGTCTCGGCCGATGACGATCTCCTTCTGATCAGCAAGAAGGCACAGTCGATCAGGTTCACCGCCTCGGACGACTCGCTGCGTCCGATGGGCCGCGCCACCTCCGGTGTGAAGGGCATGAGTTTCCGCGAGGGCGATGAACTTCTGTCGATGAATGTGGTGCGACCCGGTACGTTCGTGTTCACTGCCACCGACGGTGGGTACGCGAAGCGGACCGCCGTCGACGAGTACCGCGTCCAGGGCCGCGGCGGCCTCGGTATCAAGGCCGCCAAGATCGTGGAGGACCGCGGTTCGCTCGTCGGCGCGCTGATCGTCGAGGAGACGGACGAGATCCTCGCGATCACCCTCTCCGGCGGTGTGATTCGTACGCGAGTCAACGGGGTCAGGGAGACGGGCCGTGACACCATGGGCGTCCAACTGATCAACCTGGGCAAGCGCGATGCCGTGGTCGGTATCGCACGTAACGCCGAGGCGGGGCGCGAGGCGGAGGAAGTCGACGGCGATGTGGTCGTGGACGAGACCGCCGAGGGTGCCGCGACCGCCGGCACGGACGAGGGTGAGTCGCCCTCGGCCGAGTAGCACGAGGAGTGAGTCATCGTGAGCGGAGCCACGGGCGCCGGATCGGCCGGTACCTCCACGGGTACGGGAACGGACGGCGGCGGCCGTGGCTCCGCCGCGAAAGCGGCGGGCGCGGGGAGCCTGACCGACCCGCACACGACCAACCTGAAGCCGGTGAGGGTGTCCGGGAACGGCTCCTCCGGCACACCTGGATCCCAGGGGGGAACCGTGACGGACACCCGAGGCCCGGCCGCGGCCGGCGAGGCACAGTCCTCGTCTCCGCTCCCCGGGGAGCGGCGCCCGGAGCAGCACGCCGGGCCGTACCACCCGCCGCAGGCCTATCCGGCACAGCCGCCGGCCGGCGCCGTACGGCGGCCGCGTACCGGCGCCCGGACGGCGCCGCGCACCCGCAAGGCGCGGCTGCGGGTGGCCAAGGCCGACCCGTGGTCGGTGATGAAGGTCAGCTTCCTGCTCTCCATCGCGCTCGGCGTCTGCACGATCGTCGCCTCGGCGGTGCTGTGGATGGTCATGGACGCGATGGGCGTGTTCTCGACGGTGGGCGGCACGATCTCGGAGGCGACCGGCTCGAACGAGGCGAACGGCTTCGACCTGCAGGCGTTCCTGTCGCTCCCCCACGTCCTGACGTTCACGACGATCATCGCGGTCATCGATGTGGTCCTGGCCACCGCCCTCGCGACACTTGGCGCGTTCATCTACAACCTCTCCGCGGGCTTCGTGGGCGGCATCGAGCTGACCCTGGCCGAGGACGAGTGAAAACCTCCGTACGCCCCGCGGCTCCCTGACCTGATGGTCCCCCGACAACCGATTTTGGGACTGACGTGGTCGTGCGCTAATCTTCAGGAGTCAGCGCGCGGGACATACCGCAGAGCGCGGCGGGGCTATAGCTCAGTTGGTTAGAGCGCATCCCTGATAAGGATGAGGCCACAGGTTCAAATCCTGTTAGCCCCACATCAGACGACGACCCCCGGTCCACTTGGGCCGGGGGTCGTCGGCGTTTCGTGGTGCGGGTCGTTCAACGCACCGCTCGCAGAATGGCGACTTCCGATCCATCGATGGCGCGGGATCGCCGTGCCGGGGCAGGTGGCTGGTGGTGCGGCTCGGGCTCAGGGGGACGTTCACAGGTGCACGGCCGCCACGAGGCCGAGTGGCTGCGGCTTCCGCTGACGCGGCGTGTTGCGGGCCGCCGGGACTCCGTAGGGAAGGCACAGGAAAGCTGTAGGGCGGGCGCGCGAGCGATGCGAGAAGCGCGGGGGCGCGAGCGATGCGAGAAGCGCGGGGGCGCGAGCGATGCGAGAAGCGCGGGGGCGCCGTAGAAAAGGCCCGATCGCTGGCGACGGGGGATGCACCAGCGATCGGGCTGTGGCCAAGGGTAACAAGACTGAGGGGCTTGCGGGGGCAAGTCGGCCGAGAATCAGTCAGATTGGCCGATCATCGACCGCATGGAGGGTCGTAGGAGAGGCGAGGCAGGTACTCGTGCCACCTCTGCGGGGTCAGCACGCCCCGGGTGACCGAGCAGATGTGCTGAATCGCCGCGTCGGTGTCCAGGCTCAGGAGCCGGACCGTGTTGTCGCCGCTGGAGAGGCCCAGGACGCGGCTTCTGGGGCTGAAGGACAGGAAGTTGCCCGTCTGGCCGTTGGGGCTCATCGACTGGCCGATGGGCCTCGCCGAGGCGGGGTCGGTGACGTTCCACAGCCGGAGCGTGTTGTCGTCGCCGCCGCTGGCCAGAGTGTGCCCGTCGGGGGTGAACGTCAGTGAGGTCACCGCCTCACTGTGGCCGATGAGCGGCTTGCCGAGCGCGGACACCGAGGCGGGGTCGGTGACGTTCCACAGCCGGACCGTGTCGTCGTCGCTGCCGCTGGCCAGGGTGTGGCCGTCGCGCGTGAACGCGAGCGCGTTGACCGGCCCGGAGTGCCCGGCGACCGGGGTGCCGCGCAGGGGCGGGCGCGCCGGATCGGTGACGTTCCACAGGCGGATGGTGCTGTCCGCGCTGCCGCTGGCCAGGGTGTGGCCGTCCGGGCTGAAGACGAGGGCGTTGATGTACCCCCGGTGGCCGTCGACCGGCTCGCCGAGCGGTACGGCGTGCGCGGGATCGGTGACGTTCCACAGCTGGAACCTGTGGCCGTCGTAGGCGGTGGCGAGGGTGTGGCCGTCCGGGCTGTACGCCAGCGCGTTGGGGCCCATGAAGCGGTTCTGCAGGGTGAGTGGCGCTCCGGCGGGGACCGGACGGTCGGGGTCGGTGACGTTCCACAGGTACACCAACCGGTTCGGGGTGAGGACCACGAGGGTGCGGCCGTCGGGAGAGAACAGCACCCGCCGGCCGTCCTTTCCTTGCATGAACGGATCGCCCAGCGGCACGGGCCGGCCGGGCCGCGCCACGTTCCACAGCCGGACCCGGCCGTCCCGGGCCACCGTGGCCAGCACCTTTCCGTCCGGGCGGAACACCGCGCTGCGGCCGATCACGTCGGTGGTCGGTACCGACCACAGGCGCACCTTGCCGTCACCGCTGCCGGTGGCCAGGGTCCGCCCGTCGGGGCTGAACCCCAGCGCGTACATCTCGCCACTGCTGCCCGCGAGCGGCCCGCCGACCTGCGAGGGGGACGTCGGATCGGTCACGTTCCACAGGCTCGCCGTGCTGTCCGCGCTCGCCGCGGCCAGCCTGCGGCCGTCCGGGCTGAAGGCCACCGACCAGATCGGACCGGTGTGGCCGGTCAGCGGGGAGCCCAGCGCGGACGGGTGCGCGGGGTCGGCTACGTCCCACAGCCGCATCGTGTCGTCCGCGCTGCCGCTGGCCAGGGTGTGGCCGTCGGGGCTGAACGCCACCGAGTGGACCAGGTCCGTGTGACCCTTCAGGGCCGTGCGGTACGGCGTCGGGTGGCGCGGGTCGACGGTGTTCCACAGCAGGATCGTGCGGTCGTCGCCGCCCGCCGCCAGGGTGTGGCCGTCGGGGCTGAACGCGAGGCTGCGCACCGCGGCGCTGTGGCCGGTCAGCGGGGAGCCCAGCGCGGACGCGTGGGCGGGGTCGGCCACGTTCCACAGCCGTACCGTGCGGTCCTCGCTCGCCGAGGCCAGCGTGTGGCCGTCGGGGCTGAAGGCGACCAGGTAGATCGTGCCCTTGTGGCCGGTGAGCGGCTTGCCGAGCGGCTCCGGACGGTCGGGGTCGGTGACGTTCCACAGCCGGATGGTTCCGTCGTCGCCGGCGCTCGCGAGGGTGCGCCCGTCCGGGCTGAAGACCGCGCTGCTCACCCAGCTGGTGTGCCCGGTGAGCGGCTTGCCGAGAGGCTTGGGACGGCTCGGGTCGGCCACGTTCCACAGCCGCACGGTCCGGTCGTAGCTGGCCGTGGCCAGGGTCTTGCCGTCGGGGCTGAACGTGGTGAGGTAGACGGCGCCGGTGTGGCCGGACAGAGGGGTGGCCAGCGGCGCGTTCACGATCGAGATCAGCCGGCTGTACGTCCCCTCGTCGTCCGGGCGCAGCCGATGGGCGACCAGGTCGAGCTGGGCTGCCAGGGACGGATCCGTGTGCTGGACCCGGTCGGCCTCGGCGAGCACCTGCTCGAAGACGGCGTCGTCCCGCTGCTGCCAGGCGATCACCGCCGAAACGCCCGCGACCAGCGCCAGCACCACCAGCGCCGCCACCGCGGCCCGGCTGATCCACACGGTGCGCTTGCGCAGCCGTACCGAGGCGGCCAGGAACTCCACCGCGCTGCGGGTCAGGAAAGTGTCCCCGGCCGACTTGGCCCAGCTGCGCGCCTGCTCCAGCCGGGAGCCCCGGTACAGCAGCGAGCTGTCCCGGTTCGAGTCCTCCCAGGCTCGGCCGTCCTCCTCCAGCCGCTGGCGCAGCAGCTGGTCGCCCCGGTCGTCGTCGATCCAGTGCCGCAGCCGGGGCCAGGCGTGCAGCAGCGCCTCGTGGGTGATCTCCACGGTGTCCGCGTCCAGCGTCACCAGCCGGGCCCGGACCAGGGCCTCCAGGGACTCCTCCGTCTTGCCGGGGTCCGCCGACTCCGCCGCGAGCTGGCGCCGGGTGCCGCGCCGACGGGTGGCCTGGGTGTCCTCCCCGAGGCGGACCAGCCGCAGCAGGAGCAGCCGGGCGGCCGTACGGGCCGCCGGGTCGAGCCCCGACCAGGCCCGCTCGGCGGTCGCCGCGACGGCTCCCTGGATCCCGCCGGCCGCGCGGTAGCCGGCCAGCGTCAGCCGGCCGGCCTTGCGGCGCTGCCAGGTGGCGAGCAGGGCATGCGAGAGCAGCGGGAGCACGCCCGCGTCGTGCGCCCCGCGCGGGCCGTCGGCGCTCACCTCGCGGACGATCAGCTCGGCGAGCCCCGCCTCCAGCTCCAGACCCACCGCCTTGGCCGGTCCGGTCACCGCCTCGCGCAGCTCCGCGCTGGTCAGCGGGCCGAGCACCATGTGCCGGTGCTGGAGGGCGTCGGCCAGTTCCGGGTAGCCGAGGCACTGCTCGTAGAAGTCGGCGCGGATACCGAGGACGACGAGGACCGGGGCGGGCCCGGATGAGCCGGCTGACGGAGTGCAGGCGGCGTGCAGCAGCTGGATGAACGTACGCCGGTCAGCCTCGTCCGGGCAGAGCGTGAACGCCTCCTCGAACTGGTCCACGACGACGACCGGCCGGGTCTCGGCGGCCGCCGCACGGTGCGCCCACTCCGACACGGCCTCGCGCGCCGCCCGGGCCACTCGCGGCGAGTCGGAGCCGGGAACCCCCGGATTCTCCGTCGCCTCCTGCTCGGCCCGGCGCGCGTCGGCGACGACGTCGGTGAGATCGGGGATACGGCGGACCAGCTCACTCAGGGGGTCGGCACCCGGGACGAGGTGCAGGACGCAGTCGGCCGCGTTCATGCCGTTACCGCCGGTACCCGTGGGGGAGGAGGGTGCGGCGGCCGGCGCGCCGGATCCGCCGCGCAGGGCGCCGCCGCGCAGAGCCGGCACCAGGCCGGCGTTCAGCAGCGAGGACTTGCCCGCTCCCGAGGCGCCCACGAGCATCACCAGACCGCCGGTCCGCTCCGCGGCCCGCAGCTGTGTGACGAGCGCGCTCGTGCTCCGTTCCCGGCCGAAGAACCACCGGGCGTCCTCCTGCCGGTACGGGGCCAGCCCCCGGTAGGGGCAGACGCCGCCGGCGAGGGGCGGGGCCTCGGCGGGCTGCCGCTGGTCCTCCTCGGCGGGCGGTGCGGGCCGGTCGCCGACCGGGTCGGCCAGCGCGCGCTCCCAGAGCCGCTGCCAGTGCGCGAGGTCGTACAGGCCCGAGGACACCGGCGCGGGCCGCAGCCGGCGCGCCTCCGGGATCAGGATGTGCAGCACCGCCGCGAGGGCGGTGAACTGGGCCGGCACGTTCTTGGCCCGGCGCCAGTCGCTGATTCGCTGCGCCGACACCCGCACGGGCCGCCCGCGCTCGTCCACTCGCTGCAGCCGTACGACCGCCTCGGCGACGCTCTTGAGGGGAGGGTTTCCAGCCTCCTTGTAGAGCAGCGCGAGGCGCTCGGCGAAAGCTGTGCGTGTCCCTGAGTCGGAACCCAAGGCCCCACCTCTTTACTTCCCCCCCGTATCTGGACGTCCGGACCGGAAAACCCACCTTATACGGCTGACCTGCGGATAAGCACGGGACCGGAGGTCGCGGTCTCCTCGCGGGCGGGCAACAGATGGCAGGATCCGGACGCGGTAGCGGACCGGTCACACACCGTCCGACGCCGTCCCACACCATCCGAACAGGCCACGGCCCTGTGCCCGGAGAGACAGAGCCACGGCGCCGAGGGATCTCGGTCAACTTCCACCGACGACCTACGAGCGGACACCGCCTTCGGGCCGCTCTCTTCTTCGACCCGCGCCGAGCCGACACGCCACGGGTCGATATCCCGCACCGTTCGGCACCGGTCCCCACGAGGGGAGGGACCGGTGCCGGGCGGGTGGGGGTGTGTCCGGGGGGAGCGGGTGACGTTTCACGTGAAACATCGCCCAGTGTCATGCGTTGTCATGGGTTGTCATGTGTTCTGTCTGATCTGCGTGCTCTGCCTCAGTCGGCCATCGTGATCGCTTCGAGCCATCCGGCCGCGCGTGCCGCGGCCACGGCGTGCCGCTCGGCCTCCTCGGCGCACGCGTTCAGGGCCGCGTCCTGACCCCGTGCACTGCCCCCGGCCGCGGCCGCCGCGGCCTGGGAGGCCGCG
>NZ_CM002285.1:4695332-4723869 GCF_000497445.1 Streptomyces roseochromogenus subsp. oscitans DS 12.976 | reverse complement strand
GTCGTGGCCGATGCCGTGACGGATGTCGTGGCCGAGGGGGTGGCCGAGGGCGTGGTGTCGCCGTCCCGTGCCGCGGCCAGCTGGGCGGCCAGTGCCGCGGTGGCCGCGGCGTTGCGGGCGCAGCGGGCGTCCGCCGCAGGGTCCGGGCCGGACGCGGTCAGCGCGGCGAGGGACTTGGCCGACAGCCGCAGCGCGTTGGCGGCCCGGCCGACGGGGTCCCTTGGAACGACCTCGGCCTGGTCCTGGCCGACACCGGCGTATCGGCACGCGGCGACCGCACGGTCGTAGGCGCTGCGCGCGCGGGCCCCGTGGAGCCTGCGCAGCGCCTCGGCCTCCGTGATCACTCCGGCGGCTGTTGCTGCTTCCTGTTCGCTCATCCTCGGCCTCCCTCGTCCGGGACGACACCGCTCCCCGCTCCGGGGTGCGGGCAGGGTGCCACGCCGGCCGTGAAGAGACCAGAAGCACGGGTCGGTCCGGGCGGACCCTGGTCATCTGATGAACCGTCAGATACGGTCCCCTCCGCCGGCTGTTCCCGCGGGGGTGAGCGTCCTGTTCCCGCAGGGGTGAGCGTCCTGTTCCCGAAGGGGTGTGTGCCATGCAGAAACGTCCCCCGTGCCCGCCACCGCCCGGTGCTCCGCGCTGGGTCGCGATGTTCCACCGGGCTGACCAGAATTCCTGGACGGTGGGCGCCGAGTCCCCTGACCGGGCTCCGGTGCTGTACGCCGTCGGCGACATGACGCAGACCGTGCGGGCGCGCGGTGAGGAGGTGACGGTCGCGCTGTGGGGGCCCGAAGACGACGCCGGCGGCGCCTGGCACCTCTACGACGCTCCGGCCGCGAGGGAAACCGCCCCTGCCCCCGCCGACCCGCCCGCGCCCGGCGCCGGTGCGCCGGCCAAGCTGGCGGAACGCATGACGGGCCGCCGGCACCAGGTCCTCCTGGCCGGTCTGAGCAAGGCGGGCCTGTACGACCTGAGCGCCGAGGACGGCGAGGCGGTACGGACCATGGCCGAGCTGCTCGACGAGCCGACGGTCCGCCGGGTGGCCCACTGGCTCTCGGTTGCCGGCGGGCAGGGGTAGCGCGCACGGGTCCGGTTCGGAGTGCGGTTCGCCGGGCAGTGACGTCCTGGAAGCCACCGTCTAGGGCTGGAGGGCGTATGAAGGTCTCCGTCGACCGCTCGCTGTGCTACGGCTCCGCCGAGTGCGCGCACCGGGCGCCGGACGTGTTCGCGTTCGAGGACGGATACGGCGTCGTACGGCCCGGCCGGGAGGAGGCCGCCGACGACCCGCGGGTTCTGGAAGCGGTCGAGAAGTGCCCGTCGCAGGCGATCGCGCTCAGGTGATGACTCAACGTACTCGGAAAGTAACTCGACGTGCTCAGGCGGTAGTTCAGGGAGTGCGTGCGCCGGCCGGGTAGGTCCACCCGAGGTCGGACAGGGCGCGGGCACGGGCCTCGGTGACCGTCGTACGGGCCGCTCGTTCGACGGGGTCGACGTGGGACGCCTGGCCCGTGACCTGGCCGTCCCACTTGCGGTACAGCAGGCCGGCCTCCGCCGAGAACCAGCCGCGGCTCACCGCGTCCAGCGCCAGCAGCAGGCCCGTGTCCTCGGAGGCGGGCAGGGCCATCCAGCCGCCGAGTGCGACGAGCAGCTCCCGCCGGACGCACAGGGTCGCCGGATGGACCGGTGCACGAAAGTCGTTCCGCTTCCAGTGATCGAGCACGGAGCCGCGGTCGAGCGGACCGTCGTCCGGGTCGCCGGGGAAACCGGCCGTGGAGCCGTCGGGCAGCAGGTCGAGGGCCCGGGACGTCGTCCAGCCGACGGTGCGGTCCGTCTCCAGCACGGCCAGATCGCGGGCCAGCGCGCCCGGCGTGAGCCGGTCGTCGGCGTCCAGGACCTTCACATACGCGCCCCCGGCGCGCGCCAGCGCGATCGTACGGGCGACTCCGGGCCCGCCCGGCCGGCCCTGACCGAAGCTCACGCGCGCGTCGTCCGGGACGTACGCGCGGACCTCGTCCGTCGTGCCGTCCTGCTGGATCACCCATTCCCACTCCCAGCCGCCGGGCAGCCGCTGCTCGCACAGGGAGGCGTGGGCCTCCGGCAGGAAGCGCGCGGACGGGCCGTGAACAGCGGTGATGACGGTGACACGCCGGGACACGGCAGCGCTCACCACCTTTCCGGGAGCGTCGTGGGTGTGTGCGCCATGGTGTCCGTCATGTCGCCTGGGTGACAACAGTGGGTGGGGACAGCGGTGGGACAGCGGTGAACAGTGGTGGGAACAGTGGTGGGAACAGTGGTGGGAATAGCGGCGGGAATAGCGGTGGGAACAGCGGGTGGGAACAGCGCAAGACCCCCGGCCGAACCCGGCCGGGGGTCTGTTCGTTTCGACTGATGCGTACGCAAGTCGCCCTGTGTCGAGACGTTGCGGTACTGCGAGGGGGAGGCTGGGGGGGTCAGCAGTCGGGTCTTGCCGCCGCGGGTTGTTCAGGAACGGCCGCGCTCTCCGGGGTGTCGGTGAGGGGGAGTTGCCGGCAGCTCGGGGACTTTCCGTGGGCCTCGGCCCGGATGCGTTGCTTCATCGTGGGGGGCAGCGCCCTGGAATAGGACCAGGCCCAGTGGCGTGGCGCCGGGATCGTCGGGACGGTCCGCTGTGCGGTACCGGTGCGGGTGCTGGTGCTCTCGGGCTGAGGTGCCGCCGTCGCGGTCGTGGCGGTCGTGGTGGTGATGAGTCCGAGCGCCGTGCACAGCGCGAGGAAGGCGGTGACGATGGCGGTCCACAGGTTCATGACCTTGTTCTGGGTCATGGCCCCTCACTTTCGGGTTGGGCGATTTGCGTACTTTCCTCATGATGTGTATGCGGGCCGCGAAGTGGTGGACCGACGCCCGTGGCGCGTCGATGTTCAGATCAACACCACCCGGATGGCGGTAAGAGGGCCGGAAAACTCCCAAAAGCTGGTGAGGGTGAGCGAAGAGGGAGCAAAGTAACGGTCCGTGGAGGTGCGATCACCCTCCGATCGGAACGGCGCCGGACCAGGGCTATTGCGCTGCCGGAGGCGGGAGTTGGGGTCCGGCGCAGATCACCGATCGGTATCGGTCGGTGTGTATAGTCGGGCGCCAGAGGTCCCCTACGTCAAGGAAAGACGAGGTCGCGCGGTGAAGAAGCTGCTCCTGGTCGCACTGGCCGCCATCGGCGGGCTCCTCGTGTACCGCCAGATCCAGGCGGATCGCGCCGAGCAGGATCTGTGGACGGAGGCGACTGACTCCGTGCCCACGGGTTCGTGAGTGCCGATACCAGAATCTGAACAGACCCCGACCGCCCGCGCGGTCGGGGTTTTGTGTTGTCCCTCCGGGTGTCCCGGTGTCCAGATGTCGCTTCCTGTTGCGGGGGCCCGGCGGGTGCTGTAGGCGTTCATGTGGTCCGGTACGGCGAGTGCGACCAGGGGAGGGCGGCACGTGCGGGGGCGAGGGCGACGTACGGCGTGGCGGTGGCGGGAGGGGCGGCTCGGCCGGCGGGCGGTCTTCGGTGCCGGTGCGGTGCGGACGGTTGTGCTGTCGGGACTGTGCGCGCTGCTCGTCCTGCCGACGGTCGGTACCGCGACCGCGCCCGCGGCCGCCGCTGAGGACGGGCGGTCGTACGCCTTCGCGCCCGGCGCCCGTGATGTCGCGGGCGCGTCGGACCCGGCGACGGCCGAACGGCTGGACCCCGGCCGTATCTACCGCAGCTCCCTGCCGAGGAACGGCAGGCTCTACTACCGGCTCGACCTCACCGCCGCCGACACGGCGTACGTCCCCGTCACCGCCGTACCCCCGGCGAACGCCACCGTCTCCGCCACCGACGGCATCAGGGTGTCGGTCCAGGACGCGCACGGCACGCCCTGCGGCTACGCCGCCGCCCGTTTCGGGGCGGGCCTGAGCCCACGCCCGGTCACCGCGCTGGGACTGAGGGAGGCGGGCAAGACGCTGTGCCAGGGCAAGGGGCCGTACTACGTGCTCGTCCAGCGCCTCGACGCCGAGGGCTCCGGTACGTCGGGCCCGGCACAGCGCTGGGGCCTGGAGATCGCGCCCGCCACCGAACCGCGCCCGGCCCGGGCCGGGGCCACCTCCGCGCCGCAGACCTGGGACTCCGCCACCCCCGAGCCGCTCGGCGGTACGCCCCGCGACGCCTCCGGCGGCACCGGTTTCGCCTCGGCCCGCCCGCTGGGCCAAGGAGTGTGGCGGACCGGCCTCGTGCCCGGTGAGACCCGGTTCTACAAGGTGCCGGTCGACTGGGGCCGGCAACTGAACGCCTCCGCCGAGCTGGACGGTGCCTCGGGGCACGGGTATGTCGGCGGTGCCTTGAATCTCTCGCTCTACAACCCCGTCCGCGGCTATGTCGAGGACGCCGCCCTCGGCTACACCGGCATCCGGAAACCCGCCGTACTCGCACCGCCCCCGCCGGTGGACTACGCCAACCGCTACGCGGCTCCCGCCGGCGTGACCTCGGTCCGCTTCGCCGGCGACTACTACCTGGTCCTGCATCTCAGCGAGCAGCTGACCGGCCTGTACGGGCGAGGTCCGTTCGGTGTGACGCTGCGAGTCCGGGTGGCCGGGCGGGCGCACGCGGGGCCGCAGTACGCCGGGCGGCCCGTGCCGGGGGACGCGTTCACGCTCACCGGGCCCGACCGGGCGGCGGCGCTCACCGGGAGCACGGGGGGTACCGGGAGCACCGGGGGCGGGGGCGGCTCCGGGATGAAGCTCGTCGCGATCGGCGGGATCGGCTCGGGGACCGTGCTGCTGCTGGTGCTCGCCGTCTGGACAGTGACGGCACGGCGGGTTCAGACGCGGGTGAACGCCCAGAAGCCCACCGCGTAACAGGCCAGCGCCAGCAGCAGCATCGGGATCGCCACCTTGGCCGGCGGCCCGGCCCGCCGACTCCGGCCCGCCCGGCGCGACCGGCTCGCCCTGTGCCGTTGCGCGGGCGCGCCGGAGGTCGACTGAGGCGGGGGCGGGGGCGGAGGCGGAACCTGCGCGTCCTGGGTGGTGTACGAGGCGGTGGAGGGATCGACGCGATGCCCTGTCATCGCGCTCGGGGTGGGGGTGTGGGGGAAGAAGTACGGCTGGTGAGACGGGAGTTGGGAGGGGGGTTCCGAAGGGGGCTGGGGCTGCTGGACGTACGGGGGGTACGGGGAGGCAGCGGTGGCGTGCTGGGGTGGCTGTGGGGGGTACGGCTCGGGGGTGGAGGGCTCTTGAGGAGGCGGGAGACGGAAGCTGCCGGTGTCCGAGAGGGAGCCGGTGCCCGGGGCGGCGTGCGAATCCGTGCCGGAATCGAGGTCGGGGTCGGGGTCGAGGCCGAGGTCGGTATCCGGCGCCGACGTCGTATCCGCGCCCTCGACCGGCTCGACCAGTTCCAGGGCCACTCCGGAGGCCCGCTTGAGGGGGCCGTCGGGGGCGAACCCGGGTGGGAGTGGCCCGAGTTGGTCGAATATCTCGATCAGTTCGTCGTCGGGTTCGGGCTCCGGCAGGAGTTCCACGGCGGCGGCGAGGGCCTTGCGCGCACCCGTGGCGGTGCGGAAGCGCGCGTCCGGGTCGGGCTGGAGCAGGGTCGCGACGACCTGCCAGAGCGGCTCCGGGATGCCCTTGGGCGGCCCGGGCGTCCCGTGGTCCGCGAAGTACTCCACGAGCGCCTTGGCGTCGGGCTTGGCGCCTTCGAGGAGATACAGAGCGACCAGGCCCGCGGCGAACAGGTCGGCGGGGAAGTCGGGTTCGCAGCCGAGCATCTGCTCGGGCGCGAGATAACCCGGCGTGCCCACCACGAGGTTGGTCTCCGTCAGCCGGGGTTCGCCGAGCCGCATGGCGATGCCGAAGTCGGACAGCCGCAGCCGGGGCCGGCCGGTTCCGGTGGCTTCGAGGAGGACGTTGGCGGGCTTGATGTCCCGGTGGATGACGCCCTCGGCGTGGACGGCGGCGAGACCGGACAGGAGCTGGTCGAGCAGGGTGCACACGAACGCGGGCGGCAGGGGGCCGTAGTCGCCGACGAGATGGACCAGTGAGCCGCCGCCGACCAGGTCCATGGTGAAGAGCACCTTGTCGTCGTCGGCGGCCCAGCTGGCCGGGGCGAGGACATGCGGGTGATCGATCCGCAGGGCCTGCTCGCGGACGAAGCGCAGCAGGGAGTGGGCGTCACGCTGCTGGAGCACCTTGGCGGCCACATAGCGCCGTCGGCGGTGGTCCCAGGCGCGCCATACGGCGCCCACGCCACCGCGTCCGATCGGGTCGGCCAGCTCGTACCGTCCGGCGAAGACCTCACCCATGACAGCCCATCACTCCTCCCCCTGGCCCCCGCCAGTCCCTCTGTCCCCTTACTTCCCCGCTTCCCGCGCTTCCCCCTGACCTTCTCCCTGATCTTCCCCCGGTCTCTCCCTCCCGTCTCTTCCCCGGTCTCTCCCCCGCAATGACTGAGATCAGTGAGATGACTGAGATGAGTGATACGACCCCGTCCCCGCTTGAGGACTGGTCCCCCGATCCCCCCATGGACCTGGGCCCCGGCCCGGCTCCCGGACCTCCTCCGTGAACCGGGCCGTGGCCGCTAGTTCTGGTGCGACTGGTAGTGCGCGACGGCGTCGGAGGTGCGGCCGGCGCCGTAGACGCGGAGGAACTCCGCCAGTTCCGGATGGGTCGGGGCGAGGCTGTCGGCAGCGTCGATGATGTCGCCCGCGGCGGCCACCGAGCGCAGCAGCGACTGGATCTCGCGGACCACCCGCTTGACCGTCGGCGCGCCCGAACCGCTCGTGGTCTGGGTGGTGTTGCTGAGCACGGAGCCCCCCTGCGACTTCTTGATCTCCTCCATGCGCCCGGTCGCCTCGGCGGCGCTCACGCTGCCGTCCGCGACCTGGGCCGCCAGCTCCTGCAACAGCTGCACCCGCTGGACCACGGCGGGATTGCCGATCTTCGCGCGCTGGCCGCTCATCAGCTGCGAGAGCATCGGAGCGGACAGCCCCAGGACCGCCGCGAGACGGGCCTGATTGAGCCCGAGATCTTCGATGAGCTTACGGAAGAGCGCCCCCAACGGCTCTCCGTACCAGTTCCGCTGCAGCTCCCGCGCTCTCGCGGTGGCTTCCTGCTGTGCGGCGTCCATTGCGTCTCCCCATCGCTTCCCCTGAAAAACCGCGGTTCGCTGTAGCGAACCACGTCGAGCATCTTACGGAGAGTGGTCATCTGCGGGGACCCCCATCTTTTTGCGGAACACCGGGGGTGACCCGGTACTCTGGTCTGCGGCACCCGCCGGAACGCGACACCTCCGGCAGGTCGCTGCTTCCCGGGGCCTTAGCTCAGTTGGTAGAGCGCCGTCTTTGCATGGCGGATGTCAGGGGTTCGACTCCCCTAGGCTCCACAATCAGATACCCCTCTGACCTGCGGAAACGCTGTCAGGGGGGTGTTTTTGTCCCGGTTCCCGTGTTGACGTGTCAGCACGGCGGTGCTGACAAATGCCCGGACCGACGGCGGTGGCAAAGCGGACCTGCGCCATTCCGCGGTCTGCTTCGTTCCTTCGGTCAGCGGTGTGGCAGTCCCCGACATCGGCAACCAGGACGACCTCTACGTGAAGATCGACAGCCTCGACCCGGACAGTGCCTCGGCCGTGCACACGTAGTCCGCGCAGGCGTAGTCCGCGGCGGGGTCGGGAGCGACCAGGAAATCCCGGCCCGGCCGCGACCGCCGGAACAACTGCTGCATGCGGCAGTTGCCCTGGTGGTCGCGCCCGTCGTTCTGCCCTTCAGGGCGCCCCGAGCTGAGGCGGGCAAGGCGTGCACGGCGTGTTCGCCGTCCGGGATCTGAACACCGCGTCCGCCGAATCCGGGGCACGTCGAGCCGCTCTCTGATCCAGGAGTTCGCGGTGTTGAGCAGGGCGTCAATGTGTGGCCGTGACCAGTACTCTCCCGGCATCCTCGGGGTCCCGCTCAGGCATTCCGGTCTGTAGTCGCCACAGCGACGCGTACTGCCCGTCTTGCGTGAGAAGGTCCTGGTGGGCTCCCTCCTCCACCATGGTCCCGTTCTCGTTCATGACGTGAATCCAGTCGGCGTGCCGGATGGTGGAGAGCCGGTGGGCGATGACCACGGTGGTGCGGCCGGCAGTGAAGTTCCGGAGGGCGTGCTGGATGGCGGCTTCGGTGTCGTTGTCGACGGCCGACGTCGCTTCGTCGAGGATGACGACCGGAGGGTCCTTGAGGATGGTGCGGGCCAGCGCGATGCGCTGACGCTGACCGCCGGACAGTGCAGCTCCCCGCTCGCCCACCACCGTGTCGTACCCCTGCGGCAGTGCTTCGATGAACCCGGACGCCTGCGCGATGCCTGCGGCACCGACGATGGCTGCGTGCTCCGCGTGCGGGGTGCCGTAGGCGATGTTCTCGGCGATCGTGCCGTCGAACAGGAAGGCGTCCTGGGCGACGAAACCGATGCAGCGCCGCAGGTCCTGCAGGCGTAGCTCCCGGATGTCCTGGCCGTCGAGCAGGATCCGGCCCGCCACCGGGTCCTGGAACCGCATGAGTAGTTTGGCGATGGTGGTCTTGCCGGCCCCGGTCGCACCCACGATGGCGGTCGTACGGCCGGACACGAATCGCAACCGGGTGTCCCGCAGCACAGGGGGGCGCCCCGGGTACGCGAAGGTGACCCCGTCGAGTACCAGCTCACCCTCGACCCGTCCGGGATCCAGAGGGCGTCCGCCCTCGTCCGGCTCGGTCGGCAGGTTCCGCAGGTGTTCGACACGGTCGAGCGCGGCCAGTGTGTGCTGGTACTGCTCCAAGGTCGTGCCGATCCGGGTGAGCCGATACAGCACCGGGCTGGGCAGGGCGAGCAGGGTGTTGAAGGAACTCAGGGACAGAGTGCCCCGGAACACGTCGCGGGCGGCGAGCAGTCCGGTACCGAGCAGGGAGAGGCTGGCACACGTGCCGACGGTCTGGATGTGCCGAGCCGTCTCCCGGTCGTTGAGCCGGGTGTCGTTGCGGCACGCGTCGCTCAGCCGCTCCACACGGGCGGCCTCCTCGGCCTCGGTGCAGAAGCTCTTGACGGTGGCACTGCCTTCCAGGGTGTTGATGACCTGGCTGTTCAGCCGGACCCTGCGGTCGCCCACGGCCGCGTAGGCGCGCCCGGAGCGGGAGTGGTGCCGCAGGGAGAGCCAGGTGATGACCGGGACGGGGAGGAAGGCGGCCCAGGCGAGCCGGGGGGCGAGGAGGAGAAAGGCGGGCGCCATCACCAGGAAACAGGTGGCGAGCTGGACCAGTTCGCCGGGGCCGTGGGCGAGGAAGGCGCCGACGTGTGGGATGTCCGCGCTCAGCACACCGGCGATCCGCGTGGTCCGCTCGCCCTCCAGGTCCCGCAGGGGCAGCCGTTGTACATGGGGATACACCTCGCTGCGCAACTCGTGTTCCACGTCCTGACCGAGGGTGCGCCAGGCGAGGTCGGCCCGGTAGGACAGGGCCGCCTGGATGAGCTTCGCCAGCGCGGCGACGGCGGTGAGCACGCCCAGCTGGGGGAGGGTTCCGGTCACGCCCAGCGCGGTGAGCACCGGGCTGCTGCCGCGGGCGAGGAGTAGCGGCAGCGCGCCGAGGCTGGTGAAGACGCCCAGTTCGGCGAGTTCAGCGGCGGCCGACAGTCCTGCGGCGCGGCCGATCCGGCGCCGGTGCCTCCTGGCCAGGCGCAGCAGCGGAGGTGCGCCGGCGTTCCCGACGGGACGGGCCGCCTCGGCGGGCTTCAGCGGTGAGGCGGGCAGCTTTCGTGGGTCGCTCGTCTCATGCCAGGCCCGGCGGATCAGCAGCGTGGTGGCGGCGCCGACCGCACCCAGAGCCACCCAGGGGCCCAGGAGCAGCCCGGAGCCGCCCAGGGCGAGGGAGGCCGCGGCACCGCCGGCCACCAGCATGCGGGGGCGGACACCGGACCGGGTGGCCTGATGAGCCCCGGCCGGATCACCAGCCTGTTCACGGGTCCGGACTGGCTCGGCCGACGGTTGGGGGACCTGGCTCTGCGTCCCCACCTGTCGCAGAAGGTCGTCCAGGACCGCCCGGAGCTGTGCGCCGATATCCGCCGCACCGAGCGCCGGATCGTGGTGTACGAGCACGCTGCCGGTCACCGCGCTGGCTCGGACGCCGGTGACACCGGGGCTTTTGCCCAGTACGGCGGTGAGCAGCCCGGCGAGCCGGGGGCGCCCGGCGAGGACGGGAGCTTCCCACCGCTGCCGCCCGGGCACGGCCGACCGGAGCCTCAGCGGACCGCGGACCGGGTGCTGATGGCCGTGCGGTTCTGCGGGCGGGGTGACGTAGCGGGACACGCGGGCATCACCGGTTCTCTCTGCTTCTCTCCGCCTCGGGCGGGGTGGGCGGGCTGGGCGACTCGCTCAGGGATCAACGCGGCGATCCGTCGGCGGTCGCGGACGTCGGCGCGGGCAGTCCGGTGTGGTGGGCGAGGAAGGCGGTGACGTCTGCGGTGAGATCGTGTGCCGTTCCTGCTGACGCGTGTGCGTGTCCGCCGGTCGTGGTACGGCGCATGAGGACCGGAGCGGGGGAGGCTGTGGCGTGCTGCAACGCCGCGCACATCTTGCGCACGTGCTGGGCTCCGGTGCGCTGGTCGGTGTCGGCGCCGCAGAGCAGGACGGCCGGGTAGCGGCTGCCGGGACGTACCTGGTGATACGGCGAGTAGGCGAGGAGTGCGTCGAGCTGCCCGGGGTCGACGGCGGTCCCGTACTCCGCTGTCCAGGTGTGACCGATGCCGAAGCGCTCGTAGCGGGCCATGTCGCACAGTGGCCCGATGGCGGCGACGGCGGCGTACAGATCAGGGCGGCGGGTCAGGGCGGCGGTCACCAGCAGTCCGCCGTTGGACTGGCCGGTCGCGGCCAGCCGGTCCGGCGCGGTGATGCCCCGGTCGATCAGATACCGGGCGGCGTCGTTGAGGTCGTCCACGGCACGGGACTTGGCGGCGCCACGACCGGCGGCGTGCCAGGCGTTGCCGTGCTCGCCGCCGCCCCGTACGCAGGCCACCGCGTACACGCCGCCGGCTTGGGCCCAGGCTCGCGCGGAAGGGGTGTGGGCGGGGCGCATCGGGACGCCGAAGCCGCCGTAGGCGGTGAGCAGGGCGGGCCGGGGCGGCCCGGCGGGCGGGTTGAGCGGCTGGTCGGCGCGGCTGAGGAGGAAGAGCAGGATCGGCGTGCCGTCGTCGGCCTCGTACCGGACCTGACTGGTGAGCAGCTCCGCCGTGGAGCCGGGTGCCCCGGTCGGCTCCACGGACGCCCGGGGCCCGGGGGGCGCACCGCGCCCGGGCCACGGTGCGACCCGCCCGCTGACCGCGTCGAAGACGAAGACAGCCGGTGGCTTGCCGAAGTCGGTGTACGTGAACCACGCCTCGTGGCCGCCTTCGGGACGCCCCCGCAGCGCCCGGACCGTTCCGCTGCCGGGCAGCGGGACCTCCCCGATGCGTTTCCCGTCCGCGGCCCGGTGCACGGTGATCCGGCTGGTGGCAGCCCGACTCCAGCACACCAGCAGCAGTGGTTCCGCGAGAGCGAGCCCGTCCAGCAGGACACTGTCGTCGAGAGCGGCGTCCGGGTCCTGCGGTACCAGTTCCCGCCAGCCGTCACCGCGCGCCGCTGTGCGGTCCGTGACGAGGATCCTCCCGCGGGGCGCGCCCCGGTCGGTGTGGAGGCGTCCGCCGCCGTCCCGGTGCAGCCGGATCGAGGCGAGCGCCTTGGTCTCCGTGCCGTCCACCAAGCGCTGCCACGTCGGCCGCGCGGGGTCGTTCACCGGGGTCTCGGCCAGCCACAGGTCGTTGTGATGGGCGATTCCGCGGGCCACGGAGACGACCAGCCGATCGCCGTCGGGCGTGATGGTCAGCCCGAAGTACGCGAATCCGTCGGCCTGTTCACCGAACACCTCCTCATCCTCCCCGGCGGGCCGCCCCAGGCGGTGCAGTTTGACCCGCAGCATGCCGTCCGGCCCCTCGGCCGCGGGGCCCACGTAGTAGAAGGCCTGCCCGCCGGGCAGCCATGCCACCGGCGAGTGCCGCAGCCCCTCCACGGGCTCATCGACGGCTCCCCCGCCGTCGGCCGCGTACACCACCAGCCGGGTGATGTCGGCCCCGTCCACCGCGAACTGACAGGCCACCAGGTCGCCTTCCCAGGAGGGCCGCCACCCGGCCAGCCGTACCCGGCCCTGCGGCGCCAGTGTGCCCGCGTCCACCACGAACCGCTCGGTGCCGTCCGCCCCGGTGGCGTACAGCACGGCCTGGTCGCGGCCGGGCAGATGCCGTTCGGTGAAGTGCCGTCCGCCGCGCCAGACCGGCGCGGACACCCGACGGGTCACCGACAGGGCCTTCAGCCGCTCGTCCCATGCGTCCCGGTCCGGCCAGGCCGTCCGGTGCGCGGCGAACAGGGTGTCCTGGGCCTCGGCCCACGCGCGCGAGGCGTCGCTGGTCAGGTCCTCCAGCCACCGGTAAGGGTCGGCAACCGGCCGCCCGTGCACCGTCTCGACGAGGTTCTCGCGGGCGGCGGGCGGGTGGACGCTGGTGGTCTCTGGCAACACGGTGCTTCCTCGGGCGCGCGGGAGGGGGTACGGATGTGAAGAACGGCGGGGCCAGGTAGGCGCCGGCCCCGCCGTTCCTCGGTTCACACGGGGTGTCCCGGAGGGGCAGGTGCCGCTCAGGCCTCGTCGCCCTCGTAGACCTCCGCCTGCCAGCGCAGAGCGGGAGCGTCATCGGAACCGGGGTCGCGGGGGTTGCCGTAGTCGGGAAGGAACATGATTGGTACTCCTTTCGAAGGCGGTGCCGGCCCCTGTCGGACTGGCACCGCACGGGGCATTTCCATGCGCTCGGCGGCAAAAACTCGCAGGGTGTGCACGCCACTCGATGTGGTGAACATGCCTATGTTCTATGCCAGTTGGCGCTGTTGCGGTGATTACGGTGTCCGTCGTCCTGGCGGCGGAGTGTCCGCGCCGGCCGCCCGTTCACCCCGTCGCCGAGGAAGGCTCGTATGACCGCCACGAAGAGTGCGAAGGCGCGCCGTCCGCTGGTGTCGCGCGGTGCTCGGGGCGCCGCCGAGCGCGCCTGGGAGCGGCCCTTGTCCGCCGATCCCCCCATGGCCTGGGAGCGCACCGCCGTCACCCTCCGGCACCAGCTCAAGGCCGGTGCCGTCACGCTGCACTGCGTCCACACCCTGCGTCTCCTCGGCTGTCCGCACGACGCGCTGGACTACTACTGGCCCCCGCTGCTCAATCTGGAGGCGCTGGTCTACGTCGGCGATCTCGCCGTCGAGCGGGAGCAGGCGGACGGCCCTCCGGCGGGCACCGCCTGGCGCGACGGCATCGAGGAGGTGCTGCGCGGATACGGCTGTGACACCGCCGAGGCACTCGCCGATCTGCGCGCGCTGGAGGAGTACGCCCGCTGGGAGACCGAGACCATGAGCCGCCGCGCTCAGTACAGCGTGGACGATCTCGTGCGTGCCTGTCACGGGCGGTCGTCCGACGTGCGGATCATGACGGGGTTCGGCCGACGCCTCGCCGGGCTGCCCGGGGACGAGTCGTTCGACCGGCTCGCGGGACACATGCACGCGATGGGAGAACTGATCAGTGACGTTGTCGGCTATGCCAAGGACGTGGCCGACGACTCCTGCAACTTCTACCGCATGTGTGTCTGGGCCGTCGGCGTCGAAGCCGCCCGCGCCCGCCTCCACGAAGTCTGGCGGCGGCTCTGCGACGACCTGCTGTGCGACCTCGCCGCCGCCGACCGCCGGTCCCTGGTCCGGTTCGCCCAGGTCTTCCTGCTCCGCCCGCGCCCGCTGCGCGCCCTCGCCGTCAAGCGCAGTCCGACCCGCGTCTACACCCTGCTGCCCAGGCCGGTGCTGCTCACCTGGATCCGGTGGCGGCTGGAGCGAGGCGAGCGGCTCCGGCTGCCCGCCGTCCCGGATCCTGTCCCCGAGCCGGCCGCCGAAGGCAGTTCGGTTCATTCATCCACGTGCTGAAGATTGAGCATCGAAAGGTAGGCGGGGAACTTTGCCACCATCCTCCTGGGCACACCGGTCATTCGCAGCGTGCCGTGTACGAGATCCCGCACGACGAGAGTGTATGAGCCGTTGTTGAGCACCAGCTCCGCCCTGTACAGCACATTCGTAGCGGAGTCGCTCTCTTCCATGATGTCAGTCGTGGTCGTGATGTCGGCCAAAACGTCACCGTATTCAGTCACGCATTTCCTTGTCTGGGGCAGGACGAATGGGGACGGCGGCGCGGTCGAGAAAAATCTGACCATGCCGTCGTCCCCAGGATGCTGAATCGTCATTCCGTGCTCCGTCGGCCGACTTAGCGGGCCTTTCCGGCCGCAGTACCCGAGCCGGCAGGGCTCCGAGGCTTGACCGGCTTGCCGACGGCTGTTTCCTCTTCCCGGAGTTCGGCGCCGATCAACTCGGCAGCGACCTCCGCGGTCATGTCGTGCAGTTCCTCACCAGCCTCGTGCGCTGCCTTCTTCAACTCCATGACAAGGCTCATCGACGTCTTGACGGTGCCGCGGACCAGCGGCTTCACCAGACGCTTGGCCAGGGGAGCAAAGACAAGCCCTAGCAGGAACGGGGGAACGACAGGAGGCATGGCGGCTCTCTCTCTGGTGTTGCGGTGATTCATCCTTGAAGGGCGCGATGCGCTCCGGTGCGCCGAACTCCCGTATGGCCAAAGGGAGATGTGTGCCAGGCTAGCCGACTGGCGCACCGTAGGACCGTGATGCGGGAAGGCTTCACTCTTGGGAGTGGAAAGTGATCGACGGTGGTGATTACCTCACCTGAGCGGGCATGCTCAATAATTGGTCAACAGGCCTTGATGCGTGCCTATTTGGACTCGGGTTCGAACTGCAAGAATTGATGGATGTTGGCTGAAATCAGCGTCTGTTCAGGGGGTTTGAGGAAGATGGCGGCAGGTATTCATTCCAGCGGCGGGGATGCGCCCCGTCCTGATTCCTGAGGAGGGATGGGCATGGAAATCCAGAAGGTGCTCACGAACGAGGAGCGGGTGGCTGTCGAGGAGCCGGTCGCCTACGAGCCGCCGATGGTCGCGGAGGCCGGGAGGTTCGCACACGACACGCGCGGTGGTTACGGGAAGTACAGGGAAGCCGGTATCGGCCGTTTTGAAGCGTGATGCCCGTCTGAAGTGAGGTCTCCTGTGCAGTGGTTCGTCGCCGTACCCGACTGTCCTGCCGCCCTCCGGGTGCTGGAAGAGCTCCGGTGTGAAGGGTCGGTCCTGGCCCGGCACGCGTCCGGCAGACCCTGGTTGGTCGGCCGGGTGCCGACGGGCCACTGCCAGGTCCTGTCGACGGGCGACCTGAGGGTGGCCGTCATCGGTCACGCAGGTGCAGACGTGGCATCCCTTGCCCGTCTCCTGCCGCCCCTGAGCACTGACCAAGGCGTTCCGGGGCCTTCAGCGTCGGCGGGAAGCGTGCATGTGGCCGTCTCGGGACCGGGCCGGTTCCGGCTTCGGGGCACGGCTTCCGGTCTGCGTCGCGTCTACACGGCGCGTATGCACGGCATCACGGTCGCGGCGGACCGCGCGGACATCCTGGCGGACCTGTCGGGCGCCGACCTGGACGAGCGATGGCTGGCCGTACGACTCATCACCGGCGGGCCCCCACATCTGCTGGACGGTCTCACCGCCTGGCAGGGCGTCTTCGCCGTCCCGCCGGGCGACGCGCTGACGGTCGGCGCGCACGGCGGATCCGCGCACCGGCCCTGGTGGTCACCGCCTCTTCCCGACCGGCCGGTGGAGACCGGCGCGGCGGCGCTGCGAGCCGCTCTCGCCGAGGCCGTGGCCCTGCGGATCGCCCAGGCACCGGAATCTGCGGTGGGCTGTGACCTGTCCGGAGGCATGGACTCCACCGCGCTGGCGTTCCTCGCGAGCGCCGCCGGCGCCTCCTTGCACACGATGACCTTGGCGTTCCGGGATCCGGCCAACGACGACACACACTGGGCCAACCTGGCCCGAAGCCATCTGCCGGACACGGTGGCGCTGTCGCTGGCCGACGACGAACTGCCTGGCCAGTACGAGAACCTGGGCGAGCCGGGCAGCCCGGCGGACGCTCCGTCCGGGGTGCTGCGAGGCAGGGCCGTGTTCGACGCGACCGCCGCTCGCTACCGCGGGCACGGAGTCGTCCTTCAACTCGCGGGCCACGGCGGCGACGAGGTTCTCCAGACCCCGCCCGGTTACCTCGGCGACCTGTTGCCGGCCCACCCGCTTCTCGCCGTCCGTCACCTGCGCGGCCACCGTTCGGTCCGCCGCTGGCCCTTGAGCCTCGCGCTACGAGGGCTCGTCGACCGACGCTCCTACCCGCAGTGGCTGCGCGACCAGGCTCGCCGCCTGCGCGGTGGCCCGCCGACCGAGCCTTCCCACCACGTGCCGTTGGGATGGGGACCGCCGGTGCGCATGGCACCATGGGCCACGCGCCGGGCAGCCCTGCTGGTCGCCGACCTCCTGGAGGAAGCTGCGACGACCGCGCTGCCCCTTGCCGCCGACCGGGGACAGCACCAGACCCTGCACCGGCTGCGGGCCGTTTCCCAGCTCTACCGGCTGATGCGCCAGGAGTACGACCAGCCGTGGATGGGGCTGCCGTTCCTCGACGACCGCGTGGTGGAAGCCTGTCTCGCGGTGCGTACTCACGAGCGTGGGACACCCTTCGCCTACAAACCACTCCTGGCCCGGGCCATGCACGGCCTGATGCCCGGTCACCTGCTCGCCCGCGCGACGAAGGGCAGCACCGACACCGACTTCTACGCGGGCTTGCGTGAACAGCGGGCCGCCCTGAACCAGCTCGTGGAGCGCTCCCGACTGGCCCAGGCCGGTCTGCTGGACGCCGCAGCCCTGGGCGCGGCGCTGCACACTCCGGTACCGCGTATCTCCGCCGACCTCGAAGACACCCTTGTGGTGGAGCACTGGCTGCACCACGGACGCCTCACCCTGCCTGCCGCCACCCCGTCCAGAAGCACCGTACGGTCCACCAGGAGCACATGACATGGCCTTTCGGCTGCACCGACATGTCACCGCCGTCACCACCGACACCGGCATGGTCATCCTCGACGAGCGCACGGGCGGCTATTTCGAGCTGAACGGGACGGGCTCCGCCACCCTGACCGCCCTCCTGAACGGAGCGAGCCAGGAGGAGGCGGTCCACCGGCTCACGGCAGGCACTGATGCCACGCCTGCCCAAGCCGCAGCCGACGTCAACGCGTTTCTGGCCGACCTGGCCCGGCGCGGTCTTGGCTCTCTCGCCTGATCCACGATCCCTCTCCACACAGAACACGGCTTCCGCATGAGCGTCCACACCGCCCTCCCCACAGCGGACCGTCCCGCATGGTGGCGCCGGCCTCCCATTCGGCTGGCCATCACCGTCGCCTGGCTGCTCAGCCGCCTTCCCCCGGGGCGCATCCGCACCATCCTGCTCCTGGTACGACGCGGGGCGCGCCCCGCCACCCGTGGTGAAGCCCAGCGCGCCCGCACCGAGATCACATCCCTGAGCCTGGCCTGCGCGGGGGAAGGCTGCCTCCAGCGCTCCCTGGCCACCACACTGCTGTGTCGCATGCGGGGGAGCTGGCCCACCTGGTGCACCGGCGTGCGCACCCAGCCCTTCGCCGCGCACGCCTGGGTCGAGGTCGAGGCAGTCCCCGTGGACGAGGACACCGCCATCGCCCAGTACCGCCGCATCATGACCGTGCCGCCCCACCACAGGCAGCGTGTCTGAGAAGCAGGGGGTTCTGGCCTTCAGCATCAGGCCGCTGGACAGCGCCTCGTCGGGGTCAATCCGGTCGCCGCCACCAGAGTTTGCTCTAGCGCATCGTTTAAGCATCGCGATCTACCCAAGTGATGGCCAGTAAATTGCCAGCTTCAAGCGGGAACCAGATTGCGCCGCGCAAACGATCGGTGGGGCGTGCTGACGTGTCAGCACGGGTGCCAGATCGAGCAGGATCGAGGGGGATCCAGCAGGATGCAAACGGGGATGTCTGTCCCGGTTCTCCGGCGTTTCCGCAGGTCAGGAAGGTAAGTGCGCACGCGGCAGGGGATGGACGTGGGGGATCCCTTGTGGTTAAAGGGATTCGAGAGATCCGTGTTCCCCTGTGGCTCCCCTGGTATCCCCTGTCCCCCCGGCGGGTACGCGGAGGTGGGGATCGTGTTCCTTGAGGTTCGCGGGCTGGTTTACCTGGCCTGCCGGGTAGCGGATGGCGGCGCCGGGCCTGGGCGCGGCTCTGGTTACCTGCCGTGGCGAGGGCTCGACCGGTACGGTAGTGATCGAACGGCCACCGATGAGGAGGTGGGCAGCTGTGACCCTTCCCGTGCTGCACCCGCGCCCCGGAAACCTGCGCGAGGTCGCCGAACGCATCGAAGCTTCCACCGGGCTACGGGTCGAGATCATCGGAGGCAGCCTCGTGATGTCCCCCACCCCACGCGGCAAGCACGCTGGCACTATCCGGCGCCTGCGGGTGCAGATCGAGCCTCGGCTGCCCGGGGGCCTGGCGCCGTACGAGATGTCCTCGGTCGCCATGCCGGAGGATCCGGACGACTACGCCACGCCCGATCTGACGGTCCTGCCCGTGGAGTGGGACGAGGACGATTCCTGGCTGGCCGACCCTGGTGATGTCGCCTTGGCTGTCGAGGTGATCTCCCAGTCGGAGAAGGCGAAGGACATCACCGACAAGAATGGCTGGTACGCCCGAGCCGGGGTCGCCGTCCTGCTTGTCCTGGACCCTCGTACCGGTCGCTGGACTCTGCATACCCGTCCTAAGGGCGGAGAGTACTGCGGTCAGGTCCATGGAGAGTATGGAGAGGTGGTCGAACTGCCCGCCCCTCTGCCGTCCCCGCTCGACACTGGCGTCCTGCCCCGCTACGGAGCCTGATCCCGACGTCGGGATGAGCGGAGGGATCCTGACGCCTGACCTCGTACGCACACGCGCCCTGGTCGGCATCCCTCCGACGCTCCTGGCCTCACCAACCTCGTCGGCGAACTCCTCCTCAAGCGCCGGCGGAGGTGCTGTGCGGGATCGTGTACGTGCTGCACACCGGGATCCGGTGAAAGTACCTGCCGAAGGAACTGGGCTCCGGCTCGGGCATGACCTGCTGGCTGCAATTGCGGGACTGGGCTGGGCGTCCGGTGGCCGCAGAGGCTGCCGGGTGCTTGGCCGTGGCGTGGTCAGGCTGTGGCTCCCCGCGGGTTGCGGGTGACGGTGTAGCCGTGCTGGTTGAGGGCGTTGATCGCGCGGCGGGTGGCGCGTTGGGGGTTGCGCTGGGTGAAGTAGGCGCCGAGCTCGCGGTAGGTGACGTTGTCGCTGAGCATGTGCCAGATCGCGGTGGTGATCGAGCTCGACGGCGACCAGGGCCCTGAGCGGGCCGCGGCGGGTGGTGATCCGCTTGTAACGGGCTTGCAGGCAGGTGTCTTTGGTTCTCACCGCGCCGAATGCCGCGAGCCCGAGTGCTCCCTTCCGGTAGGGATTGCCGAAGCGGACCTTGGTGTTCGCAAGGAACGACCTCATCCCGGCGTGCAGTTGAGGATCGCCGACGCGGACGGCCTGGGGATCACCTGCCTCGCCACCAGCACCCCCGACCGGCCGATCGCCCGGCTCGGGCTTCGTCACCGGTCAGGGATCGAGGCCAGGGCCCCTGGGTGGCGGGTGGGCTTTGCTCTGTTCGACAAGAACTTGACAAGCCCGGTGGTCTCGGGTCATCGTCAAGAACCTGCCACTAGCCGAGGAGGCGGAGCGTTGGATCCCCGCAGGGCCGCAGTCGGCTCGCTGACCTTCCTGGTCCGCAGGGTCTGGCTGAACATGAGGTCGGCGATCGCCGGGGAGCTCACGGCGTTCGGGCTGTCGACCTCGCAGTACGCCACCCTGCTGATGGCCGAGGTGCGGCCCGGGATGTCGGCGTCGGACATCGCCCGGGAGGTGGCGAGCTCCCGGCAGGCCGCCAACGAGATGCTTGTCGGGCTCGAGCAGGAGGGGCTGATCGAGCGGCGGACGAATCCGTCCGACCGGCGCAGCCATCAGATCTTCGTCACCGAGTCCGGGCGGACACGTCTGGCCGCTGCCCGCAAGGCCGTCGACCGCTGCGAAGCCGAATTGGAAGCCGCGTTCACGCCGGAGCAGCGAGCCGCGATCCGTGAGTGGCTTGAAGGCATCTCCGCGGCCCGCCGCTGAACCCCTGCCGACCCCGAGTATATGCACGAATTTGGTGTAGGTCACGCTTGAGTGGAGTTCTCGGCCGGTATAGTTTGAAGGAGAAAGTTCAGGGGTCAAGCCCATGGGGGAATTCTTGCTGGCGCCTTCAGGCACGCATCAGGTGACTCGTGCGGAAATACTTTCGGGAGTTGAGCAGGGCAGGCTCATCGAGCAATTCGACAATGCGGACGAGATGCGGATATCCGCGCTGCAGTCCGTCATGCGGGCCCGCTACGACGTGATGATATCGGCACTGAAATCGGAATGGTACTCCAGCGAACGGCGCCGGACGGTTCAGAAAATAGTTGGTGACGCGGCACGGCGGAGGGTCGCCGTGCGAGAGCTCTATCGTTGCGACGACCTCCCCAGCTGGTGCACTCCGGACTACCTGCTGTCCGCCGCGGAGTGCGGCATCCGGGTCCGGGTCACCGACACCAAGCTGCAGGAACTCGTGATCGTGGACTCCCAGGTCGCCTTCATGCGTACCCAGGTGAGCCTCTCCCAGGAGCAGTGCCTGGCGATCTGGGCGCCGCCGGTGATCAAGAATCTGCAGTCATTGCTCACGGCCGTCTGGAATGGCGCCAGCGAGCCGGTGAGCTATTTGCGCTACCCCCGGTCCGAGTTCGACGAGGCGGATCTGCAGATCGTCAATGAACTGGCTGGCGGGTCCAAGGACGAGGTTGCCGCCCGGCGGCTGGGAATATCGCTCCGCACCTATCGGCGGCGGGTGGCCGAGCTCATGAGCCGACTCGATGCGAATTCCCGCTTCCAAGCCGGCGTGCACGCACTGCGGGACGGTCTGCTGAGGCGTGGCGGTCGCGACGAGGAATTGCCGTACCGGTACTCGGCCTGACCCCTGCCTCCTGTCCTCGGTCGACCGGGGGCGGGAGGCAGGTATTTCTTTCTTTGTGTTTATTTTGTGCTCTTTTTCGGGAGGAATCCCGGACGATTGCGGGTGAGCGGGGTCAGGCGCGCTGCCACCAGGTGGGCGGAACCTTGAGGGCGCTGCCGGGCGCTGTCGGACGCAGGAACTGACGGGTCTGCCGGCCGACCGCGAGCAGGGTGCCGTCCGCGTTCCACAGGCTGCTGGACTCTACTGTCCATCTGTCACTCGACTGATCCGTCCCGACCCGGACCAGCGCCCAGTCGCCGCTCTCGGCGAACGACAGTCCGTCGGTGAAGTGCACCGAGTACTCGGCGGTCGGTACCGCGACCAGCTCGGAGGCCGCCGCGTATACCGCTGGAGGCATCGCGTCGAGCAGGACCAGCGCCGCCGCGGCAATCGGCAGGTCGGGCTCCCGCAACCGCAGCCAGGCGGTCATCTCGGGGTGCGTCCCCCCGCCGAACGGCCGCTCCTCGCCCGCCATCCTGGTCTCGAAGTGGGCGGCGTACGGGAACATCCGGGCCGGGAACCCGGCATCCGGGCAGTCCTCGGGCGACGGCACAACCGGTGCCTCAGCCGCCTGCAGCGTCGGCTTGTCCCCGATGGTGCCGAACAGTGCCGTCGCCAGTGCCACCGGCCGTTCGTGCTGCTCGAGCGTCGAGCGCACCACGGCGCTGGTCCGCGACTGGCGCACCACCTCCGACCGCACCAGCAGCGGGTGGTCCGACACCGGGGCGAGGAACGAGCTGTGCAGCGCCCTGGGCGCCAGGTCCACGGTCAGCTGGTCACCTGCATGCCGAAGCATCAGCGTGGACACCAGGCCGCCGAGAGCGCCGGCCCAGGTCCGCCACGACCTGTCGATGGGCGGCAGCAGCGCCTCGCTCGTCGTGGCAGCGTTCATCGTGCATCACCTTTCCATCGGACCGGCCGTCGACGACCGGGAAGACTGAGAAGACCGAGGGGCCAAGCGCAAACCGAGGGGCCACGCCCAAGGAGTGAGGCCGTCGGCCCGATACGACGGCCGGGGGCCGCGTGGTGGTCCCCGGCCATGGCACTTGCGGGCACTACGACGGCGAACCGCCCCCTGGGCGGGTGCCGTCGGGGAAGTCGTCCTCGGCGGTGCGGCCGAGCCGGCGCCCGGCCGTGTGGCCCTTGGCCTGTACGGGCTTCAGCTCGCCGGCCCGGGCGAGCCCGATGCGTCCCATGTTCGCGTAGACGGTCTCGTACTGCCCGTCCTTCACCAGGTACGTCTCGTGCCAGATGCCGACGTCCCCGGACTTGAGGACCCGCTGGTTGTACCGCCGCCAGGACGGCAGATGCGGGTCGTCGGTGTTCCGGGCGAAGGCCTCGAGATGCTCGAAGCTGCGCCAGTACTGCACGACCGCCGGCCCGACGCCGGAGATCAGCGCGAAGTAACTGCACAGGGCGCCCTTCTCGGGATGCTCGCGCAGATCCTTGATCATGCCGAACATCGAGCGGAAGACCGGCCACCACTTGTGGATCCGCCAGGGGCGGTTCACATGCATGCCGATCAGGAAGACGACGAAGTCGCCCTCGATGTGTGCGGTGTGGCGGCCGCGGTGGACCTGTGACATGAGTCGATGCTCCTTCCGGGCAACGGCCGATTCAGAGGGTGAGGAGCCCCAACTCGATGGCTCGGACCACGGCGAGGGTGCGGTTCGGGCAGTTGAGCTTGGCCAGGACGATTCCGACCAGGCGTTTGACGCCGTGCTCGGAGATGCTCAGCGAGCGCGCGACCTGCCGGTTGCTCAGCCCGCCGGCGATCAGCCGCAGCACCTGGAGTTCACGTGCCGTCAGCGAGATCGAGGACCGCCGCGCGGTCGGGTCGCTCTCGGCCTGCTCGGGTGCCGTCACCGACCGCCGTGCCAGGGACTCCGACATGTGGAACCGCCCGGACGCGACGTCGGCGATCGCGTCGCGCAGTGACTCCGGGCGGAGGTCCGCCCAGTCGAGGAAGCCATGAGCGCAATCGGCCCACGACTGGTCGAGCGCGGCGGCCGAGTCGACCAGGATGAGCATACGGATGCCGTGCGCGCGCAGGGTGCCGGCGGTCTCGTCGGAGATGGGACCCGCGACATCGTCGGAGGAGACGATCAGCTGGCCGTTGGAGAATCTGGCGAGCTCACCGAAGTCCGTGCAGGCATGCGTCGTCAGCGGAGTGTCGAGCGAACGGAACATTCCCTCGACCCCGTAGCGCCGCATGTCGTCGCGGATCATCAGGATGATCTCGATGCCGTCGTCGAGCGTGCGGGTCGGCACGGTGCCTCACTTCCCTGCAGCGACCGTCACACGGATGCCGATCGTTGGATTGACTTGACCTCGCAGAATTCCTCCAGCCCGAAGCGGCCGAGCTCGCGGCCGTTCCCCGACTGGCGGTAGCCGCCGAACGGGGCAACCGCGTTGAAGGCCGCGCCGTTGATGTCGACCTGTCCGGTGCGAAGTTGCCTGGCGACGGCCAGCGCATGGTCGGGGTCCGCGGAGAACACTGCGCCGCCGAGGCCGTACCGGGTGGCGTTCGCGATCTCCACCGCCTCGTCCTCGGAGGAGTACGGGATGATCGACAGCACCGGCCCGAAGATCTCCTCCTGGGCGATCACCGCGGTCGGATCGACCCCGCCGAAGACGGTCGGTCGGACGAAGTAGCCGCGGTCGAGCCCGTCCGGCGGTGTCGGGCCGCCGGCCGCGAGCTGTGCGCCGTCGGCGACTCCGCGCTCGATGTAGCCCCGCACGCGGTCGCGCTGGGCGGCGGACGCCAGCGGGCCCAGGCGGGTGTCCGGCTGGACGGGATCGCCGACGGTGAAGGCCGCCGCTTCCGCGGCCGCCGCCTCCACCGCCTGGCTGTGCAGCGCGGCGGGCACCAGCATGCGGGACCAGGCCCAGCACATCTGGCCGCTGTTCATGAAGCAGTTCGCGACGCCGGCCCGGACGGCGGCGAGGAGATCGGCGTCCGGAAGCACCAGGTTGGCGGACTTGCCGCCCAGTTCCAGGGCGACCCGCTTGACGGTCCCCGCGGCGAGTGCCGCGACCCGCTTGCCTGCCGCCGTCGATCCGGTGAAGGACACCATGTCGACGCCGGGGTGGGTGGCGAGCGCCTCGCCGACCACCGGGCCCTCGCCGTGGACGATGTTGAGGACGCCGTCGGGGATCTGAGCCTCGCGGGTGACCTCGGCGAGGAACCGCGCGGTCAGCGGGGCGATCTCGCTCGGCTTCAGCACCACCGTGTTCCCGGCCAGTAGCGCCGGTACGACCTTGGCGACGGCCTGGTGCAGCGGGAAGTTCCACGGGGTGATCGCCGCGACCACCCCGACCGGCTCGCGGATCACGGTGGAGTGCCCGATCTGCTCGGTCCAGGCGAACTCCTCCGCGATGCCGGCGACCGCAGCCGAGGTGGCGGCCGGCAGGCTCGCCTGTACCCGTTGCGAGAACCACGTCGGCACACCGACCTCCGCGGTGATCGTCGCGGCGATTTCGTCGTGCCGGGCCGACAGCCCCTTCGCGACCGCCCGTACTGCGGCCACGCGGTCCTCGAGCGGGACGGCGGACCAGTGGCCGAAGGCCTTCGCGGCCGCCGCGACCGCGAGTTCCGCGTCCGCCGTGGTGCCCGCCGGCACGGCCGCCAGGCGCTCCTCGGTCGTCGGGTCGACCACGTCGATCCACCGGGTGTGCCCGGTGGTCCAGGCGCCGTCGATCCAGTGTGTCTGTGCGGGTACGGACGCCATCAGCCGCAGCCGCCCGCGGTGTCCCGGTCGAACTGGCCCACCATGTCGACCAGTTCGGCCGGAATGCCCTCCATCGGATCGTCGTCGATGTCGAGGACGACCGGTACCGGGCGACGCAGGCCTGTCAGGCTCTCCGCCTCCGGTGTCCGGTCGGCGTTCGGCTGCGTCGTCATGCCGCCTTGCCCTTCTGCTGCCACTGCCGGAATCCCGCGATGAAGTCGTCGAGGCGGTCCAGGCCCCAGTACCGCTGGGGGCCGATCTTGAAGTACGGCGCGCCGAACACGTCGTCCAGGTAGGCCGCCTCCTGCGCGGCCATGCCCTCTTCGCGCAGCTCCGGGTCCTCGGGTGCGGCGCTCAGCGCCTCGCCGTCGAGCCCGGCCGCGTCGGCGATCTTGCGCACCGTCTCCCGGTCGCAGATGTTCTCACCGCGACCCCAACGGGCCTCGACCAGCGCCCAGTACAGAGCGTTCTGGTCGCCGGTCCGCTTGGCGGCGAGCCACGCGTGGTGTGGCAGCACCCACCACGGCTCGCGGTCGACCGGCCAGGCCATGTCGAAGCCGAACCGCGCGGACAGCCGCTTGACGTCCTGGAGGATGTAGAGGTGCTTGGCCTTGCTCATGTCCGCGTAGTGCAGCTCGATCCCCCTTTCCGCCATCGACTTCCAGGTCTGCTCGTCCGGGTAGAAATACGGAATCCACTGCATCGACTCGAGCGCATCCGGGCAGCGCTCGGCCAGCAGCCTGCTCGCCATCCAGCTGTAGGGGCTGTGCAGGGAGAAGTAGAACTTCGGGGGGTAGCGGTTGCTCACAGGTGCACTCCTTCCAGTGCCGGCCGCCGCCCGCCCTCCAGGGCGGCGGGCAGGCGGCGGAGCAGGAACTCCGAGACGAGTTCGGACACCCGTTGGGGCTGCTCGATGTGACAGAAGTGGGTCAGCTCGTCCTCGAGCCGGATCTCCGCGGTCGGCATGTCGCGGCCCAGGGCCTCGGCGCGTGGACCGCTGATGCCGGGATCGGCCGAGCCGCCGACGACGAGTGTCGGCACGGTGTTCGACGAGAGGTCGATCCCGGACGAGGAGATGAAGATGTCGAACAGGCTGAGAAAGCCCTCCGGACCGATGCGGTCGAGGGCCTTCTCGGCCATCAGGCTGACGATCTCCGGTTCGAGCCGCTCGGCGCGCTCACCGAGACGCGCTCGCAGCCCGGCCGCCATGACGGTCCGGAAGTCGGCGAGCGAGCGGTCGAACATCGCCCAGTCCACCGGGGCGGAGGCCAGGCGGTAGAACGGGGACAGCAGCACCAGAGCGTCGACCCGCCGCGGCGTGCCCGACGCGAGCCAGTGCAGCACGGCGTTCGCGCCCATGGAATGGGCGACGAGTACCGAGATCGGCTGGGGGATCAGCGCCAGGGCGTTCTCCACCCATTGCGCGGCCGTCCCGCCCGCGCGCCACTCGTAGCCGCCGCCGGCCCGCCACGGCAGGTCGATCGCATAGCAGTGGAACCGGTCGCCCAGCCTGTCCGCCATCGGCTTCCAGCTCTGCCAGTCGTCCTCCAGGCCGTGCAGCATGACCATCGTCGGACGATGGGCCGGGCTGTGCGCTGTCAGTGACACGCCGTCGACCACCGACCGGGCGACCGGTTCCCAGGCGCTATGCGCTCGTCGCACGGCTCCACCCTCGGACCACGGCCACGCCGACCATCCCCTCGGAGGTGAGCGACGTGACCAGGGAGACCGCGCCGTCGCGCTCGGGGTTCCTGCGGTGCTCCGCGAGCAGCGCGGCCAACTGCAGGCCGCCTGCCGCGGAGTAGGTCTCTCCGACCAGTTCCTTGACCGGCAGGAGGTTCGGGGTGTCAGTGCCCAGCGCCGCGGTGATGGCCACCCGTTCGATCCGGTCGCGCTTGGGCGAACCAGAGAGCGACGGCGCGACCGCCCAGACGTCGCTCGCCGCGACGCCGGCGGCTTCGAGCGCCCGGATGATGCACTCCGTCATGCCGACGGCCGGGTCGTCCTTGCTGCCAGGCTCTCCGTAGAGACCGCACTCGACCGCCAGGATCTCCGCGTCGAGGCCGCGGCCGGCCGTCCGCACGGTCTGAGCGTCCTCCAGCACGAAGAAGGCACCGCCCTCGCCGAGGTCGACACGCTCCTCCCCGGCACCGCGGGCCTGGTGCGACGCCCAGGCCCGGGTCGGAGAGAACTCCTCGACCGCACCGGCCACCGCGGCGTTCACATAGCCGCTGCGCACCTTGTTGCGGGCGTACCGCAGCGCGGTCAGGAAGGCCATCTGCCCGCCGGACACCGTGGCGTTGACGCCCTTGAGGTTGTGCCAGATCGCCGTGGCGCTCGCCGCGCCGTTCATCACCGCGTACGGGAACAGCAGCGGGTTGACGAGGTACGGCTTCTCACTGGTGTACATCTCGTGGATGAAGTCCGACATCGCCTGGGGCCCACCGCTGCTCAGCCCGAGCACGAGCCCGATGCCGCCGTCGGTCTCCTCGTCCTTCGCGTCGCGGACCAGGCCGGCGTCCTCGAGGGCGAGCTTGCAGGTGACCACGGACAGCGCCGTCGAGCGGTCGAAGAAGCTGGTCCCCTTCCGGCCCAGGTGTGCCTTGACGTCGAAGTCGGGGATGGCGCAGGCGGTTTCGGACGGGAGCTTCTGCTCGAACATCTCCGTCACGTCCTTGCGGCCGCTGCGGCGCTCGCCCCAGGCCTCGGAGAACTCCTCTGCACCGGTGCCGATGGCGGAGAGCACCCCCCATCCGGTCACGGCCATGGCGCTCACTCGTACCTCCCGAAGATCGTGATGGCGTTGTTGCCGCCGAAGGCGAACCCGTTGTTCTGCACGATCCGCACGTCGGCGTCCCGCGAGACGTTGGGCACCACGTCGATCCCCTCGAAGTTCGGGTCGAGCGTGTTGAGGTTGATGGTCGGCGGGATGAAACCGTCCCGGATCGCCAGGCAGCACGCGATCGCGCCGAAACCGCTTGCCGCGCCCATGGAGTGACCGAGCATCGACTTGATCGAGCTCATCGGCGGGAGCTGGTCGCCGAAGACCTCGCGCATGGCGGCGACCTCGGCGGAGTCGTTCGACGGCGTACCGGTGCCGTGGGCGCAGACGTAGTCGATCTCGTCCTTCTTCACCCCGGCGTTCTCGTGGGCCCGGCGGGTGCACTCGGCGATCGACGTGGCCAGCGGCGAAACCATGTGGTTGGCATCGCAGTTGAGCCCGTAGCCGAGCACTTCGGCGTAGATCCTGGCGCCTCGGGCGAGCGCCGAGTCCAGCGACTCGAGCAGCAGAGCGGAGCTGCCCTCACCGATGAGGATGCCCTTGCGGTTCGCGTCGAAGGGCGTGCACACGTCCTTCGCGAGAGCGCCGAGCCGGTAGAAGCCGGCCACGGCGAACGCGCACATGGCCTCCGAGCCACCGGCGATCATGTAGTCGGAGTCGCCGCCCGCGATCATGTCGTAGGCGTAGCCGATCGCGTAGTTGCTCGCCGAGCACGCGGTGGCGAGCGTCACCGCCTCGCCGTCGATGCCGAGTTCGCGGTTGGCCGCGACGGCGAGCCGGTAGGCGGGGATCTTCGGAACGAGGTCGCTGAAATCGGCGGCAGGCCCCTCGGCCAGCCACCTCTCGTAGGCGTCCTCATGGAGGCGGGTCTCGCCTCCGGTCGTGCCGAAGACCGACCCGGCCCGGCCGCGCCGCAGCTCGGCGCGGTCGAGGCCGGCGTCGTCGACCGCGAG
>NZ_CM002285.1:4677791-4694598 GCF_000497445.1 Streptomyces roseochromogenus subsp. oscitans DS 12.976 | reverse complement strand
CGCGGCGAGGCTGGCCGGCCCCCAGGCCTCCGGGTCGATGTTCGTGACGTAATCCGAGGGGTGAACGTCGCCCAGTTCGTTCGCGATGTTGTGCGGGAATCCGGAGGCGTCGAAACTGCGGATGGGCCCGCTGTTGCTTGCGCCGGCGCGCAGGCCGGCTGCGAATGCGTCCGGACCGACACCGATGGTTGACAGAGGTCCGAGGCCGGTGATCACCACTCGGCGGGTCATGTCAGAGGTTCCCGTCGGAGTACTCGACCACGGTGTTGTACACGGCCCGCAGATTCACCATGTCGGCGAGCAGCTCCTGCGGCAGCGAGACCTTGTACTTCTTCTCGATGCGGGCCAGGATCTCGATCGCCCGAAGCGAGTCGGCCTCGTGCTCCTCGATGAAGAGGCTGGTCTCGGTGATGTTCTCGGGCTCCTCCTCGAGAACCTCCGCGATCATCTCGCGCAGTTCGTCCATCAGCTGCTGGTTGATTGCGGTCGTCATCTCGTCACCACTTCCTGGGTTGTCTGTTCGCTGCTGAATGCGCAGCTGAATAGCCGAGTCGACGAACAGGTGTCGACTCGATGGGTCTTCCGCCAATGGGGCGTCATGCCCGGCGGGCGATCCCCTCGTTGGGGCGTACGACCGCGATGGCCTCGGCGACGGTCATGACGGGCTCGTCGCCGACGAAACTCCGGCCGGACAGGAACGCGTTGTTGCCGACCAGTTGGTCGATCTTCAGGGTGTGCCGTACGGTGTCGCCCGGATAGACCGGCCGATGGAATTCGACATTTCGGGCCGCGGCGAATATCAGTGTGCCGTTCAGGCTCTCGCCACGACTCTTGATGCTTTCCAACCAGAGCACGGCACCGCTCTGGGCGAAAGATTCGATGAGCAGCGGCTTCGGATAAGCGAAAGCGCTCGAACCGAGACCTTCGGCCATCCTCGCATAGCACGGCTCACTGCCGGAAATTGCTTTTACGGTGACGATGCGGTCGAATGGAGACAACTCCAGGACCGCATCGACGAGCAGGACCGGGTGGCGGTGCGGGATGATGTTCCGAATTCCGGCGTGGTCGATCACCGGATGCCCCCGTCCGTGATTCGGTACACCAGCTTCAGCCTCGCCGCGGCCTCGCCGAGGGCGTTGCGGCAGTTCGCGTCCACGGCCAGGTCATCACCCTGGACGACGAGCTTGCAGGACACCTGCAGCGTGTCCCCGGGCAGGACCGGTGAGGTGAAGCGCGCGGACGTGACGGTGGTCAGATCCGCGATCCGATCGGCGCCGAACGTGCGTGCCACGTATGCGTCGACCGTCTGGTTCACCGATTCCATGATGAACACGCCGGGGTAGATCGTGAAGTCCGGGTAATGCCCTTCGAGATACGGGTCCCCGGCGTGCACCGATTTTGTCGCCGTGATCTCGGAATCGCTGACCTGAACGATGTCGTCGACCGCGTCCAGGGGCGCGGCGCGCCTGCGTGCTTCCGGCATCAGAAGACGATTCCGCCGTCGACCTGTATGACCTGGCCGGTGATGTAGGCGGCACGCTCCGAGACGAGGAACGACACCAGCTCTGAGACGTCCTTGGGCTCGCCGATCCGCTTCATCGGGATCATCCCGAGCGCGGTCTTCCGGGCCTTCTCGGGGAGTTCTGAGGTCATGTCCGTCTCGATGAAGCCGGGCGCCACCACATTGACACGGATGCCGTATCCGGCGACTTCCTTGGCGAGCGCCTTGCTCATGCCGTGGATACCCGACTTCGCCGCCGAGTAGTTGGCTTGGGTCGGGTTTCCGAACACGCCGGCGACCGACGAGATGTTCACGATGGTGCCGGCCTTGCGCTTCATGAATCCGAAGACCACGCTGCGGCAGAAGTTGTAGGTTCCCGAGAGGTTGGTGTCGATGACCGCGTGCCAGTCCGCGGGCGGCATCAGGACCATCGGATTGTCCTTGACGATGCCGGCCGAATTGACCAGCGCGACGATGTCACCGAGCTTTTCCTCGGTGGTCTTGAGGAACGCCTGCACCGACTCGAGGTCGGTCACATCGCAGGGCGCGTGATAGCACTCCACGCCCAGGTCGCGGATTTCTTTCTCGGCCTGCACGGCCGTGTCACCGCCGGAGCGATAGCAGAACGCGATGTCATATCCGTCCGCCGCCAGCTGGACAGCGACCGCCCGACCAATTCCCCGGGAGCCACCGGTGACAACTGCGCACCCTCGCTCGCCCATTATGTCTTTGCCCCCTTGGATTGCCTTTCGTGATTGATGCTATGGCCATCCGGACGACTCTCCCCGGCCGTTGGCAGGTAGGTGCCAAAGAACCTGCCGGCCCGGTCGGCTCGCCCGCCGCGGCCAGGTGTCTGCGAAGCCTGTATCGGTGCGCCGAACCCCGATCGGAGGCGGATGTGCGACGGCCTCGTGCGCTCCGTCACAGGTTTCGGACGCACGAGGCCGGGGAATGAGAATCTCTTTCAGCTCTGCTGAGCCAGCAGCCGGTCGCTCGCCGACGGGATGTCCAGCTCCTTCCAGACGTCGCGGAGCGCCTCGGCGAAGTTCTCGACGTCGGATCGCGTGTGCACCGCGGACGGAGCGATCCGCAGGATCTCCTGACCGGCCGGCACGCTGGGGGCGTTGATGGGCTGCACGTACATCCCGTGCCGCTTGAACAGCAGGCTGGATGCCTGCTTGCAGGTCCGGTCGTCCCCGATGAAGGCGCACACGATGTGTGAGTCCGCGGATATGAACGGGATGTCCGCCTCGTCGAGCAGACGGTGCAGCAGCTGCGCATTCTCGGCCAGCGCCTGCCGCTCGACCTCGGAGTTCCGCAGGTGGCGGACCGAGGTCAGCGACCCGGCCGCGATTGCCGGCGGCAGCGAGGTGGTGAAGATGAACCCGCGCGACAGCGTGCGGACGGCTTCGATGAGGGCGGCCGGTCCGGCGATGTAGCCGCCGACCGTGCCGAAGCCCTTGGCCAGGGTGCCCATGATGACGGTGAACTGGTCGGCGATGCCCTCCCGGGCGGCGATGCCGGCGCCCTCGGGGCCGTACATGCCGACCGCGTGCACCTCGTCGAGGTATGTCGTGGCGTTGTAGCGGTTCGCGACCTCGGCTATCTCGGCCAGCGGCGCGATGTCGCCGGACATCGAGTAGACCGACTCCAGGACGATCAGCTTCGGACGGTCGGCGGGAGTGGCCGCGAGCAGCTCTTCCAGGTGAGCGACGTCATTGTGCCGGAAGACGTGCTTTTGCGCGCCGCTGTGCCGCAGGCCGTCGATGATCGACGCGTGGTTCTCGGCGTCGGAGAACACGACGGTGTCCTTCGGCAGCCCGGCCAGCACGGTGAGGGCTCCGTCGTTGGCGGTGAAGCCGGAGGTGAAGAGGAGGGCGGCCTCCTTGTCGTGCAGCTCCGCAAGTTCCCGCTCCAGCTGGACGTGGTACTGGTTGGTGCCACCGATGTTGCGGGAACCGCCGGAACCTACGCCGTGGGCCTGGATCGCGCTCGTCATCGCTTCGATGATCTTGGGGTTCTCGCCCATGCCGAGGTAGTCGTTGCTGCACCAGACGCTGATCTGCAGGTCTGCCCCGTCTTGCCGCGCGGTGGCGGTGGGGAACTTGCCGGAGTGGCGGGCGATCTCCAGGAACTCGCGCCGGCGGGCGGCGACATCCGCGGCGATGGGGCCGTCGGAATACGATTCCAGATGCAGGTTCATTCCGTTCGTCTTCTCTGTCGAAGTTGGGGGTTCCGGGCGTCGAATTTCCCGGATCAGGCCTCGAGCAGCCGCAGGCGCAGCTTGTCGGGCTTTCCGTTGTCGTTCAGCGGCAACGCACTGAGAATCGTGATCTTCTCCGGCGCGTGCAGCACCGATAGCGACTCGGCAATGTGTGTGCGAATGCTCTCCGTCTCGACCTCCGCCGCGGGGTCGCAGACCAGCGCGGCGTGAATGTGCTCGGAACCGTCCCGGTCCTGCACGCCGTAGACCGCGGCATGCCGGATTCCCGGCAGGGAGAGGATTTCCCGCTCGACCACCAGTGGGTGGACCTTGACCCCGTCGACCTTGACCACTTCGGCCACCCGGCCCAGCAGGTGCAGATAGCCCTTCTCGTCGCAGTAGCCGATGTCGCCGGTGTAGTACCAGCCGTCCCGGAGGACCTGCGCGGTCAGTTCCGGGTCGCCGGTGTATCCGTCCATCAGGTGCGGTGAGCGGACGCGGACCTGGCCCACCTCCCCGGTCGGCACCGGAGCTCCCGAGACCAGGTCGCCGACGACGACCTCGACCTCGCCGAAAGGGCGGCCGACGGTGGTCGACAGCCACGGGTCGAGGTGTTCCTCGCGCTTGAGCGACGTGATACGACCGGACTCCGAGGTGCCGTAGGCCTGCACCAGGATGAGGCCGAGGATGCGGACCGCCTGCGCGATCCTGGCGGGTGCCGCCGCGCTGCCGCTGTAGATCAGCCGCTTCAGCGAGGACAGGCCGGCGGATTCGAGGTCGTGCGCCCCGAGCTCCTCCAGGTGGTCGAGCAGCTGGAACAGCTGGACCGTCGCCATGAAGGTCCACGAGATCGCCGACTCTTCGACTGTCTTGGTGAACTGCCCGGCATCGAAGTGCTCGTGGAGGTGGACCTCTCCGCCCAGGGCCAGGGCCGCGTCGGCCATGGTGCCGACGGTGTGGCTCAGCGGCGTCGTCACCAGCAGCCTCACGTCCTCGGCCGCGCGATCGGCCGCCACCATGCCGCGGACCCCGCCGTTCCAGACCTGGCCGGAGAGCCGGATGCCCTTCGGCCGCCCGGTGCTCCCGCTGGTGAACCCGATCACCCCCACGGTGCTCGGGTCCCACGGCGCGGCCTGCGGGGCGTCGGCTCGGCTCGCCGCGTCGTGGCCGGTGCCGTCGACGCGGGTCACCGGAAGTCCGCCGATGCCTTCGGAGAGTTCAAGTGCGCGCTGCGCGTTCTCGGCGTCCGCGTACACCGTCGAGGCAGCGGTGTCGCGCAGGATCTGGATCTGGTGGTCCAGCGGGAGGATCGTCGAGCTGGTTCCCGGATTGGTGGACCGCAGGTAGCAGACGGTGCTGCCGAGCAGATGCGCGGCATACCGCGCGGTGAGCATCTCGGGGCTGTTGGGAGCGACCAGAATCGCTACGACATCTTCTTCCCCCACGCCGCGGTCGCGCAGCGCGTGGAATATCTCGGTGGTGGACCGGATCAACTCACCGCCGGAGAACGCTCGGCCGCGCCAGAAAATGGCGGGGCGATCCGGCGCCGCTGCGAACACCGAGAGAATATCCGAAACGTAGCTGTCGCTTTCGCGCCACCATTGGTCCTGTGGGGTCATGACCCTGCCTCTCGATACATACCCCGGTGGATCGCGATCTGCTGGCCCGGGTGCAATCCGATCCTGCCGGTTCACGGGATGCGCGGAAAAGAACGTTCGACCGGCTGAACCGGCGCATCGAAGCGGTCACCCGACCGGGGTAGCCGTCCGGGTACCCCTGGTCGGACCGGCGGCGGGAATCGGAAGCCGCCGCGTCCCGGTGGACGGGTGACGGTTCATCAGGGATTGACAGGTTCCGGGCGATTCCACACAATCAAATCGTCAGGTTCTTGTCGATCCTACCGAAGGTCTCCATGACGACGCCTCCAACGCTGCCGAAGTCCCGGCAGCAGTTGATCCTCGCCGTGCTCCTGTTGTCCTCGCTGCTGATCTGGCTGGACAACACCATCCTCACCACCGCCTTCGAGACCCTCGCCGACCCGGTCCGTGGCCTGGGCGCCAGCCCCAGCCAGCTGCAGTGGGCCACCGGCTCGTACACCCTGGTCTTCGCCACCTTGATGTTCACCTCCGGCGCCCTGGGCGACCGGTTCGGCCACCGGACCGTGCTCGCCACCGGGATGGCGGTCTTCGCCGGCGCCTCGGTGTGGGCGGCGTACGCGGGCGACGCGGACCAACTGATCGCCGCTCGGGCCGCGATGGGCATGGGGAGCGCGCTGATCATGCCCGCGCAGGTGGCCATCCTCATGTGGACCTTCAGCGGTCCCGCCCGGGCGACCGCGATCGGCATCTCATCGACGTCCGCCGGCGTCGGTATCGCCGCGGGCCCGCTGCTGGCCGGCGTCCTCCTCGGCCACTTCTGGTGGGGCTCGATCTTCCTGGTCAACATCCCGATCGCGGTGCTGTCGCTGATCGGGATCGCCACGCTGGTCCCCAACTTCCGCAGTCCCACCCCGCGTCCGCTGGACCCGGCCGGGCTGCTGCTGTCGATCAGCGGGCTCGCCTTCCTGGCCTACGGGCTGATCCGCGCGGGGCAGGTGGCCTCATGGAGCCCGGTGTCGGTCTGGGGCCCGATCGCCGCCGGAGTGGTCCTGCTGACCGGCTTCGTGCTCGTCGAACTGCGCCACCGGCAGCCCAGCTTCGACCCCCGGCTGCTCGCCCAGCGCATGTTCGGCCTCGCCAACGTGGCGCTCGGGCTGCTGATGTTCGCCATGACCGCCGCCAGCTTCTACGGCGCCTTCTACCTACAGGGCGCACGCGAATTCTCGCCGCTGCAGGCGGGGCTGGCGTTCTCCCCGACCGCGCTCGGGGCGATCGTGGGGGCGCCGCTCGGGGTCCGGCTGGCCCGCCGCTGGACGCTCCGCGTGGTCACCGCGACGGCGCTGACCACGGCGGGGCTGGCCATGGGCTGCAACATGCTCTTCGGGCTGCACACCCCGCTGGTCTTCAACGAGATCGCCTACATGATCCAGGGCCTGTCGATCGGCATGGTGATCGGCCCGGTGACGGGGGGACTCATGAGCGTCCTGCCGCTGGAACGGGCCGGTGCCGGATCGGCCGTCCTCAACACCGTGCGCCAGACGGGCAGTCTGATGGGGATCGCGGTGGGCGGCACGATCATGTCGCTCGCCTACCGGCACGCGGTCGACAGCTCGCTGAGTGGGTACCCCGAGCAGGTGCAGGCCCGGGCGCGGATCTCCGCCGAGCAGGCCCGGCACGCCGCCGCCGCGATCCACCAGCCCGACCTGGTGCGCGTAGCCAACGACGCGTTCATCAAGGCCATGCACATCAGCGCCGCCGGGACCATGCTGATCGCCCTCTGCGGCGCGCTCCTGCTGGTGATCGCCCTGCGTCCGGACCGGCAGCCCGCGGAGCCGGTGGTCCAGGACAACCGGGTGAAGTCCAACCTCTGACGCCGACACCCGGCTCGACCTCGGTCGTGACGTGGTAGGTCGTGGGTCCGGACGTGGGTGTAGACCCGTCTCTCGTCCTGGACCTTGAACTCGGCGGGCAACAGGCCGACTTGCTCCGGGCGGATCCGCAGCCGTTTGCCCACGGTGTGTACGCCGATCCGGTCCGCCGGCTTGGCCTTCCACTCCTCCGACAGCCGGTCGCAGACGTCGATGGCGCCGACGAATTTGTTGTGCCCGCTGGTGGAGGGGATGTTGACGCCGTGCAGCTGGTGAACGGCGGCGGAGGAGGAGTCCTGGTGCCAGAAGTTGCCGACCGGTGACGCCGCGCCCGCTCGGCCCGCACTCAGCGGGGCCGGGATCAGAGGTGTCCACCACTCGGGGACAGGTCCGGCGCCACACCGCCCGCCACTGCCGCACCGACCGGTCCGTCCCCCGCAGCTCAGCCGCGATCTGCGCCGTGCCCGCCCCGGCCTCGAACCACTTGGCCGCCTCCAGCCGCACGGCCTCCCGCTTCTCCTGCTCCGCGGGCGTCAGCCCGCCCCCTTGCGCATACCGCATGAGGTCGTCGTACCGCAGGAATCACCACTCGTCACGACTGCCCTGACAGCGCCGATTCAACCTGAGTATCCCGGTGTTGGCCGGTCCGGCGATCGCCCGGCACAGCACGTCGTCCTGGATCGGCTACCCCGATCGGGTAGCCGATCGATGCGCCGCTTCACCCGGTCGAAGGTGCTGTCTCGAGCCCCGCTATACGGGCAAGAATGGAGCGGCACTCGGTCGGTGGATCGCGGTCCTCAGGAGTCAAATATCGGAACGGCAATCCGGTGCCTGATCCAGGCGATTCGACTCTCACAGTTCTTCATCTTGAGATTGGAAAGGCGAACGAAATGAACCTGCATCTGGAGTCGTATCCCAAGGGGACCACCGGAGCGGCTTCGTCCGGGCGCAGGATCGAGCACATGCAGGTCGGGCGCCGCTTCGGAATGTTTCCGCAGGCCACCGCATCGCAGGACGGGGTGGATTCGCAGATCCAGGTCTGGTGCAGCAACGACTATCTCGGTATGGGACAGAACCCCAGGGTTGCCGAGGCGATGAAAGCCGCGATCGACAACCACGGTGTCGGTTCCGGTGGTTCACGGAACATCGGCGGAACCAACCAGTTCCACGTCCTTCTGGAAGCGGAGCTGGCGGACCTTCACGGCAAGGAAGCCGCCCTCATCTTCGCTTCCGGGTACACGGCGAACGACGGCGCCCTCACCGTCCTGGCGGGGACGCCCAAGGACACCATCGTGTTCTCCGACGCGAGGAATCACGCGTCGATCATCGACGGAATCCGCCACAGTGGGGCGGAGAAGTACATTTACCGCCACAATGATGTTGCTCACCTGGAAGAGCTCCTGGCGGCGGCGCCCGCTGACCGTCCGAAGCTGATCGCGATGGAAAGCGTCCATTCGATGCTGGGTGACATCGCGCCGGTGGCCGAGATATCCGAGCTTGCGTCCAGGTACGGGGCCACGACGTACATCGACGAAGTCCACGCGGTCGGCATGTACGGCCCCCAGGGCGCCGGAATTGCCGCGCGTGAAGGCCTTGCGGACAAGTTCACGGTTGTGATGGGCACCCTGGGCAAGGGTTACGGCGTGATGGGCGGATACATCACCGGACCGGCCGCACTCATCGACACGGTCCGCACCTTGTCGCGCTCGTTCATCTTCACCACCTCGCTGCCGCCGGCGATCGCGGCCGGCGCGCTCGAGTCGGTCCGTCATCTGAGGGCGTCCGAGGCTGAGCGGACGGCTCTGTCGGAGAACGCGCGACTGCTGCACCGTCTGCTCGGTGAGGCCGGCATCCCGTGTCTGTCGACCGACTCGCACATCGTCTCCGCCCTCGTGGGGGACAGCGAGGCCTGCCGACGGGCGTCCGAAATGCTGTTGGACCGGCACGGGATCTACGTCCAGTCGATCGCCTCCCCCGACGTGCCTGCCGGTGAGGAACTCCTCAGGATCACGCCGTCCCCGGTGCACGACCCGAAGGACGTCGAGAACCTCGCCCACGTGCTGGGCGGCATCTGGAAAGAGCTGGACATCGCGACGGCGAGCGACCGGCATGGTGCATGACCGTGCCCGTGCCGGCCGCATTCCTTCGGCATCCGTGGGAGAAGACGAGTTGAGCAGGAACACAGCGGCGGCGCAGAAGAAGAGCGCGCTGACCGGTTCGGTCGCGGCCGTGCTGGCGGACACGGCGGTCCGGCGGCCCGCTCACCCGGCCCTGATCCATGAGTCCGAGCACTTCGGCTACGCGTGGCTGTGGGAGCGGGCGCGCCGCTACGCGCGCGTCCTGCGCGAGAACGGGGTCCGGCCCGGCGACGGGGTCGCCATGCTCGTGGTGGACGACCCGCAGTTCCCTCTCGTGTACTTCGGCGTGCTGGCGGCGGGCGCCGTCGTGATCCCGCTGAACGTCAGGTCGACGGCAGCGGAGATCACGCACGTACTCACTGACGCCGACATGCGTTTCCTGGTGTGCGCGGATTCGTTGATCGGCCCGGCGCGAGAGGCCGCCCAGCCGCTGGGCACCCTGCTGCTGACGGTCGGCACGCCCCAGGAGGGCGCCGTCGACCTGGAGGAGGCGGCACGGCACACGGCGCCGCTCGACGACTTCGTCGCGCGCGAGCCGGACGACGCAGCTGTCGTCTTCTACACGTCCGGCACGACCGGCAAGCCGAAAGGCGTGACGCTCACCCACCGCAACATCCTGCACAACGTCCACACCATGGCCGCCACCCCGTTCGCGTTCCGCAGCGACGACGTACTGCTCGGGGGGCTGCCGCTGCCGCACAGCTTCGGGCAGATCTGCTCCATGCTGACCGGCTTCCACGCCGGGATCACCATGGTGATGATGCCTCGGTTCTCCGGCGCCGAGGCCCTCAAGCTGATGCAAGAGCACCGGTGCACGGTGTTCATGGGTGTGCCCACGATGTACTTCGGGTTGCTCGACGCGGTGGACAAGGGCGGGGCGGTTCCCCGGATCGACCGGCTCTACAGCGGCGGATCGGCGCTGCCGGTCAAGACGTTCCACGATGTGCAGCGCGTCTTCGCCTGCCCCGTGTACGAGGGCTACGGGCTGACCGAGACCTCGACCAGCGTCTCCTACAACCACCCCGGAATCGTCTGCCGCCCCGGGACGGTCGGTGTTCCCCTCGACAACGTCACCGTGGGGATAGCCCGGCCGAACACCGCCGGCATCGAACTCCTGCCGGTGGGCGAGACGGGCGAGATCGTGGTGCGCGGCGACAACGTGATGGCGGGCTACCTCGGCCGGCCGGACATCACCGCCGAGGTCATCGTCGACGGCTGGTTCCGCAGCGGAGATCTCGGCAGGCTGGACGAGGACGGCTACCTCTCGGTGGTGGGCCGGAAGAAGGACCTGATCCTCCGCGGGGGCTACAACGTCTACCCGCGTGAGATCGAGGAGGCCCTCGTCGGACATCCGGCCGTGTCCCAGGTGGCGGTCATCGGCGTCCCCCACCCCGTGCTGGGGGAGGAGGTGTGGGCGGTCGTCGTGCCGTCCCGGCCGGAGGAAGCCACACCCGAGGTCGGCGACAAGATCGTCGAATGGGGCAGGCAGCGCTTCGCCTCGTACAAGTACCCGCGCCGCGTCGAGTTCGCCGAGACCCTCCCGTTGGGGCCGAGCGGAAAAGTCCTCAAGCGCACGCTCGTCGCACAGCTGGTGTCCACCGTCGCTCCGGACTCCGCGGGGTGAGCACGGCCGGCGCGATCCGTGCCCGGTGCGCCGTCATGCCGCTCTCCGAGGCGGTCCATGACGCCTGCCCCCACCGTCGGGAGCACCGTCCCGCCACCCCCTTCACCGACCTGACCGTCGCCACGAAAGAAAGGAACCACTCATGGGCGCAACAACCGTGTCCAAGTCGTCGATCTCCGACGGGTTCGGTACCGAGTACCGCGGACTGACCGCAGAGGCACTGACCGATGCGACGACCGTCTCGGACGTCGTCGACGCCCTGGAGACCTCGCACCTGGTGGTCATCCGCCAGACTCCGCTGAGCCCCGAGCAGCAGATCGAGTTCGCCCGGAAGATCGGGCAGCCGGTCCCGTTCAACATCAGCAGGTACCGCCACCCGGACTATCCGGAGCTGATGATCTCGTCCAACGTGGTCAAGGACGGCAAGCCCATCGGCGTCGCGCGCGTGGGCAACTTCTGGCACCAGGACTCGACCTACCTCCCCGACCCGCCGGAATACACCCTCCTGCAGGGAGTCCAGGTGCCCGAAGGTCACGGCGACACCCTGTTCGCCAGCGCGATCAACGTGCTGGAAGCGCTGCCGGCCGACCTCCGCGAGAAGGCCGGGCAGGCTACCGCGACTCACCTTCACAGCCGTCGTTTCCGGATGCGTCCCGAGCATGTCGGGCTGTCTCTGCCGGAGTTCCGCGCCGCCGTCGACAAGGAATATCCGCCCGCCGTGCATCCGCTCACGCCGGTCGACGAGCCGACCGGACAGCGTTACGCGTACGGGTCATCCGGCTACACCGAGGCGGTCGACCAGTTCGACGCGAACGACAACAAGCGCTGGTTCGGTGCAATTGAGGAATTCCTGGGCAATCCCGAGAACATCTATCGCCACAAGTGGACCCAGGGCGACCTTGTGATGTGGAAGACCAAGATCGCGTTCCACTCCGCTACCGAACTGCCGGAGGGCGCCGGTCGGATCGTTCACCGCGTGAGCATCAGGAAGAGCAACCGATGACGGGGTGAGCGACTGCCGGCAGCTGCCCACATCGAAGCTCCGGGCGGTGCAGGTGACGTGATCGGTCACCGGCATCAACCGGAGCTTCGTTGCGTTCGTGGCACTCCAGCCGGCCACGTCATACCACCGTGGCCTGCACGCTCACGCACTCACCGGGACTTTGCAACCGCCCTGACTACGTGGACACCATGAAGTAGTCGGCCGGATTAAGGGCATTGAGCGCGATCCACCGCTGTGGTGTTACTGCGGTGGATACTTCAGTGCTGTCCGATGAGGCGCGGAAGAAGCCCTGGATATCGAGAGAAATCCGAGGATCGTCATCGATGTTCCGTGCCATTTCGTAGTAGACGGCCAGCACGTGGATGCATCGTGGAGTGTCAGCTGAGCATGAGCAGTCGACGCCGACGAGTTTCGGTGCAGGCCGGTGGCCCGCGTCGGCGGTCGCGCGATACAGCTCGTCGGTGAGGACGAGCCGAACGCCGCACAGCTGGCGGGCGATCCCGGCCATCGCCTCCCGGGACATCGGCGCAACCTCGATGTTGGCCACCGCGGCGTTGCGGCCGTGCTGTACGACGGCGCGCACGATCCGGCCGTCGATCGTGACCTGCACTTTCCCGTCGCGTGCGATTCTGCGCGCGCGCGGCAGCTGCGGATCGGGACGGGTCTGACGCAACGGCTCGGCGAACCGAACCCAGTCCTTCCCCCACAACGTGTGACCGAAATTATTGCCGCTCATATGTCAGCTGTCTCGCTTCCGGCGCAGGATCGCAATGAGGCGGTCATCATCCAAGCGGGCCAATTCGGCGACACCAGACATATCCGCGATATCGGAGAGCGCGGATTTGCGCGAGTGCATGGCCGCGATGTGCTCCTCGACGGTGGTCCCCGTGGTCAGGGTGGTGACGGTGACGGTGCGGGTCTGACCGATCCGGTGGACTCGATCGGAGGCCTGCGCTTCCACGGCTGGATTCCACCATCGGTCGAAGTGAATGACGTCGGCTGCGCGGGTGAGAGTGAGTCCGGTGCCCCCGGCTTTCAGACTGAGCACCAGGACTTTCGGGCCGTTGTCGGCCTGGAACCGGCGGACGATGTCGGCCCGTTGCTTCTGATTCAAGCCGCCGTGGAAGAACGGCACACCCACACCGAACTGTTCGCCGCAGTGTCGCACCAGCAGCTCACCGGTCTGCCGGTACTGGGTGAAAATGAGGGTTGGCGATCCGATTTCGAGGTTGTTGGCCACAATGTCGGTGCACAGGTCGAGCTTTCCCGACCTTCCTGACAGCTCATCGAGATCACCGGTGATCAGGCCCGGGTGATTGCAGACCTGTTTGAGCGCGGTCAGGGCCGCCAACACCTTGGTCTGGCGCCGTGCGCCGCTGCCGAAGCCGTCGTCGATCGCCTGCTCCAGCAGTCGGTCGTACACCTGCTGCTGTTCCTCGGTGAGGTCGCAGATCAAGTCGGCGTGGATCTTGGGTGGGAGCGAGCTTGCGACCTGGGACTTCTTCCGCATCAACACGACCGGCTCGATTGCCCCGCGCAGTCGGGCAGCGGCGGCGAGGGAGCCGTTCGCGATCGGCCGGACAAAGCGACGGCGGAACTGCGTCTTGTGCCCGAACAGTTGCGGTGCGACCAGATTGAGCAGCGCCCAAAGCTCCTCGAGGTGATTCTCGACGGGCGTTCCGGTCAAGGCGATTCGCGCGTCGGCCGCAATGGCTCGCGCGGCCTTCGATACCTGCGTGCGGGGGTTCTTCAGTACCTGCGCCTCATCGAAAACCGCAGTGATCCACTGATGCTCCGTCATGGCAGGGCTGTGTATGCGTAGCGTCGGGTAGCCGGTGAGCACCACCGTCCCGCTGTCCGCCTCTTTGAGTGGCCCGCCACGCCAGATTGTCGTCCGCAGGTCAGGTGCGAACCGCGCGATTTCGTGTGCCCAGTTCCCGACCAGCGACGTGGGACACACCACCAGCTGCGGCCCCTCCTTGGCGCGCCCGGCGATATAGCCGATGGTCTGCAGCGTCTTACCGAGCCCCATTTCGTCGGCAAGCACCGCGCCGCCGTGTGCGTCGACGGTCTCGCGCAGCCAGCTCACACCGCGAACCTGATACGGCCGCAGCTCGGCGGTCAGCGCTGTGCGCAGTTCGGTCGCAACAGCATGGGTGTGATGGAAGACGGCCACGGCATGCTCCGCCGACGTCACGGCGACACCGGTGGCATCGGGAACGGCATGCGCTGCGATCGGCAGGGCCGGGTCGCCGCCCGCAATCCGCGCCCGCCAGACATCCACCGAACGGCCGGGCGAGTCGAGGGGCGCGCCGGCGAGCCTGTCCGGCTCGATCAGCGCGCAGTCGACGTCGGACACCTCGAACCCGCCAAGGTCTGATGTCGGGACGACCAAGGCAACGGTCTCGACATCACCGACCGGCGGAGCAGCCCCCACGGCGCGGCCGGACCAGGTCCACAAGGCAAACATGTGACGGTCGGGGAGATATGTGGCTTGACTGTCAAGTCGGCCACCAGGAAGTTTTTGCCCGATTCCCATGGTGTCAGTGGCTGCCCGCGTCATCGGCGCTCGTAAGCGGATTGGTTGAGAACGGCAAGGATCAACTGCTGCCTGGACTTCGGTAACGTCGGGGACGCGGTCATGAATACCTTCGGGCGCGATCGGTAGAACCTGACGATCGGACCGTAGGCAATCGTCAAGTCCCTGTCAATTTCTGGGCCAGAGTGGTAGAAAAGTCCCGGTGAGTGCGTGAGCGTGCTGCCGGTGGCCTGCCCGCCGGTCCTGACCTGGGCCCGTTCCCTCGCCGCCGAACACGGGTCCAGCAAGGGAAGCTTCTACTGGTTCTTCGCCAACCGCGACGCGCTGATCAGGGCCGCGCTGCAGCACTGGCGCTGCGCGACGACCGACCAGGTGGCCGCCTCGCCGGCCGAACTGCCGGATCCCGCCGCCAAGATGACCGCGCTGCTGGAGTACGTCTTCGACAGCCCCTTCCGGGGCATCGGGATCGCGTTGCAGGCCGACGCGGTCCGCCCCGAGGTCCGCGAGGTCCTCGCGGAGACGCACCGGCGCCGTCCGGACATCCTGCGGCACCTGCTCACCGAGGCCGGACTGCACCTGCCCGAGGCCGAATCAACGGCGCTCTCGCTCCACGCCGTCCACCTCGGTGTCCTCCGGCTCCGGTGCATCGACCCGGAACTGGTTCCTCCCGGCGCCGACGGGGGCGACTTCCAGCGGACGGTCCGGGACCGGCTGCTGCCCACCCTCGGGTGACCGGCGGTGGCCGGCCTGGGTCAGGCCGAAGGAGCGCGTCGGCAGGCAGGTTCGTCTCCGGCCCGGGGGACGGCCGTCCCGAAGGGCGACGGCGGCCTTGAACCCCTCCGGTACGGCGACGTCCAGGATCGTCCAGCCGATCGGCAGGAGCGGCTCCTCCGCGTCGGCCGCGCCGGTCGTGTACGCGGCCTCCAGCCCCACGTAGTCCGCCCCGACACCACCGGCGATTCCCGAGCCGACGCCCTTGAGATAAGCCTCCTTGCGGACCCAGCACCCCAGTAGAGCCGCAGTGCGCTCCGCGGGGTCCAGCGCCTGCAGAGCCCGCTGCTCGGCAGGGTGCAGATACGAGGACAGGTCGAACCTCCCGTGTCTCGCCGAAGGGGCCTCGACATCCGCGCCGACGGCGGACGACGCGACCGCGAAGAGCACCGCGTCGCCCGAGTGCGACATGGAGAAGTGCAACGACGATTCGCCGGCCAGGGCCGGGCGGCCGTGCGGGCCGTTGCACATCGGACACGGTTCGCGGACGAAGCCGACCTGGTCGGGTGCCAGCCCCAGATAGGAACCCAGCAGTACGCGCAACCCGACGTGGGCCGTGACGTACCGGAGCCGTGGCCGCCCGGCGGTGATCGCGGCAGCGCGGAGCCGCTCCCCTTCGTCGAGACAGCCGGCACCCGCCATGGCGGCGGCGCCGTTCGCGGGAACATGGAGCAGCCATGCCTCCACTTCGCCCGGACGCGGCCGGTGTCCGGCGCGGGGCAGCGGTGACGGCGACGGGGGCAGCAGGCCCAACTCGGCGGCTTGAGCCCCGGCTTGGAAGCGTGAACTCACATCGAGTACCTGCACATCGCCCGGCCTCGCCACGTCCAGGCGCTCGACTGCACCGTCCTCCTGGTTTTCCTCGCGGTAGCCATGCCGCAACTTCTGCTCCCCCATGGACGGCGTATCGGCGGTGTTCTGCTGAACGATAGCGCGTAGAAAAGCAACCGGTCCGTGCCTGAATGTGGTGAACACTCAACAATGGCAGCGGATAACCCCGGACCGGAGTTCATGCGGCCATGCGGCGCAGCATGGATCGGGTGATCAAGGGATGCGGAGACTGATGCCTGTCGATGCGGCGCCGCCCGGCGTGCGCGCGGAAGGCGTGTACGTCTACCGCCGCGACTACGGCGTGACCGCTGAGCCGCTGCGGTACGGCTACGACGTCGCCAGTCCCTGAGGAGAGCGCGGCGTCCAGCGTCAGCCTGCTGCGTGATTCTCCGTTGCCGGGCGGGCCGTTCCGGTCTCTCCGGGGGGCGCCTGGATGACCCGCAGCGCGGGATCGGTGGGTGCGGGATCGGTGGGCGCGTCCCCGGTCGGGGCGGCGGAGGGTTGTATGACGCTGTCCTCCCTCATGGCCTTGGTCTCGCTCTTGAGGATGCGCAGGGACTTGCCCAGCCCGCGGGCGGCTTCGGGCAGCTTCTTCGAGCCGAACAGCGCGATGATGACGATCGCCACGATCAGCAGGTGCCAGGGTTCCAGTCCGTTGCGGAGCATCCCGCCCGCCCCTTCTCTTCTGCCTTTATTGCTATTTTGCGCAACTGTACAACCGTGAAGGAGTC
>NZ_CM002285.1:4648253-4677218 GCF_000497445.1 Streptomyces roseochromogenus subsp. oscitans DS 12.976 | reverse complement strand
TCAGGTGTCGGAGTCGGGTTTGCCGCGTGCTGCCGTGTAGGCCTGGGAGGGGGTCATGGGGACGCCGTCGAGGTTGACTGTCTTGTAGGGGCTGACCTTGGCGCAGGTCTTGGCCTGGTCGGCGGTGGAGGCGTGGGCGCCTCCGACGGCGGTCTTGGTGTCGGCGGGCGCGGGTTGGGAGGTGGCGCCGGGGAAGCTGGTGCCGCTGGGCCAGTCGCTGCCGATGACCAGGGTCAGGCCGGTGCCGGTGCCCTGTTCCAGGTGCGCGGGGGACAGGCCCAGTGCCTTGGCGGCCGTCTGTGCCTGGGCCTTTTGGCCGGTGCCGTAGGTGAGGGTGGTTCTCGTCGCGGGGCTGGGCGCGTTGGCCGTGGTGGTGGCCGTGCTGAAGCCCTGGCCGGTCAGCGCGGCGGCGATGTCGGAGGCGCGGCCGGTGACCGCGGTGCCGTTCTCGACCGTGACGGCGATCTGTGCGGCCGGTACCGGCGGGGCGGCGCCGGCGGCGGGTTTCGCGGTCGCCGAGGCGGCCGCGGCCTTCTGACCGGAGCCGGTGGTCAGTGACTGGTCGCCCGCGATGGTGGCGAACAGGGTCCTGGCGCCCGGGCCCACCACGACCCGGTCCTTGTTGTTCGGGTCCGAGGCCGTCTGCATCGTCGTGAACGTCATCCGTTTGGTCGGCACCTTGTTCATGTCCGATGCGAGCGAGATCAGCTTGTTCACGCTGTCCAGGCCGTCGTCCACGGTCAGCGCCTTGGTCGCCGCGTCCGCCAGGCCGTAGACGGCGGTGGGGTCGGTGAGCGTGCCCGCGCTCTTGAACTTGCGGATCATCGCGCTGAGGAAGATGTGCTGGGTCGTCGTACGGCCCAGGTCGCTGCCGTCGCCGAAGCCGTGCCGGGAGCGGACGAACTCCAGCGCCCCCTCGCCCTTGAGGGTGTGCGTGCCCTTCGACAGCTTCAGATGCGAGTAGGTGTCGTAGACGTCGTCACTCACGCAGACGGGGACACCGCCCACCGCGTCGGACATCTTCACCACACCCGAGAAGTCCAGCTTCACGAAGTGGTCGATGGGGATGCCGGTGAGCTGGTGCACGGTGGCCACCTGGCAGGCCGGACCGTAGGACAGAGCGCTGTTGATCTGGCCGTAGTAGCCCGGCGTGGACTGACCCGACTCGCTGTCCTTGCAGGCCGGGACCTGGGTCATGGTGTCCCGCGGGATGCTCATCACCGTCGCGTTGGAGCGGTCCGCGGATATGTGGACGACCATCTCGACGTCCGCGTTTCCCTCGCCGCTTTGCACGCCGGTCTTCGAACAGCCGCCGCCCAGCTTGCAGTCCTCCGCGCTGGTGCGGCCGTCCGAGCCCATGACCAGGATGTTGATCGGGGTACGGCCGAACGCGTCGGCCTTCTCGGTACCGCCCTTGCCGTCCAGGGAGAGACTGTGGATGTTGCCGTTCAGATGCTCGTAGAACCACCAGCCCGCACCGGCCGTGACCACGATGACGACCGACAGACCGATCCCGAGACCCTTCAGCACCTTCCGGGCACGACCCGCCTGACGAGCCCGGCGCCCCGACCGGCTCCCACCACGGGCCCGGGACGCCGCCCGGCTCGCGGCCCTGCTTCCCGCGGGACGTGTTCCGTCGAGCCCGGCCTTACGCTGTCCGGACACCTGGCGCGTGCGGCTGCGTGTGGCCTGGCCGCCCGGGCCGTCCCACGGGTCGCCCATCTCCCACTCCCATGAACGGTCGGGCCTGCCGGGCGGGCCGTCGTGCTGCGGCCGGCGTCAGCGGCGGTGTACGGGCAGGCGAAGCAGGTACGACGCCTCGATTGCGTAGTTGCGCAATCTAGCAAACCCACAGCCCTGGCAGCACCGGCCATGCCGCGATTCACAGGTGAGGCATCTCATGGAATCGGCGGCTGGTCACGCGAGGGTGAAGTAGGCCAAGCTGCCCAGTCCCGCGACGGAGCAGTAGATGGCGAACGGGATCAGGGTCCGGTTCTCGAAGTACTTGACGAGAAAACGCGTGGCCAGGTAGGCCGCCACGAACGCGGCCACGCTGCCGGCCAGCAGCGGGCCGCGCAGGCCGTCGCCCTGGGAGCCGAGCAGCGGCGGCAGCTTGAGCAGGGCGGCGCCGCCGATCACCGGCGTGGCGAGCAGGAAGGCGAAGCGCGCGGAGTCCTCGTGGTTGAGGCCCTTGAAGATGCCCGCGCTGATGGTGGAGCCGGAGCGGCTGATGCCGGGGCAGAGGGCGAGGATCTGGGCCGCGCCGATCGTCAGTGCGTCCCGCATGGTCATCCGGGTGATCCGCTGGTCCGACAGCTCGTCCGGGCTCAGGCGTTCCTCCTCCGCGGTGAGGGAGGCGCCGGCGCGCCTGCGGCCTGATCCGCCGCGCTTCAACTGCTCGGTGACGAACAGCACGATGCCGTTGAGGGCCAGGAAGATCGCCGTCGGGACGGGCTTGCCGAGCGTGGTGCGGAACACCTTGTCGAGCGCCACGCCGGCCACGGCGACCGGGATGCTGGCGCTGACGATCAGCCAGGCGAGCCGCTGGTCCACGGTCTCGATCCGCCGCTGGGTGACCGACGTGAACAGTCCACGGATGATCCGCACCCAGTCCCGCCAGAAGAAGACGACGAGCGCCAGCGCGGTGGCCAGATGGAGGCCCACCAGCTCGTTGAGGTAAAGAGACCCGTCGGCGGACACGTCGAGGTCGTGTTTCCAGTGCCCGCCCAGGAGGGCGGGTATCAGGATGCTGTGCCCGAGGCTGGAGACCGGGAACAGCTCGGTGACGCCTTGCAGCAGGCCGACGCCCACGGCTTCGGGGTAGGTCAGGACGGACATGGTTGGCCTTCGACTCGAACTGCACGCGGGGCCGGGCTCCGGACAACACTTGCAGTGGCTCCGGCCAACCAAAACCTATTACACGCGTGTAAAAGTCAGGTCAAGCGGCGCGATGTGTTCACTTTGCCAACGCCCACTGTTCATGTCACGCCTCGGGGAGCCGGCGCCCGGAAGGCTTTCGGCGCTCACCGGGCGGCGGAGTGGGCCGTGAGCAACGGCTGGAGTACGCCTCCGGTGCGCAGGCGGGCGACCAGAGGGCGGAGCAGTCCGCGCAGGATCAGGCCGGCGGCCAGGGCGACAGGTGCGGCGATGAGGATGGCACCGAGGACGTCGTGCGGGTAGTGATCGCCGACGTAGACACGGGTGAAGCCCTCCAGGAGCGTGCAGACCGCGGCGATCGCGGCGAGCCGGCGGTCGAGGAGGAAGAGGGCCGCGGCGGTGGCGGCCGCGGTGGTGGTGTGGCCGCTGGGGAACGCGTAATCGGTGGGCGCCGGGCAGCTGTTGACGTAGAAGTCGTGCGGCAGGGCGCGACAGGGGCGGGGCTCCGCGACCAGTTTCTTGACGACCTCGGTGAAGCCGAAGGCCGCCACGACCGCCGCCGGGGCGGCCAGGGCCGTGGCCATGGCGGAGTCGTCGCGGCGGCGGGCCCGCCACCAGCCGATCAGCATCAGGACGGCGAAGACGCCGAGGCCGAGGTTGGTCGTCAGCGCGATCGGGGCGTTGAGCCAGGGGGTGTCCCGGGCGAAGTCGGTGACCGACGTGAAGAGCGAGCCGTCGATGCGGGAGCCGTCGAGGGCGAGGTACGCCGTGGCGTGAGGGGTCATCAGGCGGGGGCTTTCGGGCAGGCGGATACCGCGATAACACCGAGATGCGGAATGGTGAACAACACCTTAACATCTACACGCGCGTAAAATCTCGGGAGGTGTGCGGGATCTCGATGCACGCCGTGAACAGGGCATATGCCGGTCAGCCGGCGTGCGCCCGGCGTGAGCCCTGCGACGACGGCGCCAGCCGTCAGACGGCGGTGCTCACCGGACGCCGATCGTCTTCAGCAGCTGGTGGAGGTCGTGGGCGGCCTCGGCGCTGGACCAGACGGCGGTGAGCAGGACCGCGAGGGTGGCCGCGGTCAGCAGGGGACGGCGTCCGAGGGGCGGGGCGAGCAGGGCCGCCACCCGGCGGGGCACGGGGCCGGCGGTGGCGAGCGGATTGCGGCGACGGCCCAGGATGCCCAGGGCCGCGCCGGGAAGGCGGGAGCGGACCGGGGTGGCGTGGGCGGCGACGGCGGCCTTGCCGACCGCCCGTGCCACGCGCACGCGATCGCCGGTGACGGTGGCCGCGTACTCGTCGGCCCAGCGCTCGGTCGTATAGCCGACGGCGGTGGCCAGCGGACGCAGCAGCGGATTGGCGGCGGCGCCGAGCTGAGCGAGGGCGACGAACGCGTAGTGGTGCGCGCTCAGATGGGCACGCTCATGGGCGAGCAGGATGCCGTGCTCGCCCTCGTCCAGCGTGTGCAGCATCCCGGTGGAGACCACGACCCGGCCCGGCACCCCCGGCAGCGCGAACGCGTCCGGCGCCGGATCCTCGACCACCACCACCCCGTCCCGCGTCGGCATACAGGCCGCGTCCAGCGCGGCGGCGGCAAGGGCCCGCGCGCGGCGCCAGAGCATCCGGGCGGCCATGACCAGGGCGCCGCCGAGCAGCAGCCCCGCGAGGACGGCGACGGAGAGCTCGGTGGGGTCCTCGCGCCGCGCGGTGCCGGCCGACCAGTGTCCGAGCCCGGCGAGCTGCGGTACGCGGGTCACGCCGGTGGTGGCCAGCAGGCCCAGCGAGATGATGCCGGCCATGGCCAGGACCAGCGAGGAGACGGTGAGCAGCCAGGTCGCCAGGCGCGGTTCGCAACGCTCCGACAACTGCCGGGCGCCCAGCGGGGCCAGCAGCGGCAGCAGCAGCGGGAGGTAGACGAGGATGCGCATCCGGGCCTCTTCGAAGGTGCTAGGGCCTGTCCGGCGGATCAGGTCGGCTCCAGGCAACGGTGTTTTGTCAGTACACGTGAGCGGGGCATGGTGCGTCCAGCTGCAAGGCGGAGGAGGGCGGCGACGCGACGGCCCCCGGCGGGCGAAGCCGAGCGTGCGGGAGTCGGTGTCCGACGACAACGCCGCTGGGGGTGCCCCGCGCCCTCAAGGCGGCGGGGGAGGGCGTGCCGTGCTCCGCGATTCCGGCATGATCCGCCGGACAGGCCCTGGCGGACGACGGCTCAGCGGCCGGCTTCGGAGTCGGGGCCGAGGAGCTGCCGCAGCAGCTCGGCGTCGGAGTCGGACAGGCCGTCGGCGAAGCGGGCGAGCACGGCCTGCCGGTCGGACCGCTCCTCCAGGACAGTGCGCATCCGGCGGGCGGCGAACCCGGCCTCGTCGGTGGAGGGGGCGTAGGCGTAGGCCCGCCCTCGCCGGGTGCGGGTGAGCAGCTGCTTGCTGTGCATGCGGGTGAGGATCGTCACCACGCTGCTGTAGGTCAGCTCGCCGTCGAGCCGTTCCGTGACCTCACCCGGGGTCAGCGCACCCTCGGCCCGCTGCAGCAGGGCGAGGATCTCGGCCTCCCGCGCGCCGTTCGGCAACTTGGAGCCCCGCTCGTGTGTGTCGCCGTCCATGGAGTTCGTCGCTTCCTCGTCCGTCTCTCGCCGTCGCGCAACTTTTACGGCGGTGTAAAGGCTGCAATACGTCGAGTGTGCCATGCCGGACGGATTCTCCGGAGGTACGCAGCGGGCCCGGACGGTGCGGAGGCGGCGGGTGGGTTCAGTGTGTGTTCTGCCCGAACCGCTCCGTGATCCACGCGGCGCCGCGCTCGGCCAGTGCCCGCCTGCGTCCCCACCGCGAGCGCCGCACGCCGGCGGACGAGGACCGCGGTGCGGGCGGCACGGCCGCCAGATCGGCGAGACGGCCGGCGGCACGCGCCAGTTCCCTCTGCAGCCGCCTGCGCCGTTCGGGTGAACCGGCCCTCAATAACGCCGAATAGATCCCCTCGACCTCGGCCACGGCAGCGCCCAGCCGCAGGTTCGCAGCACGCGTACGCCGAAAGTCCCCGCCCGGCATGAACGCCCGTCCTTCCCCCGAATACCGGGGGCCGGCCCCCACGGAACTTCGATTATTGCGCAAAGCGGCAAGTCAGATGCTCAGCCCGCGTCGACGGCCTTGCCGGCCTTGGCCCAGTTCGCGTGCAGCCGGTCCAGATACGACCGGGCCTGGGCACCCGGGGTCGCGCCGCGGGCGAAGGCGAGCATGTTGCCCGGCCCGGCGTTGTACCCGAGGGCCAGCAGGTCGTTCCTCGGGTACGGGGCGGGCCACTGGGCCGGCAGCCGGGCCGCCAGGTCGTGCAGGTACCAGGCTTCGGCTTCGACGGCGAGGTCACGGTCGTCGGGCAGCTCCTCCCAACGCCGGCCGGCGAAGTCCCGGCCCTGCTTGACCTCGTCGAAGGTGGCGCGGTGCATATCGGCGATGCCGAAAGCCGCGTCCGGCTTGTACTTCTGCCAGGCCCGCTCGAAGGACGGGTCATGAGGTTTGTACGCCTCGTTGTAGAGGATCGCCATCAGCAACTGGGCGCTCACACCGGCCTGGTGAGCCCGGGCGCGGACCTGGGTGGCGTAACCGGCGGGGTCGTACGACGAGGAAGCGGTCGCCGGCGACGGGGACGGGGTGGCGGAGCCGGCCGACGGGCCCGGCGGGGAGGCCGACGCCTTGCCGTGGGGTGGCGGATCGCCCTGCGGGGTGTCGGCCGCGCGCACGATGACGTACCCGACCAGGGCGAAGACCAGCACGGCCAGCCACCGCCGGCGCTTCGGTGCCCGGGTCTGCGCCATGTCGCTCCTCTCGCCCGTCGGCCGACACCCTTGTACCGCGTGGGGATTAAGACGGGTGTGAGGCGGTCCGGTTGCGGGCCGCCACGAGTGCCGCCGCGTAGAAGGCCAGGACGGCGGTGAGCAGCAGGTAGTACACGGCCGGCAGGGCGGTCAGGCCGAGCAGCGGACCCAGTGGTGAGAGGGGAAACGCCAGGCCGATGACGGCCAGCGCCAGCGCGGCCCAGACGACCGGGCCCGGCCTGCGGAACTCGGCCGTACTGCGGCCGACGCGCAGCAGCACCATCACCAGGGCCTGGGTGACCAGGTTCTCCGTGAACCACCCGGAGTGGAAGACCGCCTCGTCCGCCGCTCTCCCCGGCTCGTGCACCGCGAGCGCGAGGACGCCGAAGGTGGCGAGGTCGGCGACGGCGTTGAGCACCCCGAAGCCGGTGATGAAGCGCAGCAGGTCCGGTGGGTCCAGCACGGTCGGCCGGCGCAGCGCGGCGGGGGCGGGACGATCATGGGCGAAGGTGAGCTGGGCGGCGTCGAAGCACAGGTTCTGCAGCAGGACCTGGGCCGGAAGCATCGGCAGGAAGGGCAGCAGCAGACCGGCGGAGAGCATCGCGAGGACGTTGCCCAGGTTGGACGACAGCGTGATGCGCAGATAGGTGACGATATTGCCGCCCGCGTGCCGGCCCGCGGCGACGGCGTGCGCGATCGCGGTGAGGTCCTTCTCCGCCAGCACCACGTCGGCGCCTTCCCGGGCCACGTCGGCGGCGTCCCGGGGGGCGATGCCGACGTCGGCGGCGCGCAGCGCGGGCAGGTCGTTGACCCCGTCGCCGAGGAAGCCCACGGTGTGCCCGCCGGTGCGCAGCGCCTCGGTGATCCGGGCCTTGTGCTCCGGGGTGCAGCGCGCGAAGACGGTCGTACGGCCGGCGGCCTCGGAGAGTTCGGCGTCCGCGAGGAGGTCGATGTCGTCGCCGGTGAGAAGGGCGTCCGCGGCGACCGGGATGCCCAGGTCGAGGCAGGCGCGGACCGCGGTACCCGGATGGTCGCCCGTGAGGACCTTGACGGTGACACCCCGGTCGGTGAGGACCGTCAGGGCGTCGGCGGCGGTGGGCACGAGCGCGTCCCGCAGGGTGATCAGGCCCCGGAAGACCAGACCCCGGGCGTCGGCCGGCTGATAGTCGCGCGCGCGGGAGTAACGCTCCGCGGTGGCGACCGCAAGGACCCGCACCCCCCCGTCGGCCTGCCGGGCGGCGAGGGCGCGCAGCCGTTCCCGCTCGTCGTCCGCGAGTGCACAGCGCTCCAGGACGGCCTGGACGTCTCCCTTGACGACCAGAGTGTGGGTGCCGAGCCGGCCGGGGGTGCGTACGACCGCCACGGCGAGCCGGCGGTCCGGGGCGAACGGCACGGCCGCGACCCCGTCGTACGCCGTGAGCGTGTCCTCGTCGACCGCGTCCAGGACCGCCTCGTCCAGGGCGTCGGGTTCCGGCAGGTCGGCGAGCTGCAGGGTCCACCACGCGTTGACGGCGGCCCAGTGCAGGACCTCGGGGTCGTCGCGGCCGTCCGGGCCCAGGGCGCGGTCGGCGACGGGGCGGTCCTGGGTGAGGGTGCCGGTCTTGTCCAGGCACAGGATGTCGACGGCACCGACATCGTGCAGGGCGGGCAGGCGCTTGACGATCACGCCGTGCGAGCGGGCCAGCAGCGAGGCGCCGCGGGCCAGACAGAGCGTGACGAGGACCGGCAGCATCTCCGGGGTCAGCCCGACCGCCACCGCCACGGCGAACGGCAGCGTTTCCAGGCCTCGGTCGCGCAGCGTCGCGTTCGCCATCAGCACCAGCGGCGGAGTCAGCAGCATGAACCGGATCAGGATCCAGGAGATGCCGTGGACGGAACGGTCGAAGGCACTCGCCTCCGGCCGGCCGGCCCGGCCCTCGTGAGCCGCGGCGAACCGGGTGTGCGCACCGGTCGCCGTGACGACCGCGGTGGCACTGCCGGAGGCCACGCTGCCGCCCTGGAAACAGAGCTGCGGCTGATCGAACAGCCCGCCGCCGGCCGCGCGAGGCAGGTCGTCGGCCGATTTGGCGACGGGCGCGGATTCCCCCGTCAGAGCGGCCTGGTGCACAGCCAGGCCGCTCGCCCGCAACAGCCGTACGTCCGCCGGGACCAGGTCGCCCGGCCCCAGCCGGATCACGTCGCCGGGGACCAGCTCGGCCACGGGCAACTCGCGAGTCGCCGGTGCGGCCTCCTCGTCGGCCCGCCGGAGCACGGTGGCGGTGGTGGCGACCAGCTCGCGCAGCGCGGCCGTGGACCGGTCGGCCCGGTGCTCCCCGGAGGCCCGCAGGACGCAGCTCACCACGACGAGCAGCAGGATCACCGAGGCAGTGCTCCAGGCCAGGACGGCCGCCGAGACGAGCCCGAGACACGCCAGCACCGCGGTGAACGGGTCCCGCAGGCTGCGCAGGAGCAGCCGCGGCCAGGAGGCCGCGCGCCAGGCGGGGCCGATGTTCTCCCCCAGCCGGGCCAGCCGCTCCTCGGCCTGCGCCTCGGTCAGCCCGCGCGGCCCGCTGTCCAGCCGGCGCAACGTCTCCAGCACGGTCGGAGCGGACAGCCCCCGGGGTGCGTGTACGGCCGACGGGCCGGGCGTCCCGGCGTCCTGTCCCGAGGCCGCGGTGGACTCAGCCACCGGTCCCGCGCAGCTCGCGCACCGGCGCGAGGGCGTGCTGCGACCGCGCCGTCAACTGCCCGACCATCACCCGCACCACGGTGACGACGTCCGGGTCGCCGACGTAGTAGACCTGCCGTCGGCCCTCGCGGCGGCAGTTCACGAGCCCGGCCAGCTTCAGCTTGGCCAGATGCTGGCTGACCGCGGGCAACGCTCCGCCGACCCGGGCGGCGAGATGCGTGACGTCGCTCTCGCCCTGCGACAGCGCCCACATCAGGTGCAGCCGGGCGGCGGAGGCCAGCAGACCGAACGCGGCGGCCGCCTCGCCGAGAACCTCGGCGGACGGATCCTCGAAACCACCGACGTTCCCCGTCACTGTCCTCTCCCGTCCAGCCCTCTACACAGCCGACACCGATGTGCCGACCCAGTGTAGGCGGCGGAAGGCCGGGCGTCCGGGTCACAACGGCTCGGCTCAGGACGATCCGCGGCGCTGTGCCCTGGCTCCCCGCCGCAGCCGCCGGTCCTGGCCGGCCCTCGCGTGAGCCATGAAATATCGATGAAATCCGGGTGATGGGGCCTTACTTGGAGCTGTGACCGCCTTGCGGTGCGTGGCTGTGGAGCATCAGCCTGTGGGGCGGGGCGGTGGTCACACGCGGGGCGGTGGTCACATGAGGTGAGGGGGGGTGGGGCGGGGGTGTCCTCCCGGTTGCGGATGTTCGGTCGGCTGGTCATGGTGAGCGCGGTCGTCACGGGCTACGTCGCGCTGCAGCTGGCGGTCGGCGCCGGCCTGGATCTGCGGGCCCGGGACCGCTCCCGTGACGCCCCCGCGCGAGCCGCCGCCTTCGTCACCGCGCTGGACCGCTACGCCGCCGGGGACGCGTCCGCGCGCGCCGGGATCCGGGAGGGGGAGGCGTGGTTCGAGGACAACGCCCCGTCGGGGGAGAGCCGGTCCGCCGTGCTCACCGCCGCCCGTGAAGCCCGCGAGGGCAAGAGCTCCCTCGCCCGCGAGCGTGCCGCCGGACTCGCGGCACGGGTGGAGAAGGACCGGGCGGTCCTTGAGCGGGACCTCGGCTCATCGGGCACAGCCGCGCTGTGGTGGGCGGTGGCCGCCGGGGCGCTCGCCGTACCAACATGCTGGCTACGGCGTCACCGCCGCGCGGGAGCCGCCGACATCGTCGGCCTGGTCAGCCGGTTCGCCCCGCGTCAGCCGTGGTGGCGCAGGCCGGTGTTCCTGGCGGCCAGCGGCGTCGGATACGGGCTGTTCGCGACGGGCTTCTTCGCCGTCAGCATGGCGGAGCGGGAGGGCTACAAGCAGCCGCTGGTGGCGCAGCTCCTCCTCCTGCCGTGCGGGCTGGCCACGCTGGGAGCGGGACTACTGATCCTGCGCCGCTCCCGTCCGCGCTCGGTGCGCAGCGCGGCCCAGGCGCTGCTGGCCGACGGCCGTACACCCGTGCTCTACCTGCGCAGCTTCGCCGATGACGCCACCACCGCGCAGGTCGACGACGGGATGCCGGTCAACGTCCATTCGCGGGAGGAACAACTCGCGGCGGCGCTGGGCGCCGTGGGCCCGGTGATCGCGGTAGGAATGCCCGAGGAGCCGCTGCCGCGGCTGGGGGCGGCGCGGTTCTATCTGCCGCGCGACGACTGGCAGCCCGTGGTCCTGCGGCTGATGGAACTGTCCCGGCTCATCGTGCTGCGCCTGGGCCTGGGCGACGGGCTCTGGTGGGAGGTCGAGCAGGCCTGCGCCACCCAGCCCGCGCGGAAGCTCGTCCTGATGGTGCCGGCCGGGCTGCCGGGCGTGGCCGAACGGCTGGACGAGCATCTGCCGACCCCGGCCCGGCTGGACAAGACGGTCGCGGGCGGCTCCCCGATTTCCTCGAACTCCTCGATCTCAGCCGTCATCACCTTCGACCCCGAGTGGACACCCCACGTCCACCCGGTGGGCGCCACCACCCGGCGGGGCGTGCGCGCGCGCCTCGCGGCCCTCGCCGAACGGCTCGGCGTGGCGTCCATGGTCGTGTACACGTCCGTCTACCGAGAGGTCCGCGCCATGAAGGCCGCCCTGGCGGCGGTGGGGCTCCGCAAGCGGACGATGACCTGGCGGGCCAACTTCGCGGCGCAGGCATCGCTGTGGAGAGGCGTCCTGCTGGTCATCGTCCTGGGCCTGCTGGGCTGGCTGATGTTCCGCACTCTGCTGCTGCTCGATCCCGGGTAGCGCCAAGGAGGAATCATGGAAGGTCCACAGCAGGGCACGTCGACGGGCGTGAGCCCGGCCGGCACGGAGACGTACCGTCCGGTGACCGGTGCGGCCACGGCGGCGACGCTGCTGATCTCACTGGAACTCGTGCGTGAGGTACTGGTCGCGGTGCACAACTGGCGCGACTACGTCGTCGTCCACGACTTCCTGGCCGGGAGGGCGACACTCGCGGACGTCGAGGCCGCCGATTCCGGTACCTTCACCACGCTGCTGGGGACATGGTCGCTGTTCCTGGTCGGGGGAGCGGCCGGCGTGGCGTTTCTCGTGTGGCTGTGGCGGGCGCGGATCAACGCCGAGCTGACCGGCGGTGCCGCCGCGCATCGCCGCTCCCGGGGCTGGGTGATCGGCGCCTGGCTGTCACCCGTGGCCAACCTGTGGTTTCCATACCAGGTGGTGTCGGACATCTGGCAGGCCAGCGCCCCCCGGCGGCCCGCCCCCGTCGCCCTGATCAAGACCTGGTGGGTGCTGTACGCGGTCGCGCTGTTCGTCGTGAAGCCGATCCAATGGCGCATGGCCTCGCAGGAGGCTTCCGAGCAGGACGTACTGGCCAACGCGAACATGTCCACCCTGCTCACGGTGCTCACCCTGGCAGCCGGTGTCCTGGTCATCCTCATCATCAGGCGCGTCACCGAGTGGCAGACCAACAGGCCTGCCCAGAACGCGGGGTGAGGGCCGAGGCGGGCCTCCAGGACGTGCTGGTGGAGGGAAGGCGGACCCCGAAGTCCTCGCCCACTGCCGCCTGCTGGAGATCGAGGACACACCGTAGTTCAGCTCCTCCAGCTCCTCGCTCCTGTACAACCCGGATCAGTCGACCCCCGCGGCACGGGCGCCGTCACTCCGACCAGCCGCATACGCGCACCCAGTACGGCCTCCGCGTGTGTACACGGAGGCCGTACGGAGGCCGTACACAGAGGTACCGTCGGCGTGGGGGCACCCCCAGCGGCGTTGCGCCCTACTGGTCGTCCTGGTCCGCCGCGTCCTCCTCGGCCTGCTTCGCCTGAACCTCCGGGTCCAGCGCCGAGGTGCCACTGCCGTCCACCGAGCTGAGCCGGCCGCCCGACTCGGGTACCTCCGTCGCGGCGGGCGGCTCGACCAACCAGTCCGGGTTGGCCTGCTTGTCCCACCACTTCCAGGCCGCGAAGGCACCACCGGCCAGCGCGGCCAGCAGCACCAGCGCCTTCGCCGCGCGGCCGGCCCGGCACCGGCGCGCATTCCTGCGGGCCAGCTTCTGGATCTCCTCCGCCGAGACCTGACCACGCAGCGCGGCCAGCGCGGCGGCGCCCCGCGCGGCGGCCTCGTCACGGACCGGACCGGCCGCCGCCACAGCCTGCTCGATCCTCGGACGCGAGTACACGGCGGCCTGCCGGGCGGCCTTGCGGGCGCGGACCGCGGCCTCCTGCGCCGCCAGGTCCATCTTCGGCGGCACATGCGCACGCGCCTGCTCCAGCCGCGGGGCGAGCCGGGCGTCGTACTGCACGCGGGCCTGTTCGGCGGCCTGCGACATCACGGGGGCCAGCCGTACGCGTGCCTCCTGCGCGTAGAGCGCGGCACGCTCCTTGGCCGTGTCGGCGTAAGGCGCCACCACTTCCGCGGCGTGCAGCACGCTGTCCTTCGCCGAGCCGGTCGCGGCGCGCACGCTGTCGATGCGGGTCACGGGTTCCTCCTCCTCGGTGGCGTACGGTATTTCGACTTTCCACCCTTTTACGGATCATGCCTGCCAACGTTCCGCGCGGCATGCGAGAGCGGGCATATGGGTGCCGACCGCTCCCTTCAGCTCGATTCCGGATGAATCACGGACAACCCGAGCCTGCCATCGACACTGCCACGAAACCCCGCCCAGCGCTGCCTTCCGGGCGCAACTCATGGCCGCCAGGCGACGTACCTCCCCGGCCGTGCGAGGATCGGGGAGTCACAGAAAGACAACGGAAGGCAGATCGTGGCCGAGCAGCTGTACGCCACCCTGAAGACCAACCACGGCGACATCGTGGTCCAGCTTTTCCCGAACCACGCGCCGGAAACGGTCAGGAACTTCGTCGAGCTGGCCCAGGGCGAACGCGAGTGGACGAACCCCGAGACCGGCGCGAAGACCAACGCGCCGCTCTACAACGGCACGATCTTCCACCGTGTCATCAGCGGCTTCATGATCCAGGGCGGCGACCCGCTGGGCAACGGCACCGGCGGCCCCGGCTACCAGTTCAAGGACGAATTCCACCCGGACCTCGGCTTCAACAAGCCCTACCTGCTGGCCATGGCCAACGCCGGCCCGGGCACCAACGGCTCCCAGTTCTTCATCACCGTCTCCCCGACGACCTGGCTGACCCGCAAGCACACCATCTTCGGCGAGGTCACCGACCCGGCCAGCCAGAAGGTCGTCGACGCCATCGCCGGCACACAGACCAACCCCCGCAACGACCGTCCCGTCAAGGACGTCGTCATCGAGTCGGTCGTCGTCGAGACGCGCGAGAGCTGAGCCCACCCCGCCGGGAACCAAACGCCCCGCTCGTCCGTACCAAGGATGAGCGGGGCGGGGCATTACCAGGGACAGGGCCCACGACGAGCAAGGGGAACAGATGGACGAGGCCGCAGCCGCCGCACACGACGCCCACCGCACGCCCGTGTGCTACCGGCACCCGGACCGCGAGACCGGTGTGCGCTGCACCCGCTGTGAGCGCCCCATCTGCCCCGAGTGCATGGTCAGCGCCTCCGTCGGCTTCCAATGCCCCGCATGCGTGCGCGCCGGCAGCGGCACCGGACACGCCCCGACCGCATCCCAGCCACGCACCCTCGCCGGCGGCACGGTCACGGCCGACCCCCGGCTGCTCACCAAGATCCTGATCGGCGTCAACCTCGCCGTCTTCCTGGCACAGCTCTCCGTGGGCGACACCCTCACCAACCAGTACGAGCTGATCGGCCGGGCCCAGTTCTCCCTGTTCGGCCCCGTCGAGGGCGTCGCCGAGGGGCAGTACTACCGCCTGCTCACCTCGATGTTCCTGCACTCGCCGACCAACTTCAGCCACATCCTGTTCAACATGCTCAGCCTGTGGTGGATCGGCGGCCCCCTGGAAGCGGCCCTCGGCCGCGCCCGCTATCTCGCGCTGTACTTCGCCTCGGGCCTGGCCGGCAGCGCGCTCACCTATCTGCTCGCCGAGCCCAACGCACCCTCGCTCGGCGCCTCCGGAGCGATCTTCGGCCTCTTCGGCGCGACCGGCGTACTGATGCGCCGGCTCAACTACGACCTGCGCCCGCTCATCGGCCTGCTGGTGATCAACCTGATCATCACCTTCTACCCGGGCTTCAACATCGCCTGGCAAGCCCACATCGGCGGACTCGTCGCCGGTGTCGCCGTCGGCTACGCGATGGTCCACGCCCCGCGCGAGCGGCGCACGCTGGTCCAGTACGGCACCTGTGCGCTCGTACTCGCCGTCGTGGTGGTGCTCACGCTGGTCAGGACCACTCAGCTCACCTGACCCGCAGCTGATACCGAACCGTTGTCCACAGCCCGTGCCGGATCTTGTGCATGCCGTGCGCGCACAGCTGTGCCCCCTGTCGCTCGGATGTGTTTCCGCAGGTCGAACAGGGGGCGAACAGGTGTATGAGGGCCGGTAGGTCAGTCACACCGGCGTCAACCCTCGATGGGTTATCCACAGATCGTCTTTCTTTTCCCAAGGTTGTGGATAACTCGGTGGATAACTCTGGGTAGAGCTACTTCCACTGCGTGGAGACACCGAAGCCGGCGGCGATGAAGCCGAAGCCGACCACGATGTTCCAGTTGTCCAGGGCGTCGATGGGCAGCGAGCCGTCCGTCACATAGAAGACGACGATCCAGGCCAGGCCGATGATGAACATGGCCAGCATGACGGGCGCGACCCAGGCACGGCTGTTCAGCTTGATCGCCTGCGCCTGCTTGGCGGGCGGCGGCGTGTAGTCGGCCTTCTTGCGGATACGTGACTTCGGCACGAGGGTCTCTCCTGTCGATGCGCTGCGTGGCCGCGCAGGTAACTGGTCGGGCTCGGGGCAGCGTACTAGTGCCCAAGATGACGACTCTGTGTGCTCCCCCGGGCGTCCGTTAGCGTAGTGCTTCCGTGGCGCTGAAGGAGATAAGGGTCCGTTGAGCAATTCTGCCGACTCCCCCGGGACGCAATCAACGGGCTCCGGCCCGGGCCGCCGGCCGGGTTTCCGCCCTGTGCGGATGCTCACGGCGGCCGTCTTCGCGCTCGCGGGGCTCCTCTTCATCACCAGCTTCAACACGGCCAAGGGCACGGACATCCGCCAGGACGGGTCCCTGCTGAAGCTGTCCGACCTGATCCAGCAGCGCAGCCGCAAGAACAAGGAGCTGGACGAGTCCAACGCGGCCCTGCGCGGGAGCGTGGAGTCCCTCGCCGAGAGCGACGACGGCAGCACCAAGGCGCAGGACCGCAAACTCACCGGTCTGGAGCAGAGCGCCGGCACCCAGAAGCTGACCGGCCACGGCCTCACCGTCACCCTGAACGACGCCCCGCCCAACGCCACCGCCAAGCTCCCCGGCTATCCCGAGCCGCAGCCCGACTACCTGGTCATCCACCAGCAGGATCTGCAGGCCGTGGTGAACGCCCTGTGGCAGGGCGGCGCCCAGGGCATCAAGGTCATGGACCAGCGGCTGATCTCCACCAGCGCGGTGCGCTGCGTCGGCAACACGCTGATCCTTCAGGGTCGCGTCTACTCACCGCCGTACAGGATCACGGCGATCGGGGACCCGGACAAGCTGCAGCAGTCGCTCGCGGCGAGCAAGGCGATCCAGACCTACATGGTGTACGTCAATGTCTACGGTCTCGGCTGGAAAGTCACCGACGACGGGACGGTGACTCTTCCCGGCTACTCGGGCACAGTGGATCTGCACTACGCGAAGCCCGTGCAGTAGCCATCCGTCAGCCGTCCGTAACCGGAGGCGCCGGTGCGCGTGATCGTCCGGACCGTCAGCGAGCTGTGCATCACCGTTGGCACCCTGATCGTGCTCTTTGTCGCTTATGTGCTGTTCTGGACGGGTGTGCGGGCCGAGGGTGCCATGAACGACCAGATCGACCAGCTGCACCGGCAGTGGTCCAAGGGGAGCATGCAGCCGGCGGCCGCCGCGGGGGGCTCTTCGGGCGGGCAGACGGCCGCCACGGCGAGTCCGGCGCCGTACCACTACGGCAAGGCTTTCGCGATCATGTACATCCCGCGGTTCGGTTTCACGTGGAACAAGCCCGTCCTGGAGGGCACCGGCCGGGACGTGCTGGCGAAGGGCCTCGCCCACTACGCGGGCACCGCGCAGCTCGGCCAGGAGGGGAACTTCGCGGTGGCCGGTCACCGGCGCACCTACGGTGATCCGTTCAAGGACTTCCCGGAGCTGCGTTCCGGGGACGCCGTCGTCCTCACGGACGGGACGACCTGGTTCACGTATCGGATCGACAAAGGGCCCTACAAAACCGTGCCGACGGACGTTGAGGTGATCGACCCTGTGCCACGTAAGTCCGGGTATACGCGTCCCGGCCGGTATCTGACGCTGACCACGTGCGATCCGGAATGGGGGCACAGTCACCGGCTGATCGTCTGGGCGCACCTGGACTCCACCCAGTCTGTGGAGGCAGGCGAACCGAGGGCTCTGCGCCGTTAGTCTGGTGGGCGAACGGCGTGAGTCCGGTGCCGTGGGGATACGGAAGGAACGGCATGTACGGCTGGATCTGGCGGCATCTGCCGGGGAACGTGTGGCTGAAGGCGCTCCTCTCGCTCGTACTGATCCTGGCCGTGATCTACGTGCTCTTCCAGTACGTCTTCCCGTGGGCCGAACCGCTGCTTCCCTTCAACGATGTGACGGTGGACAACCAGTGAGTGCGCGGATTCTCGTAGTCGACAACTACGACAGCTTCGTCTTCAACCTCGTCCAGTACCTGTACCAGCTGGGCGCCGAGTGCGAGGTACTGCGCAATGACGAGGTGTCGACGGCGCACGCCCAGGACGGCTTCGACGGCGTGCTGCTCTCACCCGGCCCGGGGACGCCGGAGGAGGCGGGCGTGTGTGTGGACATGGTCCGCCACTGCGCCGCGACCGGGGTGCCGGTCTTCGGTGTCTGCCTCGGTATGCAGTCGATGCAGGTGGCGTACGGCGGTGTGGTGGACCGGGCGCCCGAGCTGCTGCACGGCAAGACCTCGCTGGTGGAGCATGAGGGCAAGGGCGTCTTCGCCGGTCTGCCCTCGCCCTTCACGGCGACCCGCTACCACTCCCTGGCCGCCGAGCCGGCGACGGTCCCGGCCGAGCTGGAAGTGACCGCCCGCACCCACGACGGCATCATCATGGGCCTGCGCCACCGGGAACTCCCGGTCGAGGGCGTGCAGTTCCACCCCGAGTCGGTGCTGACCGAGCATGGTCACCGGATGCTGGCCAACTGGCTGGTGGAGTGCGGAGACCAGGGTGCCGTGGCGAGGTCGGCGGGGCTCGCCCCGGTGGTGGGCAGGGCCACGGCGTGACCGCGCTGCGCCCGGAGCGCGAGACCGATGCCTCGTACGGGGATCAGTCGTACGAGGCTTCCGGTGCGCTTGGGGACTGGGACGCGGCGGGAGCCGTGCACCCGGGGTCGTACGAGGCGTCGTATGACGATCCGTACGAAGACGCCCCGTACGAGGGCGCCCCATACGAAGGCGCCCCATACGAAGGCGACCCGTACCGGCCTCGGACTCCCCTGGACGACGAGACGATGGCGCTGCGGATGCCCGGTGCGGCGCCAGGCCCGGAGAGCGAGCCCATACGCGCCGCTGCGGCCTCTTCCGCCTCCTTGGCCACTGGACCCGCAACCGGTGGCCGTGCCGCCCGCAGAAAGGCCGCCAAGCGGCGCGGCGGGCGCCATGGCGGCGGTGGCCGGGAGGCGGCGCCCGCCGGGACATCGTCGGCGGACGCGGAGTCCGGGCGGCCGCTGTCCCGGGTGGAGGCGCGGCGGCAGGCGCGGCTGCGCAAAGCGAGCCCGTCCGTCATCGCGAGCCGGGTGATCGGCGAGGTGTTCATCACCACCGGTGTGCTGATGCTGCTGTTCGTCACCTATCAGCTGTGGTGGACCAATGTCCGTGCCCAGGCGCAGGCGGGCAGCGAGGCGCACCAGTTGCAGGACGACTGGGCGAGCGGGAAGCGCAACCCGGGTGTCTTCGCGCCGGGGCAGGGCTTCGCCATACTGCACATCCCCAAGCTGGACGTGGTCGCGCCGATCGCGGAGGGCGTCAGCACCGAGAAGGTGCTCAACAAGGGCATGGTCGGGCACTACGGCGAGGCTCCGCTGAAGACGGCGATGCCCGACGCGAAGACCGGTAACTTCGGTCTGGCCGCGCACCGCAACACGCATGGTGAACCGTTCCGGTACATCAACAAGCTCAAGCCCGGTGACGCGGTCGTGGTCGAGACGCAGGACGAGTACTTCGTGTACAAGGTGACCAGGACGCTGCCGGTGACCTCGCCGACCAACACGAGTGTGCTGGACCCGGTTCCGCCGGGCTCGGGATTCACCCAACCCGGCCGTTACATCACCCTGACCACGTGCACGCCGGAGTTCACCAGCAAGTACCGGTTGGTGGTCTGGGGCAAGATGGTCGAGGAACGCCCGCGCAGCAAGGGCAAGCCGGACGCGCTCATCGAGTAGGGCTCAGCGAGTAGGGGCAGAGGAAACTGTGGCAGCGACCACCGACGACACCGCAGAACACACGGACGCGTCCGACCCGAGTCCCGCCCCGCCCGGCCGGCGCCTGGGCCGGATCGCGAGGACGGTCAGTGTCTTCGGTGAACTCCTCATCACGGCGGGCCTGTTGCTCGCCCTCTTCGTCGTCTACTCCCTCTGGTGGACGAATGTGATAGCGGACCGTAAGGCGGACCATCGGGCCGACAAGATCCGCCAGCACTGGGCGCGGACGACGGACTCCGGTCCGGGCGCGCTGGACACCAAGGACGGCATCGGCTTCCTGCATGTGCCGTCGATGAAGAACGGCGTGGTCCTGGTCGAGAAGGGCACGGGCACGGACGTCCTCAACGACGGTGTGGCCGGCTACTACCTGGACCCGGTCAAGGCCACGCTCCCCACCACCGGCAAGACCGGAAACTTCGCCCTGGCCGCCCACCGCGACGGTCACGGCGCCAAGTTCCACAACATCGACAAGGTGAGGAAGGGTGACCCGATCGTCTTCGAGACACGGGACGACTGGTACGTCTACAAGGTCTTCTCGATCCTTCCGCAGACCTCGAAGTACGACGTCAACGTCCTCTCGTCCGTCCCGAAGGAATCCGGCAAGCGGAAGCCGGGCCACTACATCACCCTGACGACGTGCACGCCTGTGTACACGTCGGAGTACCGGTATGTGGTGTGGGGGGAACTGGTGCGGGTGGAGAAGGTGGACAGCGAGCGGACTCCGCCGGAGGAGCTGCAGCGCTAGGATGACGGAGGCCCGAAGCCGCAACTTTCTCTTGCGACTTCGGGCCTCATTTGTGTGGGGCCGTACCTACTCCAGGACCTTCAGCGGTTCTCCGGCGCTCCACTCCTCCAGCACCCCACGGTGTACGGCGGTGATCCCCGCCTCGGCGGCGATGTTCAGGGCGTCGCGTGTGAAGGGGCAGGTTGCCACGAAGAGTGCCACCTCTGCGCTGTACAGAACCTTGGCAGCCCCGACGAACTTCTGCACGTCAGGGCTGGTGATGTTGAGGTAGGGCGCGAACCTCTTGCACTGGACGACAAGGCGTCGCCCGTCGGCTGTGAGCCCGATGATGTCGACGCCCCGGTCTCCGTGACCGCCCTGCACGACGACATCGGTGCATCCGTCACGGCGCAGCAACTCGGCGATGTGATGCTCGAACGTGCGGCCGTTCATGGCGTCCATGGCGGCCATGACTCCGACGGCGGGCCGGTCCTCCCGTACCCCTTCGAGCCTCTGCAGCCGGGCGTGGTGCTGGTGGAGCCGTCGCTCGATGCGCTGGACTCCGGCCCGGAGAGCGATCAGCTCCTTGCGGTGCTCGCCCGACGTTTCGATCAGGGCGTTGAACATCGGTACGACTGTCTTGCCGAGGATGTGGGTGATGCGTTGATCGATGCGGTCGTCGAGGGAGATCGGGGCTGTGGGAACCGGGTTTTCCACAGGCTGGGTACGAGCCAGGTATTCCATGTCTAGGAGGTACACACGCACCTGACGTGCGACTTCGCTGTCGCGGAGGAGCATGGCGACGTTGAGGACAGCACGGCGGGGGAAGAGCGCGAGGGACCCGGTGCGGGACTGGATCCCACTGAGTTGCTTGAAGTCACTCAGTTCTGTACCTGTCAGAACTCGGTATCCGTTCCCTTCCAGCTCTGCACGGTGGTCGTGCACGAGGGCGCGGATGGCTTCGACCGTGACGCCGAAGTACGCCGCCACCATCGCCGTCGTCACATGCATCTCGTCCGGTAACAGCGACAGCGTCTTCACTCGATCCAGCACTTCCGTGCGGTCCAGCACGCTGCCGCGCAGTGTCTTCGACTCCAGCAGCACCGATTCGTTGATCACGTTCTGCCCCTTCGGCTCGGTCGTGGCCACCTGGCCGGGGCAGAGACCCGTATCCCCCACCCCACCCGATCAACGAGCCGTGTCATATGAAGACACGATCGGTAGGGGCACTGCAGTGCGATCAATCCGGCTGAACTCATGAGTGGGCCCCTGCCAGGCAGTCCCGGCAGGGGCCCACTCGTCTTGTTCTGTGCGGGGCGTCAGCCGTTGTTACCGCCGAGGAAGCCGCCGCCGCCGTTGCCGCCGCCGCCGATGTCGAGGGTGGTCAGGGCGATCTGGGTGGTGCTCGGGTCGGCCTGGGTTCCCGCTGTCGGGGTCTGCTGGATGACCCGTGCCTTGTCGTCGCCCGGTCCGGTGACCGTGATCTGCGTGTAGCCGCTCTGCTGCAAGATCTGCTCGGCCTGCTTCAGGGTCTTGCCCACGACGTTCGGTACCTGGCCCTGCGGCTGGCCACCCTGGAACTTGCCGACGTTGATCGTGACCGGCGTGTTCTTCCCCACCTGCTGGCCCGCCCCCGGGTTGGTCGACAGGACCTTGCCGTCCTGAGCCTGGTCGGCGGTGGGGGTCTCCGTGCAGTCGCCCGGCACCAGGCCCAGCTGCTGCAGCTCGGACTTCGCGTCGTCGCAGGACTTGCCGACGAGGTCACCGGGGATGGTCACCTTGTCCTCGGCCTTGGCGACCGTGAGGGTGATCGTGGTGCCCTTCTGCTGGCTCGTGCCGCCCTGCGGATCCTGGGTGATGACCACGCCCGGTGGCTGAGTCGAGACCTGGGTCTGCTTCTCGACCTTGAAGCCCTTGCCCTCCAGCTGGGACTGGGCCTGGTCGAACTGGAGTCCGCGGACGTCCGGCACGTCCACCTTCGGCGCCCCCGTCGACACCACCAGGTTGATCGTGTCGCCCTTCTTCACGTCTGTCCCGGCCTTGGGGTCCTGCGAGCAGACTCTGCCCTTGGGCTCGTTGTCACAGGGCTGCCGGGTCGGGGGCGCCAGTTTCAGGTCCGAGTTGGTGGCCATCTTCTGGGCGTCGGCGTAGGTCTGGTCGACGAAGTTGGGGGCCCCGAACGGCTTGTCCGCGGTGTTGGTGCCGCTCGCCACCCACTTGCCGATCAGGATCGCGCCGATCAGGACCAGGATGCCCGCGACCACCAGCAGGATCGTGGAGGTGTGGGACTTCTTCTGCTGCCGGCCGCGGCGGCCCGGGCTCTCGTCGTAGCCGTAGCCGCCGTCGTCCGGGTTCATCGGCGGGAGCATCGTGGTCGCTCCGCCGCCGGCGTCCGGGCGCAGGGCCGTCGTCGGCTGGTCGTCGGGGTAGCCGCCGTAGCCCACCGCGCCCATCGCGGCCGTTGCCGCGACCGGCTGGCCGTCCAGGCAGGCCTCGATGTCGGCGCGCATCTCGTCGGCCGACTGATAGCGATAGTTCGGGTCCTTGACCAGCGCCTTCAGGACGATCGCGTCCATCTCGGGGGTGATCTCGGGGTCGAAGACCGACGGTGCCTGGGGCTCCTCGCGGACGTGCTGGTAGGCCACGGCCACGGGGGAGTCGCCGACGAAGGGCGGGCGGACCGTCAGCAGCTCGTAGAGGAGACAACCCGTCGAGTACAGGTCCGAGCGGGCGTCGACCTGCTCGCCCTTCGCCTGCTCCGGCGAGAGGTACTGGGCCGTGCCGATGACTGCCGCCGTCTGCGTCATGGTCATGCCGGCGTCGCCCATGGCACGGGCGATGCCGAAGTCCATCACCTTGACCTGGCCGTTGCGGGTCAGCATGACGTTGGCCGGCTTGATGTCACGGTGGACGATGCCGTTGCGGTGGGCGTACTCCAGACCCTGGAGGATGCCGATCGTCATCTCCATGGCCCGCTCGGGCAGCAGCTTGCGGCCACTGTGAAGAAGCTCACGGAGCGTGGAGCCGTCGACGTACTCCATCACGATGTACGGGATGGAGACCCCGTCGATGTAGTCCTCGCCCGTGTCGTAGACCGCGACGATCGCGGGATGGTTGAGCGAGGCGGCCGACTGGGCCTCCCGGCGGAACCGGGCCTGGAAGGAAGGGTCGCGTGCCAGGTCGGCGCGCAGGGTCTTCACTGCCACGGTGCGGCCGAGCCGGGTGTCATGCGCGAGGTAGACCTCCGCCATGCCACCACGACCGAGCACCTGGCCCAGTTCGTACCGGCCGCCGAGGCGACGCGGCTCTTCCATAGCTACCTACCAGCCCTCTCCGTCGGTCCCGGCCGCGCACCGTCGTGCGCCGCCGGAGGCTGCCGTCCGGGCCTACCGTACCCGGCTCGCTTTGTGTGACCTGGCCAAGCCCGCAACCCGATACAGGACCGGTATCGCAACGTGCAACGATGTGAAGGAGACGTGACGGGGGTCACTTCTTCGATTGGATGACCGCCTGCATGACGTTCTTCGCGATGGGCGCCGCCAGGCCGCCACCCGAGATGTCGTCGCGGTTGGCGCTCTCGTCCTCGATGACCACGGCCACGGCGACCGGCGAGCTGCCGTCGGACAGCTTGGCGTAGGAGAGGAACCACGCGTAAGGGTTGGCGCTGTTCGCCACACCGTGCTGCGCGGTACCCGTCTTGCCGCCGACGGTGACGCCGTCGATCTTGGCGTTCGTACCGGTGCCCTTCTCGACCACCGTCTGCATCATCGACTGCAGGATCTGCGCGTTCTCCGACGACAGCGGCCGGCTCATCTCCTGCGGCTCGGTCTGCTCGACGGTGTCGAGGTTGGACGACTGGAGCTTGTCCACCATGTACGGCTTCATCAGCTTGCCGTCGTTGGCGACCGCCGAGGCGACCATGGCCATCTGCAGCGGGGTCGCGGCGGTGTTGTACTGGCCGATGGAGGACAGCGCGGTCTGCGACTGGTTCATGTTGTCCGAGAACACCGAGGCGTTGGAGCGGACCGGCGTGAACTGCTCGGAGTCGAAGCCGAACTTCTTGGCCTCGGCCAGCATCTTGTCGTTGCCGAGGTCGGCGCCGATCTTGCCGAAGACGGTGTTGCAGGAGTACTGCAGCGCGGTCCGCAGGGTGGCGTTCTCGCAGGGGATGTTGCCCTCGTTCTTCAGCTGCGTCGTGGTGCCCGGCATGGTCCAGGGCAGCGGCGAGTTCGTCTTCTCGTCGGCCGACTTGTACAGCCCGTTCTCCAGCGCGGCCGCCGCGGTGACCACCTTGAACGTGGAGCCCGGCGGGTAGGTCTCGCGCAGCGCCCGGTTCTGCATCGGGTCGGCCTTGTCGTCCCTCAGGCTGTTCCAGGCCTTGGCGTCGCTGTCGGAGTAGCCCGAGAAGGACGAGGGGTCGTACGACGGGTAGGAGGCCATCGCCAGGATCTTGCCGGTGGAAGGCTCCAGGGCGACGACCGCGCCCTTGCCGCCCTGCTTGGCCAGCCCGTCGTACGCCGCCTTCTGCGCGGCCGCGTTCAGCGTGGTGACGACATTGCCGCCCTGCTTCGGCTTGCCCGTGATCATGTCGAGGGTGTTGCGGAAGAAGAGCCGGTCATCGGTGCCGGTGAGGATGCCGTCGTCGATCTTCTCCAGCTGGCTGCCGTCGAAAGCCTGCGAGGAGTAGCCGGTCACCGGGGCCCACAGGGGGCCGTCCTTGTAGGTGCGCTTGTACTTGAAGTCACCGCTCTTGGACACGGCGGAGCCGGTTATCGGGTTGCCGTCGACGATGATGTCGCCGCGCGGGTGCGCGTAACGCTGGATGGCGACCCGGCGGTTGTCCTTCTGGCTCGCCAGCTGGTCGGCCTTGACGTACTGGAGGTAGTTGTCGCGGATCAGCAGGGCCAGCACGAGGAGGCCGCAGAAGATCGCGATCCGGCGCAGGGGCTTGTTCATGACGGGCGGACCACCTGGGTCATCTCGGCGTCGGGGTTGGTCGCGGGGGCGGGCGCCGGGCGGCGGGCGGTGTCGCTGATGCGGATCAGGATGCCGATCAGCGCCCAGTTGGCCAGCACGGATGAACCGCCGGAGGCCAGGAACGGCATGGTCATACCGGTCAGCGGGATCAGGCCCATCACACCGCCGGCCACGACGAAGACCTGCAGTGCGAAGGCGCCGGACAGGCCGACGGCGAGCAGCTTGCCGAACGGGTCGCGGGCGGCGAGGGCGGTGCGCACGCCGCGCTCCACGATCAGGCCGTAGATCAGCAGGATCGCCATGATGCCGGCGAGCCCCAGCTCCTCGCCGAAGGTGGCGAAGATGAAGTCGGAGTTGGCCGCGAACCGGATCAGGTCCGAGTGGCCCTGGCCGAGGCCGGTGCCCAGGGTGCCGCCGGAGCCGAACGCCCACAGAGACTGCTGCAGCTGGTCGGAGTGGAGGATGCCGTCGTGAGTGACCTGGCGGCTGAGCTCGTACTCGCGCATCGGGTTGAGCCAGGCCTGGACTCGCGTCTGGATGTGCGACTCGAAGCTCGCCACGCCGACGGCGCCGACCGCGGACATCAGCAGACCGAAGACGATCCAGCTGGTCCGCTCGGTGGCGACGTACAGCATGACCACGAACATGCCGAAGAACAGCAGTGACGTGCCCAGGTCGGTCTCGAAGACGAGGATGAGGATCGACATCGCCCAGACGACCAGGATCGGACCGAGGTCGCGGCCGCGCGGCAGGTACAGGCCCATGAAGCGGCGGCTGGCGAGGGCCAGGGCGTCGCGCTTCACCATCAGGTAACCGGCGAAGAAGACCGCGAGGATGATCTTCGCGAACTCGCCGGGCTGGAGGGAGCCCAGGCCGGGGATCCTGATCCAGATCTTGGCGCCGTAGATGTCGGCCCCGAGGCCGGGCACCAGCGGCAGGAGCAACAGCACCAGGGCGCCGGCCATGGAGATGTAGGTGTAGCGCTGCAGGACCCGGTGGTCCTTCAGGAAGATCAGCACGACGGCGAACAGGGCGATGCCCAGCGCGGTGTACAGCAGCTGGCGGGGCGCGGCCGGGGAGAAGCCCTTGAGCGACTGCAGCAGCTTGGACTGGTCCAGCCGCCAGATGACGACGAGCCCGAGCCCGTTGAGCAGCGTCGCCAGCGGCAGCAGCAGCGGGTCGGCATAGGGGGCGAACTTCCGCACGGCGAGATGGGCGACGCCGGCCAGCAGACCGAGGCCCAGGCCGTACGCCAGCAGCCCGGCGGGCACCTGGTTGTTGATGGCCAGGCCCACGTTGGCGTAGGCGAACACCGGGATGGCCACGGCGAAGACCAGCAGGGCCAGCTCGGTGTTGCGGCGGCTCGGTGCGCCGATCGCGCCGATCGTGGAGGTGTGATGCGTCGGCGAGTTAGTCGTACTGCTCATCGTGTGACAGGGCCTCTCGCGGCGTGGCTACTGCTTGCCGCACTGATCGACGACCTTCTGCTCATCCTCGGAGAGGCTCGGGCCGGGGTTCGGAGTGGCGGACGCGGACGGCGGCTTCGAAGGGGTCTTCGTAGCGGGCGCCGAACCGGATGGGTGCGGGGTCGGTGTCGCCTTGGACGTGAAGGCGGTACGGCTGGTTCCCGTGGTGCCTCCGGCCTCGCCCTGCCCCGTCTTCGCGTTCCGCTCGGCCTCGGCGGACTGGCGCTCCGCCTGCTTCCGGCACGCGGAGGCCTGCACGGACAGTGCCTCGATCTTCGCCTGGGCCTGCTGCAGACCGCCCGCGGCGATCGTGGCTTTCACCTGCTTCTGCTGGTACGGCGGCAGGTACTTGAGTTCGATCTCGGGGTGGTCCTTCTCCACCTTCGACAGCGACACCCAGGCCAGGTCCTGGCTGATCCCGCGGTACAGCGCCACGTGCTCGTCCTTGGCGCCGACGTAGTACTGCGTCTGCGTCCACTGGTAGCCGCCGTAGAGGCCGCCGCCGATGACGGCGAGGGCGAGGACGCTGTAGAGGGATCTCTTCAGCCACTTGCCCCGGCCGCGCGGCTTGGTGAAGTCGCCGTCGGCGTAGTCGCCGAAGCTGCCCGCCGGGACGTACCCGGTGGTGTCGCCGGAGCCGGGCGGGCCGAACTCGCCGCCGCCGTGCCCGTGCGCCTGGCGGCCCAGGTGGGAGGCGCGGCCGGCCGGGGTCTGCATGATGCCGTTGTCGTGCAGGTGGTGCTGGTTCTCGGCGACGGCGCCGACCACCACCGGCTGGTCGGAGAGCTGGCCGGCCATGGTGTCGCCGGTGTCCAGGTCGAGCACGTCCGCGACGATGACGGTGATGTTGTCGGGGCCGCCGCCGCGCAGCGCGAGCTGGATCAGCTCCTGCACGGTCTCGTGCGGGCCCTGGTAGCTGGCGAGGGTCTCCTCGATGGTCTGGTGGGAGACGACCGCGGACAGCCCGTCGGAGCAGATGAGATACCGATCACCGGCCCGCACCTCGCGGATGGACAGGTCGGGCTCGACGTGGTCCCCGCTGCCGAGCGCGCGCATGAGCAGCGACCGCTGCGGATGCGTGGTCGCTTCCTCTTCGGTGATCCGGCCCTCGTCGACGAGCCGCTGCACCCAGGTGTGGTCCTGGGTGATCTGGGTGAGAACTCCGTCACGCAGCAGATAGGCGCGGGAGTCGCCGACGTGCACGAGACCGAGCCGCTGCCCGGTCCACAGCAGGGCGGTGAGGGTCGTCCCCATGCCCTCCAGCTGCGGGTCCTCCTCGACCATGGCTCGCAGCTGGTCGTTGGCCCGCTGCACGGCCTGGCCGAGGGAGGTGAGGATGTCGGAGCCGGGCACGTCGTCGTCGAGTGTGACCAGGGTGGAGATCACCTCGGAGGAGGCGACCTCGCCGGCCGCCTGGCCGCCCATGCCGTCGGCGATCGCGAGCAGCCGGGGACCGGCGTAACCGGAGTCCTCGTTGCCCTCCCGGATCATGCCTTTGTGCGATCCGGCGGCAAAGCGCAGTGACAGACTCATGCCCACCTCGCCAGTCGGCTCCGGGTACAGCCGCTCGTGTCGAGCCACACTGCCCACCCTCCGGTCGGGAGCGCGTCGGCGGCCGGGGGGCGGCCTGCCGCTGCGTGCTCGCTCCGCTCGCGCTCACTCATGATGTAGCACTACTTCCGCAGCTCGATGACGGTCTTGCCGATGCGGATCGGCGCGCCCAGCGGGATCGGTGTGGGGGTCGTCAGCCGGGACCGGTCCAGGTAGGTGCCGTTGGTGGAGCCGAGGTCCTCGACGATCCACTGACCGTCGCGGTCCGGGTAGATCCTGGCATGACGGCTGGAGGCGTAGTCGTCGTCCAGCACGATCGTGGAGTCGTGTGCCCGGCCCAGAGTGATCGTCTGGCCCTGCAGCGCGACCGTGGTGCCGGTCAGTGTGCCTTCGGTCACGACCAGCTTGGTGGGGGCGTTGCGTCCGCGCCGGCCGCCGCTCTGCTGGCCCCGCTGCTGGCTGCGCGGCTGCGGGGGCGCGGCGGCCTGCTGCCGGGGCGCCTGCTGCTGGCGACCGGCCTCCCTACGGGATCCGCGCTGGGTGACGCGCGTACCGAACAGGTCGCTCCGGATGACCTGCACGGCCACGATCACGAACAGCCACAGTACGGCCAGGAAACCCAGCCGCATGACCGTGAGGGTCAGCTCTGACATTGCCCCCGCTTCACCCTTCGGCTTGCCTATAGATAACGGTGGTGCTGCCCACGACGATCCGCGAGCCGTCGCGGAGCGTAGCGCGGGTGGTGTGCTGCCCGTCCACCACGATGCCGTTGGTGGAGCCGAGATCCTGGATCGTCGAGGGCGTTCCGGTCCGGATCTCGCAGTGCCGGCGGGAGACGCCGGGGTCGTCGATCCGCACGTCGGCGTCGGTGCTGCGGCCCAGTACCAGCGTCGCGCGGGAGATCTGGTGGCGGGTGCCGTTGATCTCGATCCAGTAGCGGGTCTGCCCGCCGCTCGTGGGCGCGGCCGGGGGCCGCT
>NZ_CM002285.1:4625685-4647521 GCF_000497445.1 Streptomyces roseochromogenus subsp. oscitans DS 12.976 | reverse complement strand
GTCCAGGTCGTCGGCCTTCTCCAGATTGACCTTGATCGGGCCCATGAACGTGTAGCGCTGCTGCTTGGCGTAGTCGCGGACCATGCCGGCCAGCTCGTCGCCGAGCTGCCCGGAGTAGGGGCTGAGCCGCTCGTAGTCCGGCGTGCTCAGCTCCACGATGAAGTCGTTGGGTACGACGGTCCGGTCGCGGTTCCAGATCGTCGCGTTGTTGTCGCACTCACGCTGGAGTGCGCCGGCGATCTCCACGGGCTGGACCTCGGACTTGAAGACCTTGGCGAAGGTGCCGTTCACCAGACCTTCGAGACGCTGCTCGAACTTCTTCAGGACTCCCATGGGGCACCTCCTCCGTCCCTGTCGTTGCGTTGCCCTGCTGTGTAGCCGCTGCCTTGCCTGTACTGCCTGTTCCGCTGGTGCTGCTTACTGATCGTATCTACGCGTCCGGCAATCAGCCGGTTCCCCCAGCGGCTCCCCTTCGAACTCCCGGCACGCACTCACGCTGCCATGGATCGTAGAGGCGGGCTAAGACCAGTGTCCCGCACCCGGCTGTGGACCCGGCCCGCCTCCTGGGCAGATGCCCGGGACCGGTACGAGGTTGATACGTGAACCGGGTCACCTTGATACGCGCGCCGGGAAGGCGCCGGTATGCGCGCCGGGAGGGCCGCGATACCCGCCGGAAGGCAGCGACAGACGCGGCGGGAAGCGGCGACAGACATGGCGGGAAGCGGGGCGAACGCGCAGGCGGCGGGCGCCGGGGTGCGGGTGACCGGCGCGGTCCGCGCCGGTGGCGGGCGCGATCGGTGGGTGCGGCCGGTGGGTGTGGCCGCCGGGCGGGAAGGGATGTGAACCCACCCCGTACGACGTGCTAATGTTCTGGATGTCGGAAGGGGCCAGCCCGAAAGGGACGGAGCCGGAAGACACACCCAATGCGCGGGTGGCGGAATAGGCAGACGCGCTGGATTCAGGTTCCAGTGCCCGCAAGGGCGTGGGGGTTCAACTCCCCCCTCGCGCACCGACGAACGGTCGGCATCGTGATCACGATGCCGACCGTTTCGCTTTGCGTCTCCGCCGTTGTGCGCCGGCGCGGGGGGTGGCGTTCTTCACTTCTCGCGACCTTTCGCGACTTCTCGCTACCTCTCGCGACTTTCTCGCGCCGGGTGTGAGTTGTCTCTCACATAGGGGCGTTCGGGGCCGAGGGCGCATCGGTCCCTAGGACTCCGGCCGTGAACGCCGCCCGCTGTGCGCGGCCAACGGAGCCACCGGCAGCCGTACCGAGGCGCGGCTGGTCGCCGCCGGCCACCGCGTCCGCGCCGCGAGCCGCCGGGCCACCCGGCTCCCGGGCGCGGAGGCGGTCCGCTTCGACTCGGACGACACCGCCGCCCACGCCGCAGCCGCACACGTCTACCCCGTCCCGCCGGTCGGCGACCCGGACCCGGCCGCCGTCACGCTGCCCTACCTCCAGCGGGCCCGCCTGCGCCGTACAGCTCAGCTCGACCTCGCCGCCGTAGCCGTCCGTGCCCTGACCGACGACCGGGCGCCCCACACCGATCCGGTCCCCACCGGACCGAAGACGCTCGGCCACGACCACGTCGCCGCCCTCGTCACGGAGGCCACCGGCCGGCCCGTGGCCCACCGGCAGCTGACGTACGAGCAGCTGCGAGACCGGCTGGCCGCACGGCTGCCACCGGAGTTCGCCGCCCTGCCGGCCCGGATGGACCGCGCCATCGCCCAGGGCGCCGAGGACCGCACCACCGACACCGTCCACCGCCTCACCAGCCGCCCGCCGCACAGCCTCCGGGCGGTGGCCGAACAGGAACTGAAGCACCGTTAGCGGGAGTTGAGGCTCCATATCGGCGCGAGAGAAGCCACCACATCGGTAAGAACCGAGCGGACCCGATGCTTGCCGTGTCCCACCGGGTCTGACGCATACGGGCCATCGGTTGTACGGTCTGGGCGAGTTGATGTTCGTGCGGACGGTTGTACGTGCCGTTCGTGTCGTGCGCGTTGTACGGGGGAGGCGGTCGCGGTGACCGGTGCCGGTGGGGAAGCGGCGGACACGGTGGGCGCGGTGGCGCGGGACACGCGCCGGCTGCCCCGGGTGAGCGGCTTCGCCCAGTGGCCGCGGCAGGGCTCGCCCAAGGAAGAGGGCAAGGCGCTGCGCACGAGCGTGCCGCGCGGCGCACACCGCACCCTCGACCTGGACGCTGCCCGCCCCGACGCGGTGCGCGCCGTCACCGAGTCCAACGCCGGCCGTATCCCCGAGCTGACGCCCATACGCGTCGGCCGGATGGCGGCCACCCCGTTCGCCTTCCTGCGCGGCTCGGCCGGACTCATGGCGTACGACCTGGCCCGCACCCCCATGACCAGGATCGGCACCCAGATATGCGGAGACGCGCACGCGGCCAACTTCGGCCTGTACGGCGACCCCCGCGGCGGTCTCGTCATCGACCTCAACGACTTCGACGAGACCGTACACGGCCCCTGGGAGTGGGATCTGAAGCGGCTCGCCACCTCGCTGGTGCTCGCCGGGCGGGAGGCCGGCGCCGACGAGGACACCTGCCGCGCGGCAGCCCAGGACGCGGCCGGCGCCTACCGCCGCACCATGCGGCTGCTGGCCAAGCTGCCGGTCCTCGACGCGTGGAACGCCATCGCCGACGAGGAACTGGTCTCCCACACCGACGCCCACGATCTGCTCGGCACCCTGCAACGGGTCTCGGAGAAGGCCCGCGCCAACACCAGCGGCCGGTTCGCGGCGAAGTCGACCGAGGCGGTCGAGGACGGCGGACGCCGGTTCATGGACGCCGCCCCCGTGCTGCGCCGGATCCCGGACGAGGAGGCCCACGCGGTCGCCGCGTCCCTGGAGTCGTACATCCACACGCTCAGCGAGGACCGGCACCCGCTGCTCGCCCGGCACGCCGTGCACGACGTGGCCTTCCGGGTGGTCGGCACGGGCAGCGTCGGCACCCGGTCCTACGTCGTGCTGCTCCTCGACCACCGTGAGCAGCCGCTGGTGCTCCAGGTGAAGGAGGCCCGGCCCTCGGTCCTGGTCCCGCACCTGGCCACGGTCGGTTTCGAGACACCGCCGGTGGACCACGAGGGCCGCCGGGTGGTTCTGGGCCAGAAGCGGATGCAGGTCGTCAGCGACATCCTGCTCGGCTGGACGACCGTCGACGGGCGCCCCTTCCAGGTCCGCCAGTTCCGCAACCGCAAGGGCAGCGTCGACCCCGCCGCCCTCGCCGCCGACCAGGTCGACGACTACGGCCGGATGACCGGTGCCCTGCTGGCCCGCGCCCACTCCCACAGCGCCGACCCGCGGCTGATCGCCGGGTACTGCGGCAAGAACGAGGAACTGGACGAGGCGATCGCCGCCTTTGCCGTCACCTACGCCGACCGCACGGAGGAGGATCACACGGAGCTGGTGGCGGCGGTGCGGACGGGACGCATCGCGGCCGAGCTGGGGGTATGAGACAAGCTCGGGGTGTGGCCGGGTCGGAGGTGCGGCCGGGGGGAGGGTGCGAGGGCGCCGACGGCGGCTGCAGCACCCTAGGAGCGCGAGGCTGTGTCGATATGCGGCTCCCCACGCGGCAGACGACAGGTAGCCGTACGGGACTACAGGTAGCTGTACGGGGTAGCCGTACGGGACTACAGGTAGCCCTACGGCGAGATGCCCCCGGCCCGAGCCAAGCGCAGCGGCTACGCTGTTCGGCGTGACGACCCCGGAAGCCGATCAGTCCCAGGCGCCGCGGCCCGAGGAACGGCTCGAGCGCGCCGTACGGGCCGCCGAGCAGGCGCTGATCGAGTACGAGATCGCCGTGGAGACGTTCCGGGTCGAGGTCGAGAACTTCTCCCGGCTGCACGAGCAGCGGCTCGGCCCGCTCTACGTCCGGATCGAGGAGCTGGACGCCGAGATCGCCGAGGCGAAGGCCGCCCGCACCGGCGACCCGGAGGACATCCGCCGCGCCGAGGAGGCCCGCGCCCGCGTCCTGCCGATCCCCGGCGTGGAGGAACTGCTGCACGGCTGGATGGACGGCCACGGCCTGTTCCCGGAGGCCGCCGCCATGCTCACCGACCAGGCCGTACGCCCTCCGGAGCGGGTACGGCCCAGCGAAGAGGCCCGCAAGCTCTACCGTGAGCTGGCCCGCAAGGCCCACCCCGACCTGGCGCAGGAGGAAGCGGAACGGCAGCGGCGTGAGGAGTTCATCACACGCGTCAACGCCGCCTACGCCCGCGGCGACGAGACGCTGCTGAAGGAGCTGGCCGAGGAGTGGGCGGCAGGCCCGGTACCGCCCGAGCGGCTCCCGAGCCCCGCCGAGGAGCTGTACGCCCGCCTCGAATGGCTCGCCCAGCGCAAGGAACTGCTCACCCTCGTCGCCCGGGAACTGGAGGAGGGCCCGATCGCCGGCATGCTCCGACTCGCCCCGGACGACCCCGACGGGCTCCTCGAGGAGATCGCCGGCCGACTGCGCTCCGACATCGCCCAGCGGGAGGCCGAGCTGGCGTCCCTGCTGGCACAGGACTGAGCCGCGGCTCGCTTCAGCAGGCGCCCGGGACCTTCGGGTAGCGTCGGGGACATGAATTTCGCAGCTCGGGTACCCACGGTCGAGATCACGGACCTCAAGGACGGCGACTTCCTGCTGGACGTCCGCGAGGACGACGAGTGGCAGGCGGGCCACGCCGAGGGAGCGCTGCACATCCCCATCAGCGAGTTCGTGGCCCGCTACGGCGAGCTGACCGAGGCTGCCCCGCAGGACGGTCGCGTCCACGTCATCTGCCGCTCCGGCGGCCGCTCGGCCCAGGTCACCATGTACCTGGTCCAGCAGGGCATCGACGCGGTGAACGTCGACGGCGGCATGCAGGTCTGGCAGGCAGCGGGCCGCCCGGTGATCACGGATGAGGGCGAGCCCGGGTTCGTTCTGTAGCTCTCCTTAGCCCTCCTTGTTGCCTCGGGGAGCGTTCTGCGCCACCTGCGGGACCGCGCGCCGGTCAGCCCAGGGGATGTGCGGCCAGGAGATCCCCGAGCCTCTCCTCGTGCGCCGACGCCGGGCCGAGCGCCAGCTCCACGTGCTTGGCCCAGGCGTGATACCGGTGCAGCGGATAGTCGGTGTCGGCCCCGAACCCGCCGTGCAGATGCTGGGCCGTCTGCACCACCCGGCGCACCCCCTCCGCCGCCCAGATCTTCGCCACCGCGACGTCCCCGGCGGCGGGCAGCGCCCCCGACGCCCCCGAGGCGATCCGCCAGGCGGCCTGCCAGAGGGTGGCCTCCATGGCGCGCAGATCGATATACCGGTCCGCAGCCTGCACGGCCACCGCCTGGAACGTCGCGATCGGATACCCGAACTGCTCCCGCTTCCCGGTGTACTCGGCGGTCATGTCCAGCACCCGCTCGCCCAGCCCGAGCGCCAGCGCGCACGTACCGGTGGCGAGCAGCGCACGCAGCCACTCCCAGGCGCCGTCCGCCTCGATGACGTCACCCGCGCCGATCCGCACGGACGCGAGCCGCAGTTCGGCCAGCCGCTCTCCGCTGGTGGACACCTGCTCGGCGAGGACCACGCCGTCCCGCTCACGCGGCACCAGCGCGAGCACGGTCCGCTCGGCAGCCGTCCCGGCCAGATGCGCCGGTACGACGACGAAGTCCGCGCCGTACGCCCACGGCACCGCCGTCTGCACCCCGTCCAGCACCCACTCCGTACCGTCCCGCTGTGCGCCGACGGCCAGTTCGGCCGGGTCGTGGCCGCTGCGGCCGTTCGCCGCGATCGTCAGTACCAGCTCGCCCCGGCCGGCCCGCGTCAGCAGCCGCCGCGCCAACTCCGGCCCGCCATAGGCCTGTACGGCCGCTGCCGCCGCGCTGTGCTCCAGCAGCGGCACCCGGGCGAGCACCTTGGCCGACTCGCGCAGCACCAGGCACAGCGCGATCGCGTCCAGACCGGAACCGCCGTGTGCCTCGTCGAGCAGCAGACTCAGCAGATCCGCCTCGGCCAGCCGGGACCACAGCTCCCGGTCGAAGCCCTCGGCCACGGCACCGGTGGTGAGCGCCGGGCTGGGCACCGCGTCCGGTACCACGCCGGCGAACACCCCGCGCGCCGCCTCGGCCGCCGCCCGCTGCTCCTCGGTGAAGGTGAAGTCCACGGCCTGTCCTCCCGGCGAGTCCGGTGATCTGACGGTTCGTCAAGATAGAACAGGTTCTAGAAGAAGGGAATGGTCCGACGCGAAACCCCGGCGTTCCTAGGGGGCCCTCCCCCCTCCCCCCTCCCCCACGCCGAGTTGCCGCCCCCGCAGCCCTCAGCGGTCGAAGTCCAGCTCCACCCGTTCCGTCAGCGGGTGCGACTGACAGGCCAGGACATAGCCGGCTTCCGTTTCCTCCGTCTCCAAAGCGAAGTTGCGGTCCATGCGCACCTCGCCGGAGACCAGGAAGGCGCGGCAGGTCCCGCAGACTCCGCCCTTGCAGGCGTAGGGCGCGTCGGGGCGGTTGCGCAGGACCGCCTCCAGCAGGGACTCGCCCTCCTGTACCGGCCAGGTGCCGCCGCGTCCGTCGAGCCGGGCGGTGACCGTGCTGTGCGCGGGGGTCCGGGCGGTGGTGGCCGGTGGCGAGCCCGCGTCCACATGGAAGATCTCCTGGTGGATGCGGGAGCGGTCCACCGACAGCTCGCGCAGCGCCTGCTCCGCGCCCCGCACCAGCCCGTACGGCCCGCACAGGAACCAGCCCGCGACCTGGTTGACCGGCAGCAGCGCGGGCAGCAGCCCGCTGAGCCGCTCGCGGTCGAGCCGGCCGGACGGCAGGCCCGCCTGCTGCTCCTCGCGGGAGAGCACGGTCACCAGCTGAAACCGCTCGGGGTAGCGGTCCTTCAGGTCGGCGACCTCCTCCAGGAACATCGTCGAGGCCGCCGTGCGGTCACTGCGTATCAGACAGAACCGGGCCGCCGGCTCGCGCGCCAGCAGAGTGGAGGCGATGGACAGCACCGGGGTGATCCCGCTGCCGCCGACGACCGCCGCGTACAGCCCCGGCGCCGGTTCCAGGGTGAAGCGGCCGGCCGGCGTCATCACCTCCAGCACGTCACCGACATTGATCTCCTTCAGCGCGTAGGCGGAGAAGGCTCCGCCCTCCACCAGCCGCACACCCACCCGCAGGGTGTCCGGACCCGCGCCGGCCGGGTCGGGCGCGGGGGAGCAGATCGAGTAGGTGCGCCGTATCTCGGTGCCGTCGACCTGTCGGCGCAGCGCCAGGTGCTGACCAGGTGCGTGCCGGTACTCCTCGCGCAGCTCGGGCGGGACGGTGAAGGTGAGGGCGACGGAGTCGTCGGTGATCCGGTCGACCGCGGCCACCGGGAGCGGGTGGAAGCGCGCCATCACAACTCCTTGAAGTGGTCGAACGGTTCACGGCAGGCGAGGCAGCGGCGCAGCGCCTTGCACGCGGTGGACGAGAACCTGCTCAGCAACTCGGTGTCGGCGGAGCCGCAGTGCGGGCAGCGGATGGGATCGGTGGGCGCGGTGGATGCGATCGGTGCGGTGGGCGAGGTGGCCTTGGTGCGTGCGGGGGGTTCGTGTTCGGTTCGGGTCGGGCCGAGAGCCAGTGCGACCGGGCCGGAGGCCTCGCGCACCCGTGGGGGAGCGATGCCGAACTCCTGGAGTTTGCGCCGCCCTTCGGTGCTGATGTCGTCGGTCGTCCAGGCGGGGGTGAGCACCGTGCGGACCGTGACCTCACGCATGCCGTGGGCGCGCAGCACCCGTTCGATGTCCACGCTCATCGCCTCGATGGCGGGGCAGCCGGTGTAGGTGGGGGTCAGGTCGACCTCGACCGCGTCCCCGCCGTGGACGTGCACCGCGCGCACCACGCCCAGCTCCTGGAGTGTGAGCACCGGCAGTTCGGGGTCGGGCACCGAGCCGGCCAGCTCCAGCAGCTCCGCCTCCAGGGCGGTGGCGGTCACCATGACGCCCCCGGGTGGCTGCGGTGCAGATGCTGCATCTCGGCGAGCATCCGCCCGAACGGTTCGGTGTGCAGGCCCTGTCGGCCGGCGCCGGCCGACCAGGCGCCGGTGCGCGGACCCTCGGGGAGGGGCAGCGTGGCACGGCTGAGGACGTCTGCGACGGACTCCTGCCAGCGCTGGTCCAGGCCGGTCCAGTCGGTCTCCAGGCCCTCGATCGGCTGGAACATCTCACCGGTGAACTTCCACAGGGCCGCGCAGGCGTGGCGCATCCGTTCGTGGCTGGTCTCCGTGCCGTCGCCGAGGCGGCGGGTCCACTGCTCGGCGTGGTCGCGGTGGTAGGCGACCTCCTTGACCGCCTTCGCGGCGAGGGGCGCGAAGGGGCCGTCGCCGGCTGCCAGTTCGGCGTAGAGCAGCTGTTGGTAGGTGGAGAAGTACAGCTGGCGGGCGATCGTGTGGGCGAAGTCGCCGTTCGGCTGCTCGACCAGCTGGAGGTTGCGGAAGGCCCGCTCCTCGCGCAGGTAGGCCAGTTCGTCCTCGTCACCGGCCATCGACAGCAGGATGCGGGCCTGGCCGAGCAGGTCGAGGGCGATGTTGGCGAGAGCGACCTCCTCCTCGAGGACGGGGGCGTGCCCGGCCCACTCCCCCAGCCGGTGGGAGAGCACCAGGGCGTCGTCGCCGAGGGCGAGCGCGGCGGTCACCGGGACGGTGGCGGGGCCGGTGGCGGTCACAGGTGCTTCACCCCTTCCGGGATCTCGTAGAAGGTCGGGTGCCGGTAGGGCTTGTCGGCGGCCGGTTCGAAGAACGGGTCCTTCTCGTCCGGCGAGGACGCGGTGATCGCGGCGGCCGGGACGACCCAGATCGACACGCCCTCGCCGCGGCGCGTGTACAGGTCGCGTGCGTTGCGCAGGGCCAGCTCCGCGTCGGGGGCGTGCAGGCTGCCGGCGTGGGTGTGGGAGAGGCCGCGCCGGGAGCGCACGAAGACCTCCCACAGGGGCCAGTCGGTGGTGCTCATGCTTGCTCCGCTCCTGTCTCGCCTGTCTCGTGTGCTGTCTCACCGGTGCCGCGGGTGTGCTTGGCCGCGTAGGCGGCGGCCGCTTCCCGTACCCATGCGCCCTCGTCGTGGGCGCGTCGGCGCTGAGTGATCCGCTGTTCGTTGCACGGGCCGTTGCCCTTGAGGACTTCCCAGAACTCCGTCCAGTCGATGGGGCCGAAGTCGTGGTGTCCGCGCTCCTCGTTCCACCGCAGGTCCGGGTCGGGGAGGGTGAGGCCCAGGGACTCGGCCTGGGGGACGCAGATGTCGACGAAGCGCTGGCGCAGCTCGTCGTTGGAGTGGCGCTTGATCTTCCATTCCATCGACTGCGCCGAGTGCTGGGAGGCGTCGTCGGGCGGGCCGAACATCATCAGCGAGGGCCACCACCAGCGGTTCACCGCGTCCTGTGCCATCGCGTGCTGTGCGGGGGTGCCCTTGCTGAGGGCCAGCAGCAGTTCGTAGCCCTGGCGCTGGTGGAAGGACTCCTCCTTGCAGATCCGGACCATCGCGCGGGCGTACGGGCCGTAGGAGCAGCGGCACAGGGGGACCTGGTTGGTGATCGCGGCGCCGTCCACCAGCCAGCCGATTGCGCCGACGTCGGCCCAGGTCAGGGTGGGGTAGTTGAAGATCGAGGAGTACTTCTGGCGGCCGCTGTGCAGCTTGTCGAGCAGCTCGTCGCGGCCGGTGCCGAGGGTCTCGGCGGCGCTGTACAGATACAGGCCGTGGCCGGCCTCGTCCTGGACCTTGGCCATCAGGATCGCCTTGCGGCGCAGGGAGGGGGCGCGGGTGATCCAGTTGGCCTCGGGCTGCATGCCGATGATCTCGGAGTGCGCGTGCTGGGCGATCTGCCGGACCAGGGTCGCGCGGTAGGCGTCGGGCATCCAGTCGCGGGGTTCGATGCGTTCGTCGGCGGCCACGGCTGTGTCGAAGGCGTGCTGGTAGGCCGCCGTGTCGACGCTGTCCGGTGCGCCGTCCGCCGGTGTGCGGGCCGTGCGCTGCGCGGCTGCTGTGGCCATGCGGTCCCCCTGACCTCGGGCTCTTGGGTGAATCTGTACCGACCGATCGTTCGGTCCGTGCGCATCAATGGTGTGCCGGGCGCCGTGGGGTGTCAACCGCTGTGGAAAACTCCGGCGGCAGCCTGTGGACAACGTGCGGGAGGGCGGGCGCGCCCGGTGCCGGCGCCGTACCGCGTGGCGAGGACCACGGCCCTCGCCCGCCCCCGGGGCTGCGCCCGGTGGCCGGGGCTGAGTACCGTTCCGTGGAACGCCGAGGAGTGGCGTGCGTGAATCATGGGGCGCTCGTGGTGGCGCCGCAGCACCGAGCTGGACACCCAGCCGAACGACCGAGCCGAAACGGGGGACGGGGCGGAATGGACGCGTACGACGAGGACTCGGGGGCCCGGCCCGGCCCCGACGGGTCGGCCGGGACGCGTCTCCCGGAGACTCCCCCGGCCCGCGTGGACTCCCTGACGGATGCGGCGGCCGCGGGCGGTGCGGATTCCGGCGGCGCGGATGACGGCGTCGGGGATTCCGGCGGCGGGGATTTCGGCAGCGCGGACCGCGCACCCCGGTCGAAGCCGACGGCCGGGCCCGCCACCCCGACTGCCCTGACCATCCCTGTGCCGTCGCCCGAGCCCGGCGCCCCGCGGCCGCCCGGCGTGCCCCGTACCGGCGTGGCCGCCCTCTCCCCCCGCTACCAGGTCGTCGCGGCGCTGGCGCTCGCGGTGGTCGGCGTCGCCGCCTGTGTGCATCTGCTGATGGTGTTCCTCAGCCTCGCCCCCGCGAACACGGTGACCAAGCAGCACGGCAAGGCCGTCGAGGAATGGGTGTACCCGGAGTTCGAGCAGAACTGGAAGCTGTTCGCGCCGAACCCGCTGCAGCAGAACATCGCCGTGCAGGTGCGTGCCGTGGTGCGCGCGAAGGACGGCGGACTGCGCACCACCGGGTGGACCGACCTCTCCGCCCAGGACGGTGCCGCGATCGACGGCAACCTGGTGCCGAGCCACACGCAGCAGAACGAGCTGCGACGTGCCTGGGACTTCTTCACCGCCACGCACAGCACCGACAACCGCTCCCTGGGCATGCGCGGCTCCCTGTCCGAGCAGTACCTGCGCCGGATCGTGGTGATGCGGCTGTACCGGACCTATCCGGCCGACCAGGAGGGCGTCATCCAGCGCGTGCAGATCCGTTCCAGCACCACCAATGTGCAGCCGCCCGAGTGGAGCCGTGAGCGCGTGCCCGACAAGCCCGTCTACCGCGTGCTGCCCTGGTGGACCGTGACGGCCGGCGAGGCAGCGGGAGGTGTGCGGTGAACAGGCTCTCCCTGATCCTCTCGTGCGGTATCGCCCGGGCCACCGGCGCGGCTCTCGGGCCGTATCAGAGCGCCGTGATCCGCATCGGGTTCGCCGGGACCTGGCTGCTGTTCCTGCTGCGTGAGTTCCCTCACCGCCAGGAGCTGTACGGTCCGGCCGGACCGTGGGGCTGGAACCTCGCCAAGGAGCTGACCGCCGACAACCACGCGTTCACGGCTCTGCTGTGGTCCGACGGACAGGTGTGGTTCGAGTGCTTCTACCTGCTGGCGATCGCCGCCAGTGCCGCGCTGCTGCTCGGCTGGCGCACCCGGACCGCGTCCGTGCTGTTCATGCTGGGGGTGCTGTCACTGCAGAACCGCAGCGTCTTCGTGGGCGACGGCGGCGACAACGTGCTGCACCTGATGTCCTTCTACCTCGTGTTCACACGGTGCGGACAGGTGTGGTCGCTGGACGCGCGGCGGGCGGCGCGCACCGGGGCGGCACGCGCGCGTGGGGAGCGGGTTCCCGCCGACCGGGTGGGACCGGCCCTGTGGGCGGTGTTCGGACTCGCGCTCGCGATAGCCACGTTCACCGGCCGGTTCGACAACGGCTGGCTGATCCCCGCGCTGCTGTGGACCGCCTGGGTGGTACTCGGCCTGTGGTGGGCCGTCGGCCGCTGGGCGAAGTCGCCGGAGCCGCGGATCCTGCTGGACGTCATCACCAACATCCTCCACAACGGCGCCCTGCTGGTGATCATGGCGGAGGCCTGCCTGATCTATGCGACGGCCGGCTGGTACAAGATCCAGGGCTCGCGCTGGCAGGACGGCACCGCCGTCTACTACCCGCTCCACCTGGACTACTTCTCGCCCTGGCCCGGACTCGCGGATCTGATGTCCGCCAGCGGCACGATCATGACGATCGTGGCCTACGGGACGGTCGCGGTGCAGGTCGCCTTCCCGTTCACCCTGTTCAACCGGCGGGTCAAGAACGTCCTGCTGGTGCTGCTGATGATCGAGCACTCGGTGATCGCGGTCGTGCTCGGGCTGCCGTTCTTCTCGCTGGCCATGATCACTGCGGACGCGGTCTTCCTGCCGACGCCGTTCCTGCGCCGGCTGGGCGCGCTGGTGGCACGCGCGCGCGAGCGGACGGTCCGGCGCAGTGACCCCGCGGTGCCCGCGCCGCGCTCGCCGGAGGGGAGCCCGCAGGGGGCCGCGTAGGGTGCACGGCATGACCGACCCGCTGACCCGCTGGCGCGCGCACGCCGATGACGCCGTGCTGCTCGACGGCTTCCACGCCCTCAAGCACGCGCTGCGCTTCGGGGCCGAGATCCCGGTGGCGGTCACCACCGACCGGGCGGCCGCGCTCGCCCTCGCCGAGGAACTCGCCGGTGACGTACGGGACGCGCTGGACGCGCTGCTCACGCAGGTGTCCGCGGAGACGTACGCCTCGCTCGTGCCGCGGCCGCACCCGACCGGTGTGGCCGCGCTCGCCGTACGGCCCTCGCGCGAGGCCAACCTGCGCACGCTCGCACGCACCCCGCGCAGCGCGCCCGTCGTGGTCCTGGACAACCCCCGCAACCTGGGCAACGCCGGCGCCGTGATCCGGCTGGCCGCCGGCTTCGGGGCGACCGGCGTGGTCACCACCGGCACGCTCGACCCCTGGCATCCCACGGTGGTGCGCGGCGGCGCCGGCCTGCACTTCGCGACCGCCGTGGAACGCCTCGGCGTCGACGAGCTGCCCGCCGGGCCGCTGTTCGCCCTCGACCCGGAGGGCGAGGACATCCGCGGCACCAAGCTGCCCGACGCCGCCGTCCTGGCGTTCGGCTCGGAGCGCAGCGGGCTGTCGGCCGAGCTGCGCGCGCGTGCCGACCATCTGCTGGCCCTGCCGATGCGCCCCCAGGTCTCCAGCTACAACCTCGCCACCAGCGTGGCGATGACGCTGTACCACTGGAGTGCTACAGGGGGCGCACCCTCCTGAGCAGTCGCTACGCCTCCCGGCGGACCTCCACCACCCTGAAGCGGTTGGCCACGAACGCGCCGTCGGTGAGGGCCGCGTTCGCCGCCGGGTTGCCGCCCGAGCCGTGGAAGTCGGAGAAGGCGGCAGTCTGGTTCACATACACCCCGCCGGTCAGGTTGAGCGACAGCTGGGCCGCCTCCTCCAGGCACACCTCCTCGATCGCCCGCTCGACCTCGGGGTCGGTGGTGTAGGCGCCGACCGTCATCGCGCCCTTCTCGCGGACCGTGCGGCGCAGCAGCTCCACCGCGTCGGCGGCCGAGTCGACGGCGACGGCGAAGGAGACGGGGCCGAAGCACTCGCTCATGTAGGCGGCCTGGTCGTCCGGCTTGGCGCCGTCCAGCTTGACGATGACCGGGGTGCGCACCACCGCGTCCGGGAACTCGGGGTTGCTGATCTCCCGTGAGGCGAGGGCGATTTCCCCGAGGCCGGCGGCGGCTTCCAGACGGGCCTTGACGTCCGGGTTGACGATCGCGCCCAGCAGGGCGTTCGCGCGCGCGTCGTCGCCGAGGAGACCGTCGACCGCGCGGGCGAGGTCGGCGGCGACCTCGTCGAAGGTCTTGGGGCCCTCGTCGGTACGGATGCCGTCGCGCGGGATGAGCAGGTTCTGCGGGGTGGTGCACATCTGGCCGCTGTACAGGGACAGCGAGAACGCCAGGTTCGACAGCATGCCCTTGTAGGTGTCCGTGGAGTGCACGATCACCGTGTTGACGCCGGCCTTCTCGGTGTAGACCTGCGCCTGGCGGGCGTTGGCCTCCAGCCAGTCGCCGAAGATCGTCGACCCTGTGTAGTCGATGATCCGGATCTCGGGGCGGGTCGCGAGGGTCTTGGCGATGCCCTCGCCGGGGCGCTCGGCGGCCAGCGCCACCAGGTTCGGGTCGAAGCCCGTCTCGGCGAGCACCTGGCGCGCGATCTGCACAGTGAGGGCGAGCGGCAGAACCGCGCGCGGGTGCGGCTTGACCAGGACCGCGTTGCCGGTCGCCAGGGAGGCGAACAGGCCCGGATAGCCGTTCCACGTCGGGAAGGTGTTGCAGCCGATGACCAGGGCGAGGCCGCGCGGGACCGGCGTGAACCGCTTGGTGAGGGCCAGCGGGTCGCGCTTGCCCTGCGGCTTGGTCCACTCGGCCGTCTCGGGCGTGCGGACCTGCTCCGCGTACGCGTACGCCACCGCCTCCAGGCCGCGGTCCTGGGCGTGCGGGCCGCCCGCCTGGAACGCCATCATGAACGCCTGCCCGCTGGTGTGCATGACCGCGTGCGCGAACTGGTGGGTGCGGTCGCTGATCCGCTTGAGGATCTCCAGGCAGACCATGGCCCGCAGCTCTGCGCCGGCCTCCCGCCAGGCGCGCTGTCCGGCCTTCATCGCGGGCAGCAGCACGTCGATGTCCGCGTGCGGGTAGGTCACGCCCAGCTCGATGCCGTACGGGGAGACCTCGTCGCCCACCCAGTCGTCGATGCCGGGCTGGTCGGCGAGGTCGAGGCGGTTGCCCAGCAGGGCGTCGAAGGCGGCCTTGCCCGTCGCCGCGTCCAGGCTGCCGTTCTCGCCGTAGGCCTTCGGATGCTCGGGATGCGGCGACCAGTACGCGCGCGTGCGGATCGCTTCCAGTGCCTGGTCCAGGGTGGGCCGGTGCTTCGCGATCAGAGCGTGGGCGGTCAGTTCGGCGGCCATGCGGGACCAACTCCTCATCTGGAGAACTCGTCGTCGAGTTCACAACCTGGGAAGAAAGTGGCGCGGTTGAATAAAAAGTGTGGCGCGAAGCGCCTCGGTCAGGGCGGTGGTGGGCGGCGGGCGGGCAGTCAGAGCTAGAGTAACCGAACGATCGGTCGGGACAAGGGGGTCCGCCGCATCTGTGGAAAACGTCGTGCGGGAGGATCGCGCACATGACAGCACTCGACCTCAGCAGCCCCGTGGCCGTCGTCGGCACCGGCACCATGGGCCAGGGCATCGCCCAGGTCGCGCTGGTCGCCGGCCACCCCGTGCGGCTGTACGACGCCGTCGCCGGGCGGGCCCGGGACGCGGCCGCGGCGATCGGCACGCGCCTCGACCGGCTCGCGGAGAAGGGCAGGATCACCGGCGCCGACCGGGACGCGGCCCGCGCCCGCCTCGCGCCCGCGGAGAGCCTCGCCGAGCTGGCGGACTGCGGACTGGTCGTCGAGGCCGTCCTGGAGCGGCTGGACGTCAAACAGCAGCTCTTCGGCGAGCTGGAGGAGATCGTCGCCGAGGACTGCCTGCTCGCCACCAACACCTCCTCGCTGTCGGTGACGGCCATCGGCGGTGCCCTGCGCCACCCCGGCCGCTTCGTGGGCCTGCACTTCTTCAACCCGGCCCCGCTGCTGCCGCTGGTCGAGGTCGTCTCCGGGTCCGCCACCGACGTCACATCGGCCACGCGCGCGTACGAGACCGCCCGCGCCTGGGGCAAGACCCCGGTGGCCTGCGCCGACACCCCGGGTTTCATCGTCAACCGGATCGCCCGGCCGTTCTACGCCGAGGCCTTCGCGGTCTACGAGGCCCAGGCCGCCGACCCGGCCACCATCGACGCGATCCTGCGCGAGTCCGGCGGCTTCAGGATGGGCGCCTTCGAACTGACCGACCTGATCGGGCAGGACGTCAACGAGTCCGTCACCCACTCGGTGTGGCAGTCCTTCTTCCAGGACGTGCGCTTCACCCCGTCCCTGGCCCAGCGCCGGCTGGTGGAGTCCGGCCGCCTCGGCCGCAAGACGGGGCACGGCTGGTACGACCACGCCGAGGGCGCCGAGAAGCCCGAACCGCACACCGCCGACAAGGAGCAGCCGCCCGCCTACGTCGTCGCCGAGGGCGGCCTCGGCCCCGCGGCCGAGCTGCTCACGCTGATCCGCGAGGCGGGCATCCCGGTCCGCGAGGAGGACGAGGACAACGGCACCCGCCTGGTGCTGCCGAGCGGCGGCCAACTGGTCCTCGCCGACGGGCAGACCTGCGTGGAATTCCGGGACGTCGTCTACTTCGACCTCGCCCTGGACTACCGCGCGGCCACCCGCGTCGCCCTGTCCGCCTCCCACGACACCTCGCCGAAGACCCTCGCCGAGGCCATCGGCCTGTTCCAGGCCCTCGGCAAGGACGTCAGCGTCATCGGCGACGTCCCCGGCATGATCGTCGCGCGCACGGTCGCCCGGATCATCGACCTCGCCCATGACGCCGTCGCCAAGGGCGTCGCCACCGAGGAGGACATCGACACGGCCATGCGCCTCGGGGTGAACTACCCGCTCGGCCCGTTCGAGTGGGACCGCAGGCTCGGTCGCGAGTTCGCCTTCGACGTCCTGGACGAGATGCACGAGCGCGACCCCTCCGGACGCTACGCGCCCTCCCTCGCGCTCTACCGCCACGCGTACGCCATCGACAAGCGGGAGAGCACCTCATGACCACGGTCAAGCGCGACACGTACACACCCGAGACACTGCTCTCCGTGGCCGTCCAGGTCTTCAACGAGCGCGGCTACGACGGCACCTCCATGGAGCACCTGTCCAAGGCCGCCGGGATCTCCAAGTCGTCGATCTACCACCACGTCAGCGGCAAGGAGGAACTCCTGCGCCGGGCCGTCAGCCGCGCCCTGGACGGCCTGTTCGCCATCCTGGCCGAGGAGCACGCGTGCGTGGGGCGTGCCGTGGACCGGCTGGAGCACGTGGTGCGGCGCATGGTCGAGGTGCTCATAGGCGAGCTGCCGTACGTGACGCTGCTGCTGCGGGTGCGCGGCAACACCGCGACCGAGCGGTGGGCGCTGGAGCGGCGGCGCGACTTCGACCACCGGGTCGCGGAACTGCTGAAGGCCGCGGCGGCCGACGGGGACGTCCGCGGCGACGTCGAGGTCCGCCTGGCCACCCGGCTGGTCTTCGGCATGATCAACTCGATCGTGGAGTGGTACCGGCCGGACCCGCGGGGCGCCGGCGAACGCGAGGTGGCCGACGCGGTGGTCCGGCTGGTCTTCGCGGGCCTCAAGCAAAGCTGAGCTCAGGCCTCCGGCTCGCCTTCGGTCACGCCTCGGGCACGCTTTTCGTCACGCCTCCGGCACGTCTTTGGTCACGCCTCCGGCTCGCTTTTGGTCACGCCTCGGGCACGCTTTTCGTCACGCCTCCGGCTCCAGGTCCTCCTCCTCGAACACCAGCAGCGTGCGGGTGCTGAGCACCTCGGGGATCGCCTGGAGCCGGGTGAGCACCAGCTCGCGCAGCGCCCTGTTGTCGGGCGTGTGCACGAGCAGCAGCACATCGAAGTCGCCGCCCACGAGGGCGATGTGGGAGGCGCCGGGCAGCCGCCTGAGCTGCTCGCGGACCGAGCGCCAGGTGTTCTGGACGATCTTCAGAGTGACGTACGCCGACGTGCCGTGCCCCGCCCGCTCGTGGTCCACGCGCGCCCTGAAGCCACGGATGACGCCGTCCTCGACGAGCCGGTTGATGCGCGCGTAGGCGTTGGCGCGCGAGACATGGACGCGTTCGGCGACGGACCGTATCGAGGCGCGGCCGTCCGACTGGAGGATCTTCAGGATGTCCTGATCGATGGCGTCCAGCGGACGCGGCGGCGGCAGCGGGACGCTGTCCTGCGGTCCGTCGGCCATTTGTTCAGCTGCCATTGCCCCCCGCTCCCTCGCCGTGGACGTCCTGCATTCATTCCAGGCTGTGGAGAACCGTTTGTCCACAGCCTGGAGGGGCCTGTAGCCAAAATGTGCTGGCGACCGAACAATCGGTTGGTGAGGCGCTTCACAGCCGACGCGCCTCCCGTAGCCGCTCCCACGAGGAGGTGCCGTCATGACGGTCATGGAGCAGCGGGGCGCGTACCGGCCATCCCCGCCGCCCGCCTGGCAGCCCCGTATGGACCCCGCGCCGCTGCTGCCCGACGCCGAGCCCTACCGCGTCCTCGGCACCGAGGCGGCCGCCAAGGCCGACCCGGACCTGCTGATCCGGCTCTACGCCCAGCTGGTGCGCGGCCGCCGCTACAACACGCAGGCCACCGCGCTCACCAAACAGGGCCGCCTCGCCGTCTACCCCTCCAGCACCGGCCAGGAGGCCTGCGAGGTCGCCGCCGCGCTGGCCCTGGAAGAACGCGACTGGCTCTTCCCCAGCTACCGCGACACCCTCGCCGTCGTCGCCCGGGGCGTCGACCCCGTCGAGGCGCTCACCCTGCTGCGCGGCGACTGGCACAACGGCTACGACCCCCGCACCCACCGTGTGGCTCCCCTCTCCACCCCGCTGGCCACCCAGCTGCCGCACGCCGTCGGCCTCGCGCACGCCGCCCGCCTCAAGGGCGACGACGTGGTCGCGCTCGCCCTGGTCGGCGACGGCGGCACCAGCGAGGGCGACTTCCACGAGGCGCTGAACTTCGCCGCCGTCTGGCAGGCGCCCGTCGTCTTCCTCGTCCAGAACAACGGCTTCGCGATCTCCGTCCCGCTCGCCAAGCAGACCGCCGCGCCCTCCCTGGCCCACAAGGCCGTCGGGTACGGCATGCCGGGCCGGCTGGTCGACGGCAACGACGCGGCGGCCGTGCACGAGGTCCTCGCCGACGCCGTACGGCACGCGCGCGCGGGCGGCGGCCCGACCCTGGTGGAAGCGGTGACATACCGGATGGACGCCCACACCAACGCCGACGACGCCACCCGCTACCGCGCAGACGCCGAGGTCGAGGCCTGGCGCGCCCACGACCCGATCGAGCTGCTGGAGGCGGAGCTGACCGCGCGAGGGCTGCTCGACCAGCCCGCGATAGAGGCCGCCCGGCAGGACGCCGAGGAGATGGCCGCCGATCTGCGCGACCGCATGAACCGCGACCCCGAACTGGACCCCATGGCCCTCTTCGACCACGTCTACGCCGAGACCACCGCCCAACTGCGCGAGCAGCGCGCTCTGCTCAGGGCCGAGCTGGAAGCCGAGCAGGAGCAGCACGGCGAGCCGGAAGGCGGCATCCGATGACCACCGTCGCCGTCAAGCCCGCCACCATGGCGCAGGCCCTCACGCGCGCGTTGCGCGACGCGATGGCCGATGACCCTGCCGTGCACGTCATGGGCGAGGACGTCGGTACCCTCGGAGGTGTCTTCCGGGTCACCGACGGCCTCACCAAGGAGTTCGGCGAGGACCGCTGCACCGACACCCCGCTCGCCGAGGCCGGCATCCTCGGCACCGCCGTCGGCATGGCCATGTACGGCCTGCGACCGGTGGTGGAGATGCAGTTCGACGCTTTCGCCTACCCGGCGTTCGAGCAGCTGATCAGCCATGTCTCCCGGATGCGCAACCGCACCCGCGGCAGGATGCCCCTGCCGATCACCGTCCGCGTCCCCTACGGCGGCGGCATCGGCGGTGTCGAGCACCACAGCGACTCCTCCGAGGCCTACTACCTGGCCACGCCGGGACTGCACGTCGTCACACCTGCGACCGTCGCCGACGCCTATGGCCTGCTGCGCCAGGCCATCGCCTCCGACGACCCGGTCGTCTTCCTGGAGCCCAAGCGGCTGTACTGGTCGAAGGACACCTGGAACCCCGAGCAGCCGACGCAGGTCGAGCCCATCGGACGGGCGGTCGTCCGGCGCCCGGGCCGCAGCGCCACGCTCATCACGTACGGCCCCTCCCTGCCGGTCTGTCTGGAGGCCGCCGAGGCCGCGCGGGCCGAGGGCTGGGACCTGGAGGTGGTCGACCTGCGCTCGCTGGTGCCGTTCGACGACGAGACGGTCTGCGCGGCCGTGCGGCGCACCGGACGCGCGGTCGTCGTCCACGAGTCCACCGGGTTCGGCGGGCCGGGCGGCGAGATCGCGGCCCGCATCGCCGAGCGCTGCTTCCACCACCTGGAGGCGCCGGTGCTGCGTGTGGCAGGCTTCGACATCCCCTACCCCCCGCCCATGCTGGAGCGGCACCATCTGCCCGGCGTCGACCGCATCCTGGACGCCGTGGCCCGGCTGCAGTGGGAGGCCGAGGGCTGATGGCACAGGTGCTGGAGTTCAGGCTCCCCGACCTCGGCGAGGGACTCACCGAGGCGGAGATCGTGCGCTGGCTGGTCCAGGTCGGCGACGTCGTCGCCGTCGACCAGCCGGTCGTCGAGGTCGAGACGGCCAAGGCGATGGTCGAGGTGCCCTGCCCCTACGGCGGTGTGGTCACCGCCCGCTTCGGCGAGGAGGGCACCGAACTGCCGGTCGGCGCACCGCTGCTGACCGTCGCGGTGGGACCGGCGGCCCCCACGGGCGAGGCCGAGGGGTCAGGCAACGTCCTGGTCGGATACGGCACCTCGGAAGCGCCCTCGCGCCGCCGACGGGTACGGCCGACCCCGGTGGCGACCCGCGGCGCGAACGCCGGGACCGGGGGCGACTGCACGCCCCACATGAACGCTGGGACCGGTGGCGACGGCACCCCCGCCGCGAGCGCGCCGTGTGCCGCGAGCGCGTCGTCCGGAGCGCACCCGGCCGGGCAGCGGGGCGCGACCGCGGCGTCCGCTGAAACGGCGCGGCAGAACGGGACCCCGGCCGTCCCCGGTACGACCCACGCGCCCGTGGCCGCACTCCACGCCGAAGGCCCCGTGCCCGTGATCTCCCCGCTGGTGCGCAGGCTCGCCCGTGAGGGCGGCGTGGACCTGCGGCAGCTGGCGGGCTCGGGCCCGGACGGGCTGATCCTGCGCGCGGACGTCGAGCACGTCCTGCGGACCAAGGCCGCCCAGAGCAGCCGCACGGCCGAGGCGCCCGGCCCGGCGGCCTCCGCCGTCACGCCCTCGCCCGCCCCGACCTCTTCGGCCGCGCGCGCCGCGGGCATCCGCGTCCCCCTCAAGGGCGTGCGGGGTGCCGTCGCCGACAAGCTCTCCCGCAGCCGCCGGGAGATCCCGGACGCCACCTGCTGGGTCGACGCCGACGCGACCGAACTCATGCGCGCGCGTGCCGCGATGAACGCCGCCGGAGGGCCGAAGATCTCGCTCCTCGCGCTGCTCGCCCGCATCTGCACGGCCGCGCTCGCCCGGTTCCCCGAGCTGAACTCGTACGTCGACGCCGAGGCGCGCGAGGTCGTCCAGCTCGACCACGTCCACCTCGGGTTCGCCGCGCAGACCGGGCGCGGGCTCGTCGTGCCGGTCGTCCGGGACGCCCACGCGCGCGACGCCGAGTCGCTGACCGCCGAATTCGCGCGGCTCACGGAGGCCGCCCGTACCGGAACGCTCACACCCGGGGAACTCACCGGCGGGACCTTCACGTTGAACAACTACGGGGTCTTCGGCGTCGACGGCTCCACGCCGATCATCAATCACCCCGAGGCGGCCATGCTCGGCGTCGGCCGGATCGTCCCGAAGCCCTGGGTGCACGAAGGAGGGCTGGCCGTGCGCCAGGTCGTCCAGCTCTCGCTCACCTTCGACCACCGGGTGTGCGACGGCGGCACGGCCGGCGGCTTCCTGCGGTACGTGGCGGACTGCGTGGAGCAGCCGGCGGTGCTCCTGCGCACGCTGTGACCCACGCGGGGCCCGGAAGGAGGGCCCCGCGGACGATACAAGCGCAGCCCCTCGGGACATACTCGGGGGATGAGCGACAACGCCCCCGCCGCCCCCGGGACGCCCGTGCCCTACGACGCCGTCGTGCTGGCCGGCGGCGCCGCCCGGCGGCTCGGC
>NZ_CM002285.1:4572421-4624757 GCF_000497445.1 Streptomyces roseochromogenus subsp. oscitans DS 12.976 | reverse complement strand
GTCTGCGGGTCGGGGGCCGGGCGCTCATCGACCGGGTGCTCACGGCTTGCGCGGGCGCCGGCACCACCGTCGTGGTGGCCGGCCGGCGGCCCACCGCACGACCGGTGCGCTGGACGCGCGAGGAGCCGCCCGGCGCCGGACCGGTCGCCGCGCTGGACGCCGGCTTGCGGCTCACCACCGCCGAGCACACCGTCGTCCTCTCCGCCGACCTGCCCTTTCTCCAGCCGGCCACACTGCGGCGCCTGTTGACGGCCCTGCGCGAGACCGGAGGCGACGGCGCGCTGCTCACCGACGCCGACGGCCGTGACCAGCCGCTCGTGGCCGCCTACCGCACCGCCGCGCTCCGACGCGAGCTGGCCGCCCTCGCCGCCGGGCCCGACGGCCTGACCGGACTGCCCCTGCGCCGGCTGACCGGCGCCCTCAGTCTCACCCGCGTCCCGGACCCGCTCGCGTCCTTCGACTGCGACACCTGGGACGACCTCGTCAGCGCCAGGGCACGCATCAGGGAGCATGGGCACGTGTTGGATGAATGGATCTCCGCAGTCAAGAACGAGCTGGGCATCGACCTGGACGTCGACACCGGCGCGCTGCTCGACCTGGCACGTGACGCCGCACACGGCGTGGCCCGGCCCGCCGCCCCGCTGACCACCTTCCTCGTCGGCTATGCCGCGGCGCAGGGCAAGGGAGGCCCCGAGGCGGTCGCCGAGGCCACCCGCAAGGCGGCCGCGCTCGCGCTGCGCTGGGAGGAAGAGAACAACGGGGGCGGGAAAGAGAACAGCGGGAAAGAGAGCAGCGGGGGCCCGAGCGCCCCGGACGCCGGATGACCGCCCCCGGAACCCGGGCCGCAGCGCCCGCCGAGGACAGCGACGACCTCGACGTCGAGGAGGCCCTGGCCCTCGTGAGGGAAGCCAACGACGACCAACCGGGACAGGTGCCCGCACCGGCGCCCGAAGCACACGGTGAGGAGCACCGGGCCGTCCCATGGCGCCAGGCCCGTGAGATCGCCGCCCGCGCCGCCCGCACCCGCGTCCGTCGTGCCCCCGTCACCGTGCCGCTCGGCGACGCCCTCGGTCTCGTCCTGGCCGCCCCTCTCGACGCGCTGACCGACCTGCCCTCCTTCGACACCTCCGCGATGGACGGCTGGGCGGTCGCCGGGCCCGGCCCCTGGGACGTACGGGACGAGGGCGTGCTCGCCGGACACGCACAGCCGGAGCCGCTCACCGACGGCGAAGCGGTCCGCATCGCCACCGGCGCCCGCATCCCCGCCGACACCACTGCCGTGCTGCGCAGTGAGCACGGCCGCACCGATGCACAGGGCCGGCTCCACACCACCCGGGAGCTGGCACAAGGCCAGGACATCCGCCCACGTGCCCAGGAGTGCCGAGGTGGTGACCAGTTGCTGCCCATCGGCACCGTGGTCACCCCCGCCGTCCTGGGTCTCGCCGCGGCGGCCGGATACGACAGCGTCACCGCCGTACCGCGGCCACGCGCCGAAGTCCTCGTCCTCGGCGACGAATTGCTGACCGAGGGCCTGCCGCACGACGGGCTGATCCGGGACGCGCTCGGCCCCATGCTGCCGCCCTGGCTGCGCGCGCTCGGCGCCGAGGTCGTCGCCGTGCGCCGGATCGGCGACGACGCCGAGGCTCTGCACCAGGCCGTCACCGGCTCCGAAGCCGACCTCGTCGTCACCACCGGCGGCACCGCGGGCGGACCCGTCGACCATGTCCATCCCGTCCTGGAACGCATCGGCGCCGAACTCCTCGTCGACGGCGTCGAGGTGCGTCCCGGCCACCCCATGCTGCTCGCCCGTACCAAGGACGCCCAGCACGTCGTCGGCCTGCCCGGCAACCCCCTCGCCGCCGTCTCGGGTCTGCTCACGCTCGCCGAGCCGCTGCTGCGCACCCTGGCCGCCCACCCGGCCCCCGAGCCATACACGCTGCCGCTCAAGGAGGCGATCCAGGGACACCCGCACGACACCCGGCTTGTCCCGGTGGTACTGCGCGGCGACCGTGCCGCGCCGCTGCACTACAACGGTCCGGCCATGCTCCGCGGGATCGCCGCCGCCGACGCGCTCGCCGTCGTACCGCCCGGCGGGGCCGGGCAGGGTGAGGAGACCGAGCTGCTGGACCTGCCGTGGGCGGCCGCGGGGATCGGGGTGTGTTTCACGTGAAACTTCCGGGCCATGACGCCATCGCCCGCCAGGCGGGCGACCATCTGGTGACCCATCGGGTGAAACTCCCGAAGAAAGTGGTGGAGCGCCCGATCCGCCAGGTCGTCAAACGGCTGCTCATGGCCCTGCTCGTGCTGGTCGCCACCGCACTGGTCGTCTATGCCGACCACGACGGCTACCACGACAACGCGGATGACTCGGTCGATCTGCTCGACGCCTTCTACTACGCCACTGTGACGCTCTCCACCACCGGATACGGCGACATCACCCCGGTCAGCGACGGCGCCCGGCTCACCAACATCTTCGTCATCACACCCCTGCGCGTGCTGTTCCTGATCATCCTGGTCGGCACCACACTGGAGGTCCTCACCGAACGCACCCGGGAGGAATGGCGCCTGAACCGCTGGAGGTCGGCCTTGCGTGACCACACCGTCGTCATCGGCTTCGGCACCAAGGGGCGGTCCGCGATCCAGACCGTCTGTGCGACGGGGCTGAAGCAGGAGCAGGTGGTCGTGGTCGACCCGAGCGCCAAGGCCGTCGACGCGGCCACTGCCGAGGGCTATGCGGGGGTCATGGGCGATGCCACCCGCAGTGACGTGCTCAAACGGGCCGAACTGCACAAGGCCCGCCAGATCATCATCGCTCCCCAGCGCGACGACACCGCTGTCCTCGTCACGCTCACGGCCCGGCAGCTCAACCGGAGCGCGAAGATCGTGGCCGCCGTGCGCGAGGAGGAGAACGCGCCGCTGCTCAAGCAGTCCGGGGCCGACGCCGTCATCACCAGCGCCAGCGCGGCCGGCCGGCTGCTCGGCCTCTCCGTGCTCAGCCCCGCCGCCGGCATGGTCATGGAAGACCTGATCCAGCAGGGCAGCGGGCTGGGCCTTGTGGAACGCCCGGTGGTCCGCGCCGAGGTGGGCAAGCGGACGCGCGAGACCGACGACCTCGTGGTGAGCGTCGTACGTGGGCATCGGGTGCTCGGTTACGACGACCCGGCCGTCGGCACCCTCCAGTTGACCGACCGGCTCATCACGATCGTCCGCGCGTCCCACGGCGCCCAGGTCACCCTGGACAACCGGCCGTTGCCCCGCGACTGACGCGGCGTCCGGAAATCTGGGGTGAGCGGGTCTGCCCCAGACCCGTCATCTGCGGGGAGTAGCGTCACGGGCATGCATGCGATCACGATTCCCGAACCTGGTGGTCCCGAGGCGCTGGTGTGGGCGGAGGTTCCCGATCCGGTGCCCGGCGAGGGCGAGGTGCTGGTCGAGGTGGTGGCCAGCGCCGTCAACCGTGCCGACATCCTGCAGCGGCAGGGCTTCTACAACCCGCCGCCCGGCGCTTCCCCCTACCCCGGCCTGGAGTGTTCCGGCAGGATCGCCGCACTCGGCCCCGGGGTCTCCGGCTGGGCCGTCGGCGACGAGGTGTGCGCGCTGCTCGCGGGCGGCGGGTACGCCGAGAAGGTCGTCGTAGCGGCCGGGCAGTTGCTGCCCGTGCCCGAGGGCGTCGATCTGAAGCAGGCGGCCGCGCTGCCCGAGGTGGTGTGCACGGTCTGGTCCAACGTGTTCATGATCGCCCACCTGAGGCCCGGCGAGACGCTGCTCGTGCACGGGGGGTCCAGCGGCATCGGCACCATGGCGATCCAGCTCGCCAAGGCCGTCGGGGCCAAAGTCGCGGTGACGGCCGGCACGAAGGAGAAGCTGGAGCGCTGTGCCGAGCTGGGCGCGGACATCCTCATCAACTACCGCGAGCAGGACTTCGTCGCCGAGATCAAGCAGGGCACCGGAGGTGCGGGAGCCGATGTGATCCTCGACAACATGGGGGCGAAGTACCTGGACCGCAACATCCAGGCGCTCGCCGTCAGCGGGCGTCTCGCGATCATCGGAATGCAGGGCGGGGCCAAGGGCGAGCTGAACATCGGCACGCTGCTCGGCAAGCGGGCCGCGATCAGTGCGACCTCGCTGCGGGCACGGCCGCTGAGCGAGAAGGCGACGATCGTGGCGGCGGTGCGGGAGCATGTGTGGCCGCTGCTGGCCGGGGGGCATGTACGGCCGGTTGTGGACCGGGAGCTGCCGATGGCCGAGGCGGCCGAGGGGCATCGGGTGGTGGAGGCGAGCGGGCATGTGGGCAAGGTGCTGCTGGTGGCGCCGTAACGCCACAGTGGCGGTGCCCTGTGCTGTGGCTGGGCCCGGGGGCTTGCAGGCGCGTGCAGAGGGCCGCTTCTGTGGGACGGGCGCCGCCTGGGGGTCCCCCAGGCCCTTAAGGCACTGGGGTGGCACGACTGCCCGCAGCTGCGCAGGCTGCACGACGGCCGCTGCGGTTGCCGTTGTCAGTCTTTGCGGAGTTTCAAGCCCAGGAAGGCCAGGGCCAGGCCGAGGCCGATGAGGACCAGGCCGGTGCCCAGCGGGAGGATCTGCAGGACCGGCTCGGTGGCGGTCTCGCCCTGCCGGCCGCCGTTCCGGGCGGGGGGTTGGAGACCGGCCTGGCCGGGGGCGTCCGAGGGTGTCGGGGTCGCGGACGGGAGGTTCGCGGTCTCCGGCTCCTCCGGTCGGCCGGTGCCCCGAGCCTGGGTGGGTACGGGGTCGTCCTCCCCCTCCACCTCGGCCGCGGGCCCGTCCGGCCGACCCGGCCGCATCCGCCCCTCGCCGGCCCGGCTGCCCGCACGGGTCGGCTCGACGGTCGGCACCGGGCGGTACGAGGCGGAGGCCGAATCGGTGGGTATGGGGGTCAGCGAGGGGCTGGTGGCGGGGGAGTCCCAGGGATCGTGGTCGTGGTTGTGGCCGGGGGCTTGGTCATGGGCGTGATCGGCGGGGTCTGCGGGATCGGGGGCGAGGCCGTCCGGGGGGTCGCGGGGCGTGGCCTCGGCGTGGTCCGGGGGGTCCGGGCGGTGCAGGTGTTTCGGCTCGGCTCGGCTTCCGCGGGCGGGGCTTCCCGGGCCGGGGGCGGTGGCGTACGCGGTGGCGGTGTCGTACGCGGGCAGGGTCGTTGCGAGGACGAGGAGCAGCCGTATGCAGCGGAGTGTGATGCGCAGCCATGGAGTCACGTCGGTGACCTCCCGGAGCCCGGATGCCGTGATCGATGGATAACCGACGGAAATAAGCCTCACATTCCATGGCGAACAGGGCATTTCAGATTGCGCCGTAGGGTCTAAACGGTGGATCACCCCCATGAGGGGGCACCACGGTGATGAGGTGTACGGGTGCGAGAGAATGGCGGCATGGAGATGCCGAGGAACGAACGGACGACGGAGAATCCCCAGATCCTCGTCGTGGGCCAGGACGGAATGGCCCTCGGCGGTGGGAACGGGGACCAGGACTCCCGCGAGATCCCGGTGACGGAGCAGGTGGAACAGCCGGCCAAGGTCATGCGGATCGGCAGCATGATCAAGCAGCTCCTGGAGGAGGTGCGCGCGGCTCCTCTGGACGAGGCGAGCCGGGTGCGGCTGAAGGAAATCCACGCCAGCTCGGTGAAGGAGCTGGAGGACGGCCTCGCGCCGGAGCTGGTCGAGGAACTGGAGCGGCTCTCCCTGCCGTTCACCGACGAGGCCACCCCGAGCGACGCGGAACTGCGGATCGCGCAGGCGCAGTTGGTGGGCTGGCTGGAAGGCCTCTTCCACGGGATCCAGACCACACTGTTCGCCCAGCAGATGGCCGCGCGGGCCCAGCTGGAGCAGATGCGCCGCGCGCTCCCGCCGGGCGTGACCGGTCACGAGGGCGGCGACGACCACCGTGCCGCCGGCCGCTCGGGCGGGCCGTACCTGTAACCACCTGGCCGTACCTGTAACCAGCGGAGCAACGAACGGAGCCCGGCACGGAATCGTGCCGGGCTTCCTGTTGCCTGCGGAGGTTTCCTGCGGATGCCGATGGAGACGGCCGGTGTCAGGCGGGGTTGCCCGTCGAGACCGTGAGCTCGATCGTTCCCGGGTTCTTCTTGTCGACGGCCGTGCCCTCGGACGGGAACTGGTCCAGGACGGTGTCCTTGCCCCAGGTGTTGTCGTTCTGCGGCGTGATCTTGTACTGCCAGCCCGCGGCCTGGAAACACGCCTTCACGGAGTCGAGGTCCTTGTACCGGAAGTCGGGCAGCTCGATCTTGGTCTCGTCGTCCCAGGACTTCTCCGGCTCCGTGCACTTGGTCTTGTCGATCACCCGGGTCCGGTCCGGCCCGCGGTAGCCCGCGGGCTGGGAGGACGCCGAGGCGCTCGCGCCACCGCCACCGCCGCCCTGGGTGTCACTGCCGCCGTCGCTCATCGTCAACGCGAGGACCAGGGAGACGACCGCGACGAGCGACACCACGACCGAGCCGATGATCACCGGCTTGTTGCTCTTGCCGCCGCCGGCGCCCGGCCCGGGCTGCGGCGTGGCCGGCTGCGGCGCGACCGCGTACGGCGGCGGGGTCTGCACGCCCTGCGGGCCGTAGCCCACCGGAGGCGTCTGATAGCCGCCCTGCTGCGGGTAGCCGTAGGCCGCCGGGGCGGGCGTCTGCGGTGCGCCGTACGGGCCCGGCTGGTACGGCGTCTGGACCGGGCCCGGGGCCGGCTGGGCGGTCTGGTCGACCGGCGGGAACACCGCGGAGCCGACGCCCGAGCCGCTCTGCGTCGGCGCGGCGCCCGGCACGATGCTCGGCGCGGCCGCGTGGAAGGAGGCGGCGACGCGCAGGCACTCGTCGCGCATGGCCTCCGCGGTCGGAAAACGCTCGTTCGGGTTCTTCTTCAGCGCGCGGGCGACCAGTGCGTCCACTGCGGGCGGCAGGGACCGGTTGATCGACGAAGGAGCCACCGGCTCCTCCTGCACATGCGCGTACGCGATCGCGAGCGGTGAGTCCGCGTCGAACGGCAGCCGCCCGGTGACCAGCTGGAACAGCATGATGCCGACCGAGTACAGATCGGAGCGGGCGTCCACGCCACGGCCGAGGGCCTGCTCCGGCGAGAGGTACTGCGGGGTGCCGACGACCATGCCGGTCTGGGTCATCGACGTCACGCCGGACTGCATGGCGCGGGCGATGCCGAAGTCCATGACCTTGACCACGGCGCGCTTGGTCACCATCACGTTGCCCGGCTTGATGTCGCGGTGGACCAGCCCCATCTCGTGGCTGATCTCCAGCGCGGCCAGTACGTCCGCGGTGACCTTCAGCGCCTTGTCCGCGGGCATCGCGCCGTACTGCCGGATGTCCTCCTCGAGGACCGAGCCCAGCGGGCGGCCCTCGATGTACTCCATGACGATGTACGGCGTCGTCAGACCGCCCAGATCGTCCTCGCCGGTGTCGAAGACGGAGACGATGTTGGTGTGCGTGAGCTTGGCCACGGCCTGGGCCTCGCGGCGAAAGCGCTCACGGAAGGCCTGTTCCCGGCCGAGTTCCGTGTGGAGTGTCTTGATCGCGACCTGACGGTCGAGCACGGCGTCGTACGCCAGGTGCACCGAGGCCATGCCGCCCTCGCCGAGCAGGTCCCGCAGCTGGTAGCGACCGCCGGCCAGCGACTGCCCCGTATACCGGCCGTGTGCGCCGTCCTGGCTCATCTCTCCGTGTCCCCCACTGGCCGTCCGGCGTCTTCGCTCATCGCACGGGCCTTGATCGAATGCGTCATTCCCGGCCAAGTCTGCCCCAGGGCACTGACACGTCAAGCTCGGTGCCCGTTCCGTGACCGTACGCGCAAGAAGCGTCGCGCAAGCGTTACAGGGGGCGTACCAGCGGTCCACAGAATTTGCACGACAGCGCGTGCTAGAGGTTTCATGGCCGGTCTGGCTTCGGCCGGTCCCGGTTCCGGTTCCGAACCGGTGGCTCGCGCGGAGGCTGTAGCGTGGCCGACGGAGACCGTAACAACACCGCGCGCACCGCGGGCAGAAACGACGGCGAGGACTGATGGCACAGACGCAGCGCGCCCAGGGCCCGTCCGACCCCGAGGCGACTGGCGGCGGCATGTCGGACGCGCCGGAGATGTGGGGCAACGGAGGGCTCGTCGGCGACGGCCGGTACCGGCTGACCCACCGGCTCGGCCGGGGCGGCATGGCCGAGGTCTTCGCGGCCGAGGACGTCCGGCTGGGCCGTACCGTCGCGGTCAAACTGCTCCGTGCGGACCTCGCCGAGGACCCCGTCTCCAAGGCACGCTTCACGCGTGAGGCACAGTCGGTCGCCGGCCTCAACCACCACGCGATCGTCGCCGTGTACGACTCCGGCGAGGACTTCGTCGGCGGCCAGTCCGTGCCGTACATCGTGATGGAGCTGGTCGAGGGCCGCACCATCCGCGATCTGCTGATCAACGCCGAGGCGCCCGGCCCCGAGCAGGCCCTGATCATCGTCTCCGGCGTGCTGGAGGCACTCGCCTACTCGCACCAGCACGGCATCGTGCACCGCGACATCAAGCCCGCCAACGTGATCATCACCAACAGCGGTGCCGTCAAGGTGATGGACTTCGGCATCGCCCGCGCCCTGCACGGCGCCTCGACAACGATGACGCAGACCGGCATGGTCATGGGCACGCCGCAGTACCTCTCCCCGGAGCAGGCGCTCGGCAAGGCCGTGGACCACCGCTCCGACCTGTACGCGACCGGCTGCCTGCTGTACGAACTCCTCGCGCTGCGGCCCCCGTTCACCGGTGAGACCCCGCTGTCGGTCGTCTACCAGCACGTCCAGGACATCCCGACCCCGCCCTCCGAGTTCTCCGACGGCTGCCCGCCGGAGCTGGACGGCATGGTCATGCGCTCGCTCGCCAAGGAGCCGGACGACCGGTTCCAGACGGCCGAGGAGATGCGCGGCATGGTCCAGTACGGCCTGCAGATGCTGTACGAGCAGGGCGGCCACACCGGCACCTGGAACACCGGCCCGGTGGCCGCGCACGACGGCCGGCACACCCCGGCGGGCGGTTTCACGGGGACGACCGCGATGCAGCACCCGGGCGAGTACGGCGCCGGGACCGCGCAGATCCCGCAGTCGATCCTGCCGTCCGGTTACGGCAACGGCGACGACGGCGGTTTCGAGGGGCACGGCAACAAGGGCAGCGGCCGCGGCAAGCTGTGGATCCTCGCCGTTCTCGCGGTCATCGCGATCGCGGCGGGTGTCGCGCTGGCCCTCAAGGGCACGGGCGGCGGCACCGGCACCGGATCCGACACCAAGCCGCCGACGACCAGCTCGCAGTCCACGAAGGACGACTCGAATTCCCCGAGCCCGTCGGACAACACCACCGACCAGCCTTCGGACACCGCGACCGGCAACGGCTCGGGCTCGGATTCGGGCGGGTCCGGTTACACGCCGTCGGACCCGCAGACCTCGCCGTCGCAGTCCACAGGTCCGACCGACCAGCCGTCGGACCCGCAGCCCTCGCCGTCGCAGTCCTCGGACCCCACGAGCGGGGGCACGGACGCGGGCACCACGGACGGCGGCACGGACGCGGGCACCACGGACGGCGGTACGGACACCGGCACGACGAACGGCGGCACGAACGCGGGCACCACGAACGCCGGCACCAACGCGGGCACCGCGGCCGGTGCCACGGGTGCCCCGACCGGCTGAAGGACACCCACGCGCCGGTGACGGCCTCTCCCTGAGCCGATCCGCCGGCGCTCACTGTGCGAACGCGTCGCACACCGCGTCGTACTCGCGTGTCCACCACACCACGAGCGCCGACGCGGCCGGGAACTGGCAGTCCGCGCGAGTGTCACCGCGCTCGTAGTGCCAGCGCAGCATCCAGAAGTCGTTCAGGCGCTCCCACCACACCCGGTGCACGGCCGCCGCCAGCTCGGAGGGCGTGGCACCGGCCGCGCGCCGGTACGCGCGCGCGTAGGCGCGCACTTTCAGCAGGTCCAGGGCGCCCGCGGACCGTACGAAGAAGATCGCGGCGGCGCGTACGGCCTCCTCGGCGCGGGGCTGCACACCCAGCCGGTCCCAGTCCACGATGGCCGCCGGGGTGTCGTCCTTGTAGAGCACGTTGAACGGGTGGAAGTCGCCGTGCACCCAGCCCACCGAGCCGCCGGGCGGCGGGCGCCGGTCCGTGTGCTGCTCCACGAGCGCGCGGCGTTCCAGCAGCCGGTGCCTGGCCAGTACGTCGAAGGCGTCGGCCGGGCGGTGCCGGCGTACATGGGCGAGCAGATCGTCGATGAGGGCGAAGGTGTCGACGGGGTCGGCGCTCTCCACCGGGTGGGGGCTCGTGGCCGGGCGTGTGCGCCCCTTGGGTGGCATCACGCGCTCCAGACAGGCGTGCACGGCGCCCAGGAGCGCCCCCAGGCGCGCGCTTTCCCCGCGCGTGAGCTGGCAGCCGTGACGGTGCCTGCCGTCGATCCAGGGGTGCAGGGCATAGGCGTGGCCGCCGACGACGGCGACCGTACGGCCCTCGCGGTGCGCGATCGGCACGGAGACCGGGACGCCGAGGTCGGCCAGGCGCTGGGTGGCGCGGTGCCGGCGCTCGATGGCGGCCGGGTCGGCGGTGTCGGGGTCGAAGTGATGCTTGAGGAAATAGCGGCCGCGGGTGGTGCACAGCCGGTAGCCGCGGTTCAGCAGACCTTGCTCGACCGGCTCACAGGTGAGGGCGGTACCGGCGGCGTACAGGCGGAGCAGAGCGCCCAGAGGGGGCGCATGGGGTACGAGCGGTGGTACACATGAGCGCGGCACGCCGCAGATGTTAGGGCACGAAAAGTTGCTGTGAGCTGGGGCTTGTCACAGGCAGTCGCGGGCGATCGCTTTCGGTCACAGGGCAGGCCGCACGCGGCAGGCTTTATCAAAGATTTCCGTTTCCGCCGCTCTTTTCCGCCTGCATACGGGCCACATAAGCGGCGGCCTGCGAGCGGCGCTGCATACCGAGTTTGGAAAGCAGACTCGAAACGTAATTCTTGATCGTCTTCTCGGCGAGATGCAAACGCTCGCCGATCTGCCGGTTGGTGAGCCCTTCGCCGATCAGTTCGAGGATTTTCCGCTCCTGCTCGGTGAGCTGCGCGAGCTTGTCGTCCGTCCGCGCGCCGCCGCCGTCGCGCAGCCGCTGCAGCACGCGCGCGGTGGCGACCGGGTCCAGCAAGGACTTCCCGGCGGCCACGTCCCGTACCGCCTGCAGCAGTTCATTGCCGCGGATCGCCTTCAGGACGTACCCCGAGGCACCCGCCATGATCGCGTCGAACAGCGCCTCGTCGTCCGCGAACGAGGTCAGCATCAGGCACCGCACCGTCTCGTCCTGGGAGCGGACCTCCCGGCACACCTCGACCCCGCTGCCGTCCGGCAGCCGCACGTCCAGCACCGCCACGTCGGGGCGGGTGGCCGGAATGCGCACCAGCGCGTCGGCCGCCGTGCCGGCCTCGCCGACCACCTCGATGTCCGGCTCGACGGAGAGCATCTCGTGGACGCCTCGGCGGACCACCTCATGATCGTCGAGGAGAAATACGCTGATTTTTCCTGGTTCGCGCACGAAAGCAGTCTCACACACAAACTCTTCCCGTGACCTGGGTCAGCGGGATAACGTGCGGTTGCTCCGGCCTTTCGCAAGGCTGTGACCAGCGCGCTTCGAGACCTTCTCGATTTACTTGGAAATCCAAGCAAAATCGCAGGTCAGATGAGGTTTCACAGAAATGTGGAGCACTGGGTAACGTGATGGTTGCAGGGCGCTCGCCGGGGCACCTGTCACGCCTGTTCCCGGCCGAGTGGCACCCACCCCGTGCCCGGTGGTCGAAACAGGTGAGCCGCACTGGCCTACCGGCAACCCCGGGGGCCGGAACGACGGAGGAGCACACGTGACCGTGGACAGCAGTGCCGCGCGCAAGCCGCGACGCAGCGCCGCAGGCAAAGCCGGCACCACCGGCAGCAAGACCGGCACCACCGGAACGAAGACCGGCACGGCCGGAAACACGTCCGGAGCCACCGGCACCAAACGCACCACCCGCACCACCCGCGCCGCGGCGAAGAAGAGCACCGAGCCGGAGCTCGTCCAGCTGCTGACGCCCGAGGGCAAGCGGGTCAAGAACGCCGAGTACGACGCATTCGTCGCCGGCGTCACCCCCGAAGACCTGCGCGGGCTGTACCGCGACATGGTGCTCACCCGTCGCTTCGACGCCGAGGCCACCGCCCTGCAGCGCCAGGGCGAGCTGGGCCTGTGGGCCTCTCTGCTCGGGCAGGAGGCAGCCCAGATCGGCTCCGGCCGGGCCCTGCGCGACGACGACTATGTCTTCCCGACCTACCGCGAGCACGGCGTCGCCTGGTGCCGCGGGGTCGACCCGACCAATCTGCTCGGCATGTTCCGCGGCGTGAACAACGGCGGCTGGGACCCGAACAGCAACAACTTCCACCTGTACACGATCGTCATCGGCTCCCAGACGCTGCACGCCACCGGCTACGCGATGGGCATCGCCAAGGACGGCGCGGACAGCGCGGTGATCGCCTACTTCGGCGACGGCGCGAGCAGCCAGGGCGACGTCGCCGAGTCGTTCACCTTCTCCGCGGTCTACAACGCCCCCGTGGTGTTCTTCTGCCAGAACAACCAGTGGGCGATCTCCGAGCCGACCGAGAAGCAGAGCCGGGTACCGCTTTACCAGCGCGCCCAGGGCTTCGGCTTCCCCGGCGTCCGCGTGGACGGCAACGACGTGCTGGCCTGCCTGGCGGTCACCCGCTGGGCGCTGGAGCGCGCCCGCAATGGCGAGGGCCCGACCCTGGTCGAGGCGTACACGTACCGCATGGGCGCCCACACCACCTCCGACGACCCCACCCGCTACCGGGGCGACGACGAGCGCGCCGCCTGGGAGGCCAAGGACCCGATCCTGCGCCTTCGCCGGTACCTGGAGGCCTCAAACCACACGGACGACGGATTCTTCGCGGAACTCGAGGCCGAGTCCGAGGCGTTGGGCAAACGAGTGCGCGAAGTGGTCCGTGCGATGCCCGACCCGGATCATTTCGCGATCTTCGAGAACGCGTATGCGGACGGGCATGCGCTCGTCGACGAGGAGCGCGCTCAGTTCGCCGCCTACCAGGCGACGTTCGCGACCGGGTCCGACAGCGGCTTCGCCGCGGGTGAAGGGGGTCACTGACATGGCCGAGAAGATGGCGATGGCCAAGGCCATCAACGAGTCGCTGCGCCGTGCCCTGGAGACCGACCCCAAGGTCCTGGTCATGGGTGAGGACGTCGGCAAGCTCGGTGGCGTCTTCCGTGTGACGGACGGCCTGCAGAAGGACTTCGGCGAGAGCCGGGTGATCGACACCCCGCTGGCGGAGTCGGGCATCGTCGGCACCGCGATCGGCCTCGCGCTCCGCGGCTACCGCCCGGTGGTGGAGATCCAGTTCGACGGCTTCGTCTTCCCGGCGTACGACCAGATCGTCACCCAGCTTGCGAAGATGCACGCGCGGTCGCTGGGCAAGGTGAAGATGCCGGTCGTGATCCGCATCCCGTACGGCGGCGGGATCGGAGCGGTGGAGCACCACTCGGAGTCCCCGGAGGCGCTGTTCGCGCATGTGGCGGGTCTGAAGGTCGTGTCTCCGTCGAATGCGTCGGATGCGTACTGGATGATGCAGCAGGCGATCCAGAGCGATGACCCGGTGATCTATTTCGAGCCGAAGCGCCGTTACTGGGACAAGGCCGAGGTCGATGCCGAAGCGATCCCGGCCCCGCTCCACAAGGCGCAGGTGGTCCGCGAGGGCACGGACCTGACGCTGGCCGCGTACGGCCCGATGGTGAAGCTGTGCCGGGAGGTGGCGGACGCGGCGGCCGAGGAGGGCAAGTCCCTTGAGATCGTGGACCTGCGTTCGGTGTCCCCCCTGGACTTCGACACCGTTCAGGCGTCGGTGGAGAAGACCCGCCGCCTGGTCGTCGTCCACGAGGCACCGGTGTTCTTCGGCTCCGGCGCGGAGATCGCCGCCCGGATCACCGAGCGCTGCTTCTACCACCTGGAGGCCCCGGTCCTGCGGGTAGGCGGATACCACGCCCCCTACCCCCCGGCCCGCCTGGAGGAGGAGTACCTGCCGGACCTGGACCGCGTGCTCGACGCCGTCGACCGCTCGCTGGCGTACTGAGGGAGAGGTTCGTGACGACGATGACGGAAGCGTCCGTACGCGAGTTCAAGATGCCGGACGTCGGCGAGGGACTCACCGAGGCCGAGATCCTCAAGTGGTACGTCCAGCCCGGTGACACGGTCACCGACGGCCAGGTGGTGTGCGAGGTCGAGACCGCCAAGGCGGCCGTCGAACTGCCCATCCCGTACGACGGTGTGGTCCGGTCCCTGCACTTCCCCGAGGGCACCACGGTCGACGTGGGCACCGCCATCATCGCCGTGGACGTGGCGGGCGGCGCGGCGGTGCCCGCGGAGGCGGCGCCTGTTGCGGCCGCCGAGGCCCCCGCCGAGGAGCCGAAGCCGCAGGGCCGCCAGCCGGTCCTGGTGGGCTACGGCGTGGCAACGTCCTCCACCAAGCGCCGCCCCCGCAAGGGCCCCGAGGTCACCGTCCCGGCGGTGGCCCAGGCGATCCAGACCGAGCTGAACGGCCACGGCCACGGCACGGTCGCCGAGAAGCCCCGCCCGCTCGCGAAGCCACCGGTGCGGAAGCTGGCCAAGGACCTGGGTGTCGACCTGGCCACGGTCATCCCGACCGGCCCGGACGGCATCATCACCCGCGACGACGTCCACGCGGCGGCCACGCCGAAGCCGGCGGAGCCGGTCGCCCCGGCCGCGGCCCCCGCCGCGCCCATGACGCCGGCGCCGGTGGCCTCGTACGACGGCACACGCGAGACCCGTATCCCGGTCAAGGGTGTGCGCAAGGCGACGGCGTCGGCGATGGTGGGTTCGGCGTTCACGGCGCCGCATGTCACGGAGTTCGTGACGGTGGACGTGACCCGGACGATGAAGCTGGTCGAGGAGCTGAAGCAGGACAAGGAGATGCAGGGGCTGCGGGTGAACCCGCTGCTGCTGATCGCCAAGGCCCTGCTGGTCGCGATCAAGCGGAACCCGGACATCAACGCGTCCTGGGACGAGACGGCCCAGGAGATCGTGCTCAAGCACTACGTCAACCTGGGCATCGCGGCGGCCACCCCGCGCGGTCTGATCGTGCCGAACATCAAGGACGCGCACGCGAAGACGCTCCCGCAGCTGGCCGAGGCGTTGGGCGAGCTGGTGTCGACGGCCCGGGAAGGCAAGACGTCGCCGGCGGCGATGCAGGGCGGCACGGTGACGATCACCAACGTCGGCGTCTTCGGCGTCGACACGGGAACTCCGATCCTCAACCCTGGCGAGTCGGCGATCCTCGCGGTCGGCGCGATCAAGCTCCAGCCGTGGGTGCACAAGGGCAAGGTCAAGCCGCGTCAGGTCACCACCCTGGCGTTGAGCTTCGACCACCGGCTGGTCGACGGCGAGCTGGGTTCGAAGGTGCTGGCCGACGTGGCGGCGATTCTGGAACAGCCGAAGCGGTTGATCACCTGGGCGTGACGGCTCGGGGGGTAACCTCGAAGCCGTGAGGGGCGGCCGCAAATACGAGTTGCGACCGCCCCTCTCCATCGGGGTCTTTCAGGCGCGTTCAGGAGTGGTTCAGCACATACACCGGCGCCCCGTCCTCGGCTCCGCCTCGGGAGCGGATGCAGGCGTGCTTGCGCAGCAGCCGCAGGCATTCATTGACGCGGTGCACCGAAAGTCCCGTACGGGCCGCGATGGATTCAAGCGGCTCGCGAAGCTCGCCCTTCTCGACGAGGACCGGGGCGATCACTACGGCCACGGCCCAGACGTCCTCCGTCACGGACAGCCGCTGCCGCCAGTCGGACAGTACGGATTCGGTGGTGGGCAGCACCATGGTGTGTCGCACAGGCATCCGACGGTCCAGTACGAGGGCGTCGAACCGGTCCGCGATGCGTTCCATCGCCCGGACCATGGCCTGTTGTACGGCGAGGGTGGCCTTCTGCGTGGCCAGTGTCTCTCCCTGGATGGCCAGCATCTCCCGCTGCAGCGCGATCGATTCGCGCTGCCCCTGCGCCAGTTCCTCGTCCAGCTGAAGGTTGTGCGCCTCAAGCCGGACGATGGCCTCGGCGACCTGCTCGGGCATGGCGTAGGCGACGGGCGCGCCGGGGTCGGCGGGCTGTACCTCGGCCTCTTCCAGAGTGTAGGAACCGTCCCTCTGAACCGTCTCGACAACCTCGGCGGCCCACTGCTTGAAGGGGGCGCAGGCGGGTTTGGTGCAGGCGTTGACGAGGAGGATGAGACCTTGGAGAGAGATGACATTCAGGTCTCGCCGCCACTCTCTACCTGCGGGAACCTTGAGACCGTAACCTCCAGTTAGGGTCTCGAGAGACTCTCGGTGTTCTGCGGGCACATGGTCGGAGAGTGCCTTTTGCGGGTTGGTGTGCCCGAGTTCCTTGCACACATCCACCGCCGGAAACCAATGACTCCCATCCGGCATGGTCAGCCTTCGCACCCGGGCCCCGGTCGCCGCGTACACGAAGTCGCTGATGTCGATCGCCTCGTGCCGTTCCGCGCCGCTCCTTGTCTCCCTGCAACTGCCGTAGATTTACGGCATGGTGGCGGGGGCGAGGACCGCGGCTCGGCAGGCAAAGCCTCCGGCTGCGGCGCGCGGTGGGGTCGGGCGGGCCTCTGTGCTCATGGCCGGCGGGACCGTCGTATCGCGGGCCGGCGGGCTGATCCGGCAGGTCCTGCAAGCGGCCGCCCTCGGGACGGGGCTGCTGGCGACGACGTACAACACGGCGAACACCGTGCCGACCAGCCTGTACACCTTGCTGATCGGCGGTGCGCTGAACGCCGTGCTGGTGCCGCAGCTGGTGCGGGCGTACGAACAGCGGCTCGTGACCCTCGTCGTCAGCGTGCCGGCCATCCGACGGATTCCGGGCCTCGGCTGACACCTGCCGTGCCATCTCTGCCGGTCCCTGACGTTGTATCAGGGGGCGCTCAGGGTGGGGTCCGGGATGTCACGGATGGTGGTGGAGTGGCTACGGCGGCACGCTGGTGACATGACCTTCAAGACCTACGACCAGCTCCCGACGAAGGGCGACGACAGGTGACAGTAAGGAGGGAACCCGGACGTCCGTGCCCGGCTCAGTCCCGCGGCCGTAGCGCGTTCAGCAGGGCCGCGCCCCGCTCGGCGTCGTCCACGCTCACCGCGAAGTCCGTACGGCGGCCCTGCGGGCGTACGACCAGACAGTCGCCGGCGCGGAGCATGACCGTGGTGCCGAGACCGCTGAGGCGGTAGCCCCAGCCGCCGACCTGGGACGGCAGCCGGTGCTCGGCGCGGGCGGACTCGATGGCGGCCGGGGACCAGCGGCGGGCGGGCCAGCCGAGCGGGCCGAACGACACCTCCAGGCCCGCTTCCGACACCTTCGCCTGGACCGAGGAGAAGGCGGCACCGGCGAGCGTGGCGATGGCGCAGACCACGCACACGGGCCACAGCGCGGCGGGGTCGGCCAGGCCGACGGTCAGGGCCACCAGGGCGCCGACGGTGACCAGGCCGGTCAGCGCGGCCTGCAGTTGCAGCCAGGGGTTGGCCGCGCGGGAGAACCACACCAGGCGCTCGCCCTCGGGCAGGTGCAGCGCAGGGGTGGCGAGGGCCGGTGTGGCGGTGGGGTGGGAGCTCCAGCGCCAGGCCGCCACGCCAGCGACCGCCGCCGATGCCAGGATCAGCACGATGTCCAGGCCCGGTTCGCGCGCCTCGTGCCAGTCGGCGCGGTCGAGGTTCGCGTGGACGATGGATGTCTGCGCGCCGATGAGCAGGGCCGCCGTCGGCGCCAGTGCTATCGCTCGCCAGGGGCGTACGGCAGGCCAGGAGCGGCGCCGGCGGACGCTCACCGCGAGGGCGACGAGCAGCCAGATGCCGGCCGGGAACAGGGAGGCCGCCCACAGCGGCATGGAGCCGTCGGGGGTGTCACCGCCGCTCCAGTGGGTCGCCAGCCGGTCGGGCAGCCGGTCGTGCGCGGCCCAGGGCAGGCCCGCGAGCAGTGCGGCGACGGACGCCGTGCATCCCGCGCGTCCCCAGAGCGCGGCCCGGCTCCGGCCTCCTGTCCCGTTGTCCCCGTTCGTCATCGCGTTATGTCCCCGTCCGTCATGTCGTCGTCCCCCGGATCATGTCGATGAGGTCGGTGCGGCTGTAGCCGAGCCGGGAGGCCTCCGCGATCAGCTCGCGCACCCTGATCTGCAGTCCGGAGCGCTGGGCCGCGCCCTCGGCGACGGTGATCCCACGGCCCCGGCGGAACTCCAGCAGGCCCTCGTCCCGCAGTTCGCGCAGGCCACGCAGGACGGTGTTGACGTTGATGTCCAGGGCCGTGGAGAGATCGCGGGCCGAGGGCAGCCGGTCGCCGGCGTGGCACTCGCCCTCGGCGACGGCCCGCCGGATCGCCGCAGCGACCTGCTCGTGCAGGGGGCGGGTGTCGGTCTTGTCCAGACGCAGCAGCATGGTGCCAATGAAACTATCACCATCAGCTTTATTGCACAGCGAGCGGGCAGCAGAAAGGGCCCGCCGCTTGTCGCGACGGGCCCGTTCTGCTGTCCGCCGGTGTGTCAGCCGAGCTTGGCGAAGCCGTAGTCGAGGAGCTTCGTGGCGTCTGTCGCGCGCTGTGCGTACGAGGTGGAGGCCAGAACCGTGCCGATGACCGTCTTGCCGTTGCGGGTGGCCGCGAAGACGAGGCAGGCACCGGCCTCGGGGCCGGAACCGGTCTTCACGCCGATGGTGCCGCTGTAGCTGGAGAGCAGCGTGTTCGTGTTGGTCCACGTCTGCATGGTGCGGATGCTGCCCGTCCTGGTGATCGTCTTCGCGGTGTACGACGTCGTCTTGACGATCGTGCGGAACGTGGAGTTCTTCATCGCGCTGCTGGCGATCTTCGTCAGATCGCGCGGCGTCGACCAGTTGTTGCCGTTGCCGATGCCGTCGAACGAATCGAAGTGGGTGTTCTTCAGGCCCAGGCTGGTGGCGGCTGCGTTCATCTTGCCGATGAAGTTCTTCACGCGCGCGTCGCGGGTGGAACCGGAGCCGTAGGTGTCGGCGAGCGCGTAGGCGGCGTCGCAGCCGGACGGCAGCATCAGGCCGTACAGCAGCTGACGGACGGTGACCTTGTCGCCGACGATCAGGTGCGCCTGGGAGGCGTTGTTCTTGACGACGTAGTCGCTGTACGCCTTCTGGATCGTCACCTGCTTGTCGAGGTTGAGGTTCGACTGGGCGAGTACGACCTTGGCGGTCATGATCTTGGTGGTGGAGCCGGTGGAGCGCTGGGTGTCCGCCGCCTTGGTGTACAGCGTCGAACCGCTCGTGTTGCTCATCACGTAGCCGCCCTTGGCCACGATAGAGGGCGCGGTGACGGCCTGGGCGGGCGCCGCGGTGAGGGCAGCGGTCGCAAGCAGCGCGCCGGAGGTGACGGAGACGGCGGCGGCTCTGCGGATACGTGTGGTGCGGGTGCCCTTAATGCCGGTAATCAAAGTGATGTACCCCGATTGTGTTGAATGCCCCTGAGTGCGGCCGAGTTGAGGTGGCGAGAGCAGGGGGCCGCACGTGTGAGACACGTAAGTAGCACAGAAAGTTGTGCCGATGCTGCCGACGAATTCCGTCACGTCCGGATGCTGGACGTCGCTGCCGCTTGCGTACGTGTTGTATCTATCCTGTGGGCATGAAGACGGCCGTACCGCAGACCGCCCGCCCGCACGAGAAGCCGCAGCCCGCCGCCGACCGGGTGTACGCCCATGTCAAACAGGGCGTCCTGGACCGCCGCTATGAGGGCGGCACGCTGCTCACCGAGGGCGAGCTGGCCGAGGCCGTCGGGGTCTCGCGCACGCCCGTCCGGGAGGCGCTGCTACGGCTGGAGGTCGAGGGCCTGATCCGGCTCTACCCGAAGAAGGGCGCCCTGGTGCTGCCCGTCTCCGCGCAGGAGATCGCCGATGTGGTGGAGACCCGCCAGCTGGTCGAGGAACACGCCGCCCGCAAGGCCGTACCGGCCCCGCCCGGTCTGCTGGAGCGGCTGACCGAGCTGCTGGAGCTGCAGAAGGCGCAGGCCGCCGCGGGTGATCTGGCCGCGGCCGCGGTCACCGACCGCTCCTTCCACGCCGAGATCGTGCGCAGCGGCGGCAACGAGATCCTGTCCCGGCTCTACGACCAACTGCGCGACCGGCAGCTGCGGATGGGCGTTGCCGTCATGCACTCCCACCCCGACCGGATCGCCAAGACGCTCACCGAGCACGAGGAGATACTGGACGCGCTGCGCGCCGGGGACGCGGAGGCGGCCGTCGAGGTCGTGCACCGGCATGTGAGCTGGTTCGAGCACCTCGCCCGGGGTGAGGTCCGATGAGCGGTCCGACGCGGAACGTCACCCTTCCGGGTGATCCGCCGGGCGGCCGGCGTGCCATCACCGTGTGGTCCATAGGTGTCGCCGTCTACTTCGTCGCCGTCATCTTCCGTACGTCACTGGGTGTGGCGGGACTGGACGCGGCGGACCGCTTCCATGTGAACGCCTCCGCCCTGTCGACGTTCTCCATCCTCCAGCTGCTGGTCTACGCAGGCATGCAGATACCCGTCGGCCTGCTGGTCGACCGGCTCGGCACGAAGAAGGTCCTCAGCATCGGAGCGGTCCTCTTCACCGCCGGGCAGCTGGGCTTCGCCTTCTCGCCGTCATACGGCACCGCCCTCGCCTCCCGCGCCCTGCTGGGCTGCGGGGACGCGATGACCTTCATCAGCGTGCTACGGCTCGGCACCCGCTGGTTCCCGGCCCGGCGTGGGCCGCTGGTCGCACAGCTCGCTGGGCTCGTGGGCATGGCGGGCAACCTGGTCTCCACCCTGGTCCTCGCCCGGCTGCTGCACGGCATCGGCTGGACCCCGGCGTTCGCCGGCAGCGCGCTCGCGGGTGCCGTCGTCCTCGTCCTGACGCTGTTGTTCCTGAAGGATCACCCCGAGGGGTTCGAGCCGGCGCCGTCCCCGCACCAGGGCGCGGCCTATGTCCGCCGGCAGATCGCGGCGGCGTGGCGGGAGCCGGGTACGCGCCTCGGGCTGTGGGTGCACTTCACCACCCAGTTTCCGGCGATGGTGTTCCTGCTGCTGTGGGGTCTGCCGTTCCTGGTCCAGGCCCAGGGACTCAGCCGGGCCACGGCCGGTGAACTGCTCACGCTCGTCGTGCTGTCCAACATGGTGATCGGTCTGGTCTACGGCCAGATCGTCGCCCGGCACCATGCGGCGCGGCTGCCGCTGGCGTTGGGCACGGTGGGGGCGACCGCGCTGCTGTGGGCCTCGACGCTGGCGTACCCGGGCGCGCATGCGCCGATGTGGCTGCTGGTGGTGCTGTGCGCGGTGCTGGGGGCGTGTGGGCCGGCCTCGATGATCGGGTTCGACTTCGCGCGGCCGGCCAACCCGCCCGAGCGACAGGGGACCGCGTCCGGTATCACCAACATGGGTGGATTCATCGCCTCGATGACGACGTTGTTCGCGGTCGGGGTGTTGCTGGATGCGACGGGGGACGACTACGACGTGGCGTTCAGCGCCGTGTTCGTGCTGCAGGCGCTCGGGATGTCGCAGATTCTGCGGCTTCGTGGGCGGGCCGCGCGGCGTGAGCGCGAGCGGTTGGTGGCCAGCCGAGTGGAGACGGTGCACGTTCCGGCGGTGTAGCCGAGTTCTCCCACCCGCGCTCTGCCCGTTGCAAGTTGGCCGGGAGCGCTTCGCCTACGGCGTCACCGCGAAGTTGTTCAGGATTGCCGTTGTCAGGGCGGGGTCGCCCTCGGTCTTGATGCGGTCTGTCACTGTCTCCGGGGTGACGCGGCCGCAGGCCAGGCGGACGTAGGTCTCCCAGTCGAGGGTGAGGGTGGCGGCGGGGCCGAGGGCCGGGGCGGTTTCCAGGGTGCCGCGGCCCTGGATGTCGACGCGGATCGTGCGCAGGAACTCCACCGGGCCGTGCACGTCGAACACGATCGCCGAACTGCGTGGCGCGTCCGCGTCCTTCGCCACGACCTTGGGCAGAGCTTCCAGCAGGACGTCCCGGACCACATGCGCGCCCGGAGAGTCCAGGTTGCCGGGGCGGCCGAGGGCCGTGCGCAGGTCCTGTTCGTGCACCCACACGTCGAAGGCGCGGGTGCGGTAGGCCTGTTCCACCGTGACGTCGGTGCCCAGCGGGCCGCGCACCGTGGTGCCGGGGTCGCGGGACTCGTTGCGCAGCTGGCGGTTGCGGCGGATGACCGTGTACTCCAGCTCGGCCGTCATCTCCGGGGCCGTGTGGTGGCGGCGGCTGTCGACCTGCATCTCCATGTACCGCTGGTGCTCGGTCTTGACGTGGAAGAGGTCGCGGGGCAGGGAGTGGATGGGGCGCGGGTCGCCGAGCATCTCGCAGTCCAGGCCGATGACATGCGACACGATGTCCCGGACCGACCAGCCGGGGCAGGGGGTCCGCTGGTTCCACTCGCCCTCGACGAGCGGCTGCACCATCTCGGATATCGCTTCGATGGAGTGCGTCCAGGCGTCGGCGTAGGGCTGGAGGGTGGGATGCAGACTCACGGAACGGGACCCCTCGGCGGTCGGTACACGGGCAGGTTGTGGCGGCGTTGCCAGCGGGTGGCGGCACGGCGGCGGGTGTCTGAGTGGCTAAGTTACGCTGCTTGGAGGCACCCCGGCAGTGCTTTCGTGTGACGATCGTAGGCCTGTGTGGACGACTCGAATGCCAGGACGGTGGTAGTGTGCGCGCCTCGCTGATTCAGATCGCCGTGAACGAGGATGAATCGGTCGACTCCCGGCGGAAGCGGGTGGCCGCGCTGGTCCGGCAGCAGTCCGGGGCCGACCTTGTCGTCCTGCCCGAGCTGTGGACGACCGGTGCGTTCGCCTACGAGGAGTTCGGCCGGGAGGCAGAGCCGCTCGAAGGACCGACGTACGAGGTCATGGCCAAGGCCGCGAGTGACACGGGTGTGTGGCTGCACGCGGGATCCATCCCCGAACGGACAGCACCCGACAGCGGCTCCGCCGCGGGTGACGGAACTCTCTACAACACCTCTCTCATCTTCTCCCCCTCCGGTGAGCTGGCTGCCGCCTACCGCAAGATCCATCGCTTCGGCTTCGACAAGGGTGAGGCCGTGCTGATGGGCGCCGGGCGGGACCTGGTGACGGTCCGGCTGCCCGGGACCACGCTCGGCGTGGCCACCTGTTACGACCTCCGTTTCCCCGAACTCTTCCGCTCACTGGTCGACGCAGGTGCCGAGACGCTGGTGATCCCGGCGGGCTGGCCCGAGCGGCGACGCGCGCACTGGACGCTGCTGGCTCAGGCGCGGGCGGTGGAGAACCAGGCGTTCGTGCTTGCGTGTGGAACGGCCGGGACCCATGCGGGAGTTCCGCAGGCGGGTCACTCGATCGTGGTGGATCCATGGGGCGAGGTACTTGCCGAGGCGGGCCCGGACGAGCAGATCCTCACCGTCGACTTCGACCCGGCGAAGGTGGCGACAACGCGGGAACAGTTCCCGGCGCTGAAGGACCGCGTACTGGGCCTGGAGCCACCGCGCCGCTGAACACACCACCCGGGGGCGGGCCTAGTCGTCCTCCCGCTCCCTCTGCGCCAGGTGGATCACGCACACCGCCACCGCGATGAGCAGGGCCGGGTCCGCGTCGTCGCGCACGATGTCGACGCCGTAGGTGTCCCTCAGGTGCAGCCAGCGGCGGGAGATCACCGCGAGGAGTTCGCCGTCGTACTCGATGGCGAACTCGTGGTCGAGGATCTTGCCGCTGACGTCCAGCACGGTGCCGTCGGCCAGGGACACCCGGTAGTGGTTGCGCAGCAGGGACAGCCGTTTGCGCTTGATGGTGGCAAGGCCCTCGCCGTCCCGCTCGATCACCATGGTGTCGCGCAGGGCGAACATCTTCTGGTGGATGTCGATCAGGACGCGTCCGTGGGCGTCCTTGAGCTGGAAGGTGTCCCGCAGCCGCATGGCCTTGCCGTCGACGAGGAACACCTTCCGGCCGTGCTCGTCCTCGATCCAGTAGTCGTCACCGATACCGAGGAGCCGGTCGCGTACGAGGAGTCTCATGCGGTTAACCGTTCCCCGTCGCGCCGCGATCATCACAGAGCCGTAAGGCGGTCTCACGGCGCCGGAAGGAGGGAGGACCGGGGGCCGAAACGCCTGCGGTAGTCCGAGTGGCTCAGCCCCGTCTCCCGGCGCAGCCGGGCCCGCAGATTGGCCGCCGTACCCAGGCCGCAGCGGGTCGCGACGACGTCCAGGCGCTCCTCGCCCCGTTCGATCAGCCGGCACGCCAGTGCCACGCGCTCGCCGGTGAGCCAGGCCAGTGGCGTCGTCCCCAGCTGGGCGCGGAAGCGGCGGTGCAGGGTGGCGGGGCTGACGGCCGCGCGGGCGGCGAGGTCCGCCACCGCCAGCGGCTCGCCGAGCCGTTCCTGCGCCCAGGCCAGCAGCGGGCCGAGCGACTCGTCGGGTACGTCGGGCACCGGACGCTCCACGAACTGCCGCTGGCCGCCGTCCCGGTGGGCGGCGAAGACGAGGCGCCGCGAGACGGCGTTCGCGAGTTCCGCGCCGTGGTCGCGGCGCCAGAGGTGCAGGCCGAGATCGAGCGCGGCCGCGCTGCCGGCGGCGGTGAGGATCTCGCCCTCGTCCACGAACAGCACATCCGGCTCCAGCAGCACCTGGGGATGCAGTTCCCGGAAGGTGTCCGCCCACATCCAGTGCGTGGCGGCGCGTCGTCCGTCGAGCAGCCCGGCCTCGGCCAGGGCGAAGCTGCCCGTGCAGAAGCTGATGATGCGAGCCCCGCGCGCGTGGGCGCGCCGAATGGCGTCCAGGACGTCGGCACCGCGCGGTACGACGTTGTCGGGGCGGCCCGGTACGACCAGGGTGTCGGCCTTGTCCACCGCCTCCAGGCCGGGCACACCGTCCAGGGTGAAGAAGCCGTGGTTCATCCGCACCCCGGGGGTGGGCGTGCACAGTGTCACCTCGTACAGCCGTCCCTGAAGGCCCAGTTCGGGCCTGGGCAGCCCGAACAGCTCGGTGGCGACCCCGACTTCGAAGGGATTGGTGCCCTCGTCGACGATCACGGCGACCCGATGGGCCCGATGCGGGTGCTGGTGAGAGGATTCTTGCGGCATGTGCGATTCCTAGCACTCGTACGACGGCCCCGGCCACCCGCACGATGAATCCATGGAACCCATCTTCGAACCCGGGCAGCCGATCTCTCTCGACCAGGCCCTCGCGTCCTTCACCGAGCAGTGGAGCCCGCGCATCGTGACCACCGTCAACGACTACGACGTGCGCGTGGCGAAGGTGGAGGGCGAACATCTCTGGCACGTCCATGACCACACCGACGAGTTCTTCCTGGTCCTCGACGGCGAACTGCGGATCGGTCTGCGCGAGCCGGCCGGAGAGCGCACGGTCGTACTGCCCAAGGGCTCGGTGTTCACCGTCCCGCGCGGGACCGAGCACAAGCCGTACGCGCGCGTGCCCACCGAGATCCTCGTCCTCGAGCCCAGCGGCACCCTGTCGGTCGGCGACCGGCACGAGGAGGTGCCGGACCACGTCGACGCCACCACCGGTCACGCCCTGAACTGACGGTTCGCCGGACCTGAACCGGTGGTCGACCCGAACCTGAACCGGTTGTCGGCGGTTGTCCACAGGCGCCGAAGCGGCTGTCGGAGTCGGGTGGCACCCTTGGGGCCATGACCGAATCCGCACCCCGACGCGTCCGCGTCCGCGCCCCCGAGCTGATCGGCAAGGGCGGCTGGCTGAACACGGGCGACACCCCGTACACCCTCGCCGAGCTGCGCGGACGCATCGTCGTCCTGGACTTCTGGACCTTCTGCTGCATCAACTGTCTGCATGTCCTGGACGAGCTGCGCGAGCTGGAGGAGAAGCACCGGGACACGGTGGTGGTCATCGGCGTGCACTCCCCGAAGTTCGTGCACGAGGCGGAGCACCGGGCGGTCGTCGACGCGGTGGAGCGCTACGGCGTGGCGCACCCGGTGCTGGACGACCCGGAGCTGGCCACCTGGAAGCAGTACGCGGTGCGGGCCTGGCCGACGCTCGTCGTGATCGACCCGGAGGGCTACGTCGTCGCCCAGCACGCGGGCGAGGGCCACGCCCACGCCATCGAGCGGCTGGTCGAGGAGCTGGAGGCCGAGCACGAGGCGAAGGGCACCCTGCGCCGCGGCGACGGGCCCTATGTGGCGCCGGAGCCCGAGCCGACCACTCTCCGCTTCCCGGGCAAGGCGCTGCCGCTGCCCGGCGGGACCTTCCTGGTCAGCGACACCACCCGGCACCAGCTGGTGGAGCTGGCCGAGGACGCCGAGACCGTCGTACGGCGCATCGGCTCCGGCATGCGCGGGTTCACGGACGGCGGTCCCGCGGAGGCGTCCTTCAGCGAGCCGCAGGGCCTCGCCCTCCTCGACGAAGGCTCGGTGGCGGTGGCCGACACCGTCAACCACGCCCTGCGCCGCCTGGACCTCGCCACCGGCGCGGTGACCACCCTGGCCGGCACCGGCAGACAGTGGTGGCAGGGGTCCCCGACCTCCGGCCCGGCCCGCGAGGTCGGCCTCTCCTCCCCCTGGGACGTGGCGGTCTTCGGCGGCAAGGTGTGGATCGCCATGGCGGGCGTCCACCAGCTGTGGACGTACGACCCCGCCACCGAGACCGTCGCCGTGGCCGCGGGCACCACCAACGAAGGCCTGGTCGACGGCCCCGGTGCGGAGGCCTGGTTCGCCCAGCCCTCCGGCCTCGCGGCCACCGCCGAGCGGCTCTGGCTCGCGGACTCCGAGACGTCCGCCCTGCGCTGGGTGGACCTCGACGGACAGGTCCATACGGCGGTCGGCACCGGCCTGTTCGACTTCGGCCACCGCGACGGCGCCGCCGGCCAGGCGCTGTTCCAGCACCCGCTGGGCGTTACCGCCCTGCCGGACGGCTCGGTGGCGATCGCGGACACCTACAACCACGCCCTGCGCCGCTACGACCCGGCGACCGGGGAGGTCACGACGCTGGCAACCGATCTGCGCGAGCCCAGTGACGCCGTCCTCGCCGGCGAGGACATCGTGGTCGTGGAGTCGGCCCGGCACCGGCTGACCCGGCTGCGGCTGCCCGAGGAGGCGGTGCGCGTGGAGTCGGTCGCGCACCGCACCCAGCGCGCGGCGACCGAGGTCGCCCCTGGTCGGCTGAAGCTGGACGTGATCTTCCAGGCCCCGCCCGGGCAGAAGCTCGACAACAGCTACGGCCCCTCGACCCGACTGCTGGTCTCCGCCACCCCGCCCGAGCTGCTGCTCAAGGGCGAGGGTGCGGACACGGACCTCGCGCGCGAGCTGGAGCTGAACCCGGCCGTCCCGGAAGGCGTCCTGCATGTCTCAGCGATGGCCGCCTCCTGCGACACGCCAACCGATAGCGGCTCCGCCGCGAGCCCGGCGAACGAGTACCCGGCCTGCCACGTCCACCAGCAGGACTGGGGCGTCCCGATCCGCCTCACCGAGGGAGCGACGGACCGGTTGCCGCTGGTGCTCGCGGGGATGGACGAGTAGAACTCTCCGGGAAGGCCCTCAACTAGCCCTCCAGAAAAGCCACCAGCGCGTTCGCCAGGAGGAACGGGTCGTCGGCGCCGCACAGTTCGCGGACGCTGTGCATGGAGAGGATCGCCACGCCGATGTCCACGGTCCGGATGCCGTGCCGGGCCGCGGTGATCGGGCCGATCGTGGTGCCGCACGGCATGGAGTTGTTGGAGACGAACGACTGGAAGGGCACGTCCGCCTTCTCGCACGCCGCGGCGAAGACCGCGCGGCCCGAACCGTCCGTGGCATAGCGGTTGTTGACGTTGACCTTGAGGATCGGGCCGCCGTTGACGCGCGGGTGGTGCGTCGGGTCGTGCCGCTCCGCGTAGTTGGGGTGGACGGCGTGGCCGGTGTCGGAGGACAGGCACACCGTGCCGGCGAAGGCGCGGGCCCGGTCCTCGTACGAGCCGCCGCGGGCGAACACCGAGCGCTCCAGGACCGATCCGAGCAACGGGCCGTCCGCGCCGGTGTCCGACTGGGAGCCGTTCTCCTCGTGGTCGAAGGCGGCCAGGACGGGGATCCGGGTGAGCGGCGCGCCGGAGGTGGCGACGGCGGCCAGCGCGGCCACGCCCGCGTGCACCGACAGCAGGTTGTCCATCCGCGGACCGGCGACCAGGTCCCGGTCCCGGCCGAGGTAGGCCGGGGCCTCCACCGGGTGCGTCATCAGGTCCCAGCCGGTGACCGAGCCGGCCGCGAGCCCGGCCTCCTGCTCCAGGAAGGCGATCAGATCGCCGTCCCGCACATCGTCGCCGAGGCCCCAGACCGGCTGCAGATGGCGCTGCTTGTCGAGCTTGAGCCCCTCGCTGCTGACCGAACGGTCCAGGTGGATGGCGAGCTGGGGCACGCGCAGCAGCGGCCGGTCCACGTTGACCAGCGCCGTGGAGCCGTCACGCAGGCTCAGCCGGCCGACCAGGCCCAGGTCGCGGTCGAGCCAGGAGTTCATCAGCGGGCCGCCGTAGATCTCCACGGCGACCTGGCGCCAGCCGTGCGCCCCGCTGTCCGGCCGCGGCTTGATCCTGAGGTTCGGGGAGTCGGTGTGCGCGCCGACGATGTGGAACGGCGTGTGCGCCTCGGCGCCCTCGGGGACGTACCACGCGATGATCGCGCCGCCGCGCAGCACGTACCTGCCGCCGGCCGACCCGTCCCAGGCGTCCGTCTCGGCGACCTGCCGGAAGCCCGCCTTCTCCAGCCGCTCGGCGGCGACTGCCACCGCGTGGTACGGCGACGGGCTGGCCGCCAGGAAGGACATCAGGTCGTCGGTGTGGCCGCGGTCGAAGCGGGCTGGTGCGCTCATGGGATTCACCTTAACGACGTGCACGGGCCCGCTCCCGGAAAGGGAGCGGGCCCGCACAGGGTATCTACAAGGGTGTTCTAGAACGCGGCCTCGTCCAGCTTCATCAGGTCCAGCTCGACGCCCTCGGAGACCTTGCGGGCGAGCGTGACCCCCGGCAGGACGTTCGCCGCGAAGAACTTCGCCGCGGCGATCTTGCCGGTGTAGAACGCCTGGTCCTTGGCGGAGGCCGTGGCGAGCTTCTCGGCGGCGATCGCGGCGCCCTTCAGCAGCAGGTAGCCGACGACGACGTCACCGGAGGCCAGCAGCAGGCGGGTGGTGTTCAGGCCCACCTTGTAGATGTTCTTGGTGTCCTGCTCGGTGGCGGCGAGGTCGGTCAGCATCAGGCCGACGATCGCCTCCAGCTCCACGGCCGCCTTGGCCAGGTGCTCACGGGCGCCGGCCAGCTCCTCGCCACCGGTGCCGAGCGCCAGGAACTTCTTGATGTCCTCGGCGAGGGAGTTCAGCGCGGCGCCCTGGTTGCGGACGATCTTGCGGAAGAAGAAGTCCTGGCCCTGGATCGCGGTGGTGCCCTCGTACAGGGTGTCGATCTTGGAGTCCCGGATGTACTGCTCGATCGGGTACTCCTGCAGGAAGCCGGAGCCGCCGAAGGTCTGCAGCGACTGGGCGAGCTGCTCGTAGCCCTTCTCGGAGCCGTAGCCCTTGACGATCGGCAGCAGCAGGTCGTTCAGCGCGTTCTCGGCGGAGGCGTCCTCGCCGGCCGCCTCCTTGATCTGGATCGCGTCCTGGACCGAGGCCGTGTACAGCACCAGGGCGCGCATGCCCTCCGCGTACGCCTTCTGCGTCATCAGCGAGCGGCGCACGTCCGGGTGGTGGGTGATGGTGACCTTGGGCGCGGTCTTGTCCAGGAAGTTCGCCAGGTCCGGGCCCTGGACCCGCTCCTTGGCGTACTCCAGCGCGTTCAGGTAGCCGGTGGACAGCGTGGAGATCGCCTTCGTGCCGACCATCATGCGGGCGAACTCGATGATGCGGAACATCTGGCGGATGCCGTCGTGCTTGTCACCGATGAGCCAGCCCTTGGCGGGGTGCTGGTCGCCGAAGGTCATCTCGCAGGTGTTGGAGGCCTTCAGGCCCATCTTGTGCTCGACGTTGGTGGCGTAGACGCCGTTGCGCTCGCCCAGCTCGCCGGTCTCGAAGTCGAAGTTGTACTTCGGGACGAGGAAGAGGGAGAGGCCCTTGGTGCCCGGACCTGCACCCTCCGGACGCGCGAGCACGTAGTGGAGGATGTTCTCCGACATGTCGTGCTCACCGGAGGTGATGAAGCGCTTCACGCCCTCGATGTGCCAGGAGCCGTCCTCCTGCTGGATCGCCTTGGTACGGCCCGCGCCCACGTCGGAGCCCGCGTCGGGCTCGGTGAGCACCATCGTGGAGCCCCACTGCTTCTCCACGGCGATCTTGGCGATGTGCTTCTGGACCTCGTTGCCCTCCTCGAAGAGGATGCCGGCGAACGCCGGGCCCGAGGAGTACATCCACACGGCCGGGTTGGCACCCAGGATCAGCTCGGCGTAGGCCCAGATCAGGGAGCGCGGCGAGGTGGTGCCGCCGATCTCCTCGGGCAGGCCGAGCCGCCAGTACTCGGAGTCCATGAAGGCCTGGTAGCTCTTCTTGAAGGACGCCGGGACCGGCGCGGTGTTGGTCTCCGGGTCGAAGACCGGCGGGTTGCGGTCGGCGTCGGCGAAGGACTCGGCCAGCTCGTTCTCCGAGAGGCGGGTCATCTCCTCCAGGATGCTCTTGGCGGTGTCGACGTCCATCTCCTCGAACGGGCCGGTGCCGTACACCTTGTCGCGCCCCAGTACTTCGAAGAGGTTGAACTCGATGTCGCGGAGATTCGACTTGTAGTGCCCCATGGCCACGGCTCCGTAGAGGGATCGGCGAGGCACTGACTCCTCGCACCTAGTTCACGTACCAACAAGTAGCTACGATGATGCTACCCGTCGGTAATAAGAAGCAACCCCTTCGGCCCGAGTGTGAGAAGGGTCTACTCCTCCCTTAGTTTTTCGCGGCCGCCACGGCGCGGCTCTCGCTCGGTACGCTTGCGCCCATGTACGGATACGGCCAGCCCATGGATGGTGGCGCTGCTCAGCAGTACGGCCCGTCGCAGCAGCAGATGCCGGGCGGTGTCGGCGGGTACGGCCAGCAGCCCCCGCTCTACCCGGAGCCGTCCCCGCCCTCGCTCGCGGACGCGGTGCGCGCCTTCACCACCGGGCAGATGTCCGCCGAGGACTTCCAGCAGATCTTCGCCACGTCGAAGGTGTACTGCCCGCGCGGCGACACTCCCGGCTTCCTCGCCCTGCACAACACGCAGCAGCCGGTGATCCCGATGTTCACCTCGCTCAAGGAACTGCGCCGGTACGCGGGCAAGGAGTCCAAGTACTTCGTGATCACCGGTGCGGAGGTGATCGACCTGCTGCCCACCGGCTACGGCTTCGTCCTGGACATGGAGGGCGAGCACCGGATGGTCTTCGACGCGAAGGCGGTCGAGCAGATGGTCGACTTCGCGATGCGGCGGATGTACGGCTGACCGGTTCATCGCGCCTGTGCGGGCCCGGAGGGAATTCCCTCCGGGCTCTTTCTGTTGGGAATGGCAGAAAGTTCAACGCTCAACTAAAGTGGCCACACCAAGGAGGTACCGACCATGCCTGCAGTGACCGTCGAGAACCCGTTGACGCTGCCCCGGGTGACCGCTCCCGCCGACGCCGTGGCGCGTCCCGTGCTCGCCGTCACGACCGCTCCGAGCGGTTTCGAGGGCGAGGGTTTCCCGGTGCGCCGGGCGTTCGCGGGGATCAACTACCGCCATCTCGACCCGTTCATCATGATGGACCAGATGGGCGAGGTGGAGTACGCGCCGGGCGAGCCCAAGGACTCTACCAGTTGGGGGAGTATCCCGACGGATGCTCGCTGACCTGCAGAAACTTCCACCTAGAGGAGAGTCGGACCCATGCCTGCTGTAACTGTCGACAACCCCTTGACGCTGCCGCGCGTGGCCGCGCCGGCCGATGCCGTGGCGCGTCCCGTGCTGGCCGTGACGACCGCTCCGAGCGGTTTCGAGGGTGAGGGTTTCCCCGTCCGTCGTGCGTTCGCGGGGATCCACTACCGCCATCTCGACCCGTTCATCATGATGGACCAGATGGGTGAGGTGGAGTATCAGCCCGGGGAGCCAAAAGGGACCCCGTGGCATCCGCACCGGGGCTTCGAGACTGTCACCTACATCATCGACGGCATCTTCGACCACCAGGACTCCAACGGTGGCGGCGGCACCATCACCAACGGCGACACGCAGTGGATGACGGCGGGCTCGGGCCTGCTGCACATCGAGGCTCCGCCGGAGTCCCTCGTCGTGTCCGGAGGTCTCTTCCATGGGCTGCAGCTGTGGGTGAACCTCCCGGCCAGGGACAAGATGATGGCCCCGCGCTACCAGGACATCCGCGGCGGCAACGTGCAGCTGCTGACGTCTCCCGACGGCGGCGCGCTGCTCCGCGTCATCGCAGGTGAGCTGGATGGCCACGCTGGTCCCGGCATCACGCACACGCCGATCACGATGATCCACGCGACGCTGGCGCCGGGTGCGGAGATCACCCTGCCGTGGCGCGAGGACTTCAACGGCCTGGCGTACGTCCTGGCGGGGCGCGGTGCGGTCGGGGCCGAGCGGCGTCCGGTCCACCTGGGCCAGACCGCCGTGTTCGGCGCCGGGTCCGCGCTGACCGTCCGCGCGGACGAGAAGCAGGACGGCCACACCCCGGACCTGGAGGTCGTCCTCCTCGGCGGACAGCCGATCCGTGAGCCCATGGCGCACTACGGCCCGTTCGTGATGAACACCCGGGAGGAGCTGCAGCAGGCTTTCGAGGACTTCCAGAAGGGCCGGCTGGGGACGATCCCGGCGGTGCACGGGATGTCGGAGGGCGGGCTGTAAGGCGCGCTGAAACCGAAATGGCGGACGAGGCCCGTCCCTGTCCGGACAGGTCGCGTCCGCCACTGCTGGCGTCAGAGGGTCAGGATTCGAGCGACGCCGAGAGCAGTCCGCTCCTCGAAGATCGGCTTGTTCGAGCTCCGCGCAAGGGGAGGCAGTGCTCGTGTGCCCGATTAGCGATGTGCTCCAGGTCCCCAGTACGAGTGCTTGACGTGCTGCTGCAAGGCCATGTGGTACTTCGCCAGTGAGTACTGCAGCGGGGATAAGGGTCGGCTCCTCTCGGAATCGGCCCCTGACCTTGACAGTCAGTGCTGCTGTTCGCCGTGGCGGACAGCAGCACTGTGGACGCCTCCAGCCGCGCGTTCAAATGCTGAGGGAAGTGGCCAGGCACGCCCAGATCGTGAGGCGTGGAAGCCATCAGGAGATTGATGGCGACTTCTGCGTCATCTGCGCTCGGCCTCAAGTGTCGCGATGCTGTTGGCGGCTCCCCGCTGGCTGGGAACCACGAGAGATTGGCTCGATGCAACCTCTGGAAGGGGTACTACGCGTGCCCTGGTCAGGCCGATCAGCGCGATCGCCACTGCCACCAATACAGCAGCGGCGAGGGGTCCCCCGGGAGCTGTCGCCCACACAGGGGCACGTGAGTTGAGGGGTCCGCTAGAGGTCAGGGCAGGGAGGCAGGCCAGGAACCCTGCACCGGCAACCCAGCGCCGCCGTACTCGGTAACCGGATCCTGTCGCGGCAGCAAGGGCGGCGAGGATGAAGGCAGCGAGCATGGCCGCGCCAAACGAGTGAACGTTCCAGGCTGGTTGGAGGGCCGACAACAGACTCAACTCCAGGGCTCCGAAGAAGGCGAATACGGCACCAATCGCCAGCGCCAGTGTTGCAGAGGTTCTGTGCTCGGGGGCCACGATATTGATTGGCGGCATCGGCTGCGGCTCGCCTCGCAGTTCGGTGTCGAGCATGGCAACGAGCTTCCGGTGGCTCTTCCGGCCTCGCCAGGTAAATATGGCGCTGAGTGCCACTGTCGCTACCGCAAGCGGCTGCCAGCTCCCGATGACCGCTTCGACGATGGTAGCTCCGCGCGCTATTCGCGGGATTAGAACAGCAGAAGCCACCCATAGAATGAGCACTGCTTGAAAGCAACGCCGTCGGTCATGTTGCTTCCGCAGGGCTCGTTCGTATCGGGCGACTGTCTCCGACCACCGTTGCGTTATGAGGCTTGCACGTGTTGGGGAATCAACGTCAGCAAGCAGCATGGCCGCTAGGCGGCGTGAGAGAAGTCCGTTGTTGTCGAAGTAGTTGGTGTGGTCACCGAGCGGGTGGCCGAGTACGGGTGTGGCCTCTTGCTCCACATTCTGCGGGAGTGTGGGCAGCAGCATCCTGCCCACCGCGTCGTGCTGGCTGCTATATTCCTCCCACTCCAGCGGCTTCGAGTCGCTCGGCGTCGGCAAGGCAAAAGGTGCCTTTGCCTCGGGGTGGATGCGGAACCTGACGATCAGCCCGCACGCGATGGTCAGCATCGTACTTACCACGATGGCGGTCCACCGTTCCCAGGGCATGTCACCCACGAGGAGAAGGCTAGACTGTGTCCGCTCCATCGATTGGGCCATGTCGTGCAGCATGGCTGTGACGAACTCGGGGGACTGCACGGCCAGTGGCAATGCCAGAGTAGGTGTGGTGGCCTTCAACTGCATCAGCATGGCTGCCGCTACCTGTGAATTGCTCGGTTCGATGAGAGGCGACGTCCCCCAAGCCAGACAGAGGGAAGCGATGGGCAGCATCCATGCCACTGCCCCAACGAGCGGACGTCTGATCTGCTGGAGAAACCAGATGGGCTTGAGGCCCGATCCGACACCCATCAATCGAATCACCTTCGACTGATTGCGACCTCCGTGGCGAGCCATGAGCTGGTGGGCCAGGAAGCCTCCTTGCGAGTGAGCGATGATGACGATCTCGTCGCAGTGCCCTCGCATCCAGCGCAGCCGCTCTTCCAAGAAGTCGAGCAGCCTCTCTCGTTCCTGGTCTCGTGCAGCAGCCGTGATCACATGGTCTGCGAGGTTCAGCCGTGTGCACAGCAGGAAGACCAGGGCGCCTGCACCGCCGGCGGTCCACCAAGGGTGCTTCATGAGTAGCGTCATGAATGCGGCCAGGAGTACGAGCAGAGTCAGAAACCGCCACCCCATGCGGGCCAAGTGACGAAAGTCCGGACTGATGAGGAAGAAGCCGGGCCGTAGGCCGTCACGGAGGGAACTCAGGAAGGTGCGCTTGAACGAGGTCTCGGTGGGTGCCCAGAAGCTGCGGTCGCGGCGGTCTGGGCCGATCAGCAGGAGCACTGCAGGCAGGCTTAGCAGGACATAGCCCAGGGTCCACAGCCACCGGAGGTACCACGCTGGTCGGTGGAAGCGGTCTGCCCATACTGCCTCCGCGATGAGCACCGTCCTCGCTGGTCGTTCAGGAACGGTGATTCCGACAGCCGCGTGGGCCGGGGTCCCGAAAGGCCACTGGGCAGAGCTTTCCGTGCACTCAGGAGTCTCGGTCCACGTCACCGATGACGCACCGTGTGCCTTGGCGATCGGGTCCACAATGCTCCGGCCCATGTGGTGCAGCACGGAACGCCCCGAGCCGATGTGCCGGTGCTGGTTACCGATCCCATGCACTACGAGGTAGCCGACACGGATCTTGTCGGCGTTTCGGGTGCTCGGCTCTGGGACGGGCTTTGCCCGCGCCGCCGTATGTCCTACCTTGCCTGCACGACGCCGCTGTGACCGCTTCACTTTGCCCTCCTCGCCGTTCGGGCTCTACAGGAGCGATCATGCAGCCCGCTGGGGGGTCAGCTGCATCCGTACAGATACTCAAAGCAATATGTGGCGTTGGTCCGGCGGGAGGGCCATGGGGGAGCGGGATTCGGTCAATCCTCGTTCCGCCCGGGAGAGTTGAGTGCATTGTCGCGTTTGCGATCTGGTGGTTTTCGAAGTTCACCGTGAGGATGCCCGCCGTATCGACGAACGGGGGGCGGAATGGCGTTGGGGTGGGGGCTGCGTGCTCGGGACCGGTCCGAGAGAGGGGTGGTCGAGGGGCCAGCGGTGCCGATTCAGGCTGCCCCTGCGGCCTCCGGTGCGAGTATCCCCGGCGAGGTGGACCCAGCCTCTTCGGAAGTGACGAGGCTGCTATGCCAAGCCGTGTACACGCGCCCAGACCGGGTCAAAGCCGTCAAAGCGTGGTGGCGCAAGTTCAGAGGCAGGGGCAAGAAGCCAGACAAACCCCGCCGCAGTACCCGCAGGCGCATCTATCTGGAAGGCAGCGACGACTGCCCGCCCTTGGGCGAGCCCATGGCGCAGTGGGTTGTGGATCACGTCCTGCACGGACCGCCGCTGCCCGTCCCGTCGTACGCATTCGACCTCGTACCAGTGGTGGCGCACAGTCTGCGTGCCCGGCGACGCCGGTGGGCCCGACGTGTGGCGGGGCTGCTCCTGGCTGCCCTCGTGGTGTACGCGGCACCCTGGCCGGCCGCTGTCTGGGGAGCGGTCGTCTTGGTGGCTCTCTTGATGCGATGGGCCGCCTACCGGGCGTTGCGTAAGGGCAGGACGTCGAGGCTGGTGAGGTCGCCCCGTGTGGCATATCTCGTGCTGTGCGTGCCGTGGCTGCTCGCGGTCGTGCCATACCAGCCCGTCGGTGGCGAGGCCGTCGCGCTGCGGATCGGGCTGCTGCTGTTGCCGTTCGCGCTGCTGCTCGGAGCCGCGCTGGTGTGTGTCGGCGACCGGCTCGCGGCGCGGGCAGCGTTGGCCCGGCTCGTCCGGGAGGGCGTGTCGTCCGATCGGTTGCCTTGGGCCGCCCCGAAAGGCCGGCACCGGATGGTGCGCATAGGCAAGGAACAGTCCTGGCAGGAGCTGCCGTACGACGAGCCCGAGCGTTTCGTAGGAGCCGGGCGCGATGTATGGGGCGCCGCAGACATCGCCATCCCTTTGAAGCCGAAGGATCCGGACGAGTCGGTAAAGTCGTTCGGGGAGGCGGAGCTGCTGCGCCGGATGGGCGGGGCGGTGCGGGGGCTGGGGCGTGGGGCTCGGGAGATCACTGATCCGCTGCCCGGTCTGACCGTGACCGACGTGCAAGGGTTGCCGGCGGCACTGTGGCTGCAACGCACCCGCGCGGCGAAGCTGGAGCTGCCGGACCTGCGCGGCCGGGGGCGCCGGTCACCGTCCGGCGTGCCGGACCGGCTGTATCTGCGGGCGCAGTGTGTCAGCTGGGACGGGCAGGTCGTGGTCAGCGTGTTCGTGCACGCCGCGCTGGAGGCGGGCGAACTACGGCTGACCGTACGCCCGCAGGTGATGACGCCCCTGTACAACGAACTGCGGGTGACCGACGCGCCAGTCACCAAGCATGGGACCCGGCTGCTCGGCTGGATCGTGACGCAGTCGCTCCTGGACGCTGCCGTGGGCCCCCTCGCCCTGTGGCGCTTCGTGGCACGGCTCGGGCTCGGTGAGCAGGCGGAGGAAGACCGCGCCGAGGAGAAGGATCCGGTCAGCCTGCGCGATCGGTACTCCACCGAAGAGGTCACCGACATGCACCAGAGCGATGACGCCAAACGGCACGTCGTGCTGATGCAGACCTGCATCTTCCGGACCGTCGCCCAGTATCTCGATGAACTGGGTGTGGACACCGCTCAGTACGAGCGCCAAGTGGCCGCGGTCATCACCAACATCCAGGTGTACGGCGACAACAACGCACCTATCCAGAACGTTGCGGGCAGTGACATCCGCAATGTGGGCCAGGGCAACGGCAACCAGGGAGGCAAGTGATGGTGTTTGGACGGCGTCGTCCCGAGCCGGAGCACGGGCACGACTCGGGCATCAGCATCGGTGGCAACAACAACGCCCCGAACCAGAACGTTGTGGGGCAGAACATCTCCCACGTGCACCAATCTGCCTCCGTCCAGGGCGCGGTCGACATCGACACCGTACGAGAGCTGCTCGCTTCCTTCCGCGCCGACGTAGATCGCAACGAGGTGGGCCTCGCCAACGCTGTGGTGCTGCGCGCCATGGCGGACACTGTCGACACCTCGCTGGCGGCGCCCGACGCGCAGGCCGGCGGACTTCGGCAGATCGCCCAGGCGCTTCCCGCCTTGGTGGCGGGAACCGTGGTGCAACAGGGCGGTGAAGCGCTCGCCCACGCCATTGCCGGATGGCTGAGTTGATGCGTCGAACGCCGCCCAGGGGGCACGGCGGATACGGGATACGGCGTTCCGGCCGTCGTCCGCCGTGTACGCGGATACAGTGCTGCAACCAGTGGGGGAGACAACACAGATGGACGAAATGACCTTCGCCGTGACGACAGTGGCTGCGGCGCTGCTGGGTGAGGCATCACAGGACGCCTACGTGAGGGCCCGGGACATCATCCGGCGTGTGTTGCACCGGGGCGGCCGACCGGATGCCCAGACCGTCCTTGATCGCCTCGACCAGGACCGGGCGAGAGTGGCGCTGTGTTCCCCACCGGAGCGCGGTGAAGCGGCGCGCGTCGCCGCAGCCGAGTGGGCCTCCGCCCTGGAACAGCTCGTACAGACAGACCCTGCGGCCTACGTGGAGTTGCGCGCCCTGACTGGACTCGATCGGCCGACCTCCGTGACCAATCAGCACAACCACGGCCCGGGCACCTTCATCAACGGCAACGTCGAGGGCGGGCTCACGATCAATCACGACACGGCGCATGACAGAGACACCTGAGCCGCGGAGAGAAGGAGACCAGCACAACCACGGTCCTGGGATCTTCATCGCCGGCAATGTCATCGGCGACGTCCACCATCATGCTCAGCCCTCACCTGGCGGGCGTACCGGCGAGTCTCCTGTGGAAGCAGGTGCCCACGGCGGTGGAGAGGCAACTCCGGGTGGAGAACCGACGGAGGGCGAGGAAGATGGCCCACTCTGGTCACTGCTCGGCTATGCCTGGTGCACCCTCATGCTCTTCGGGATGGCCGGCTACGTGCTGAAGGCTGCGTTCACGTCGGAGGTGCCGACGACAGAGCGTGTTATGTCGGTACCCACGGCAGCCGGTCTGGCCCTGGGCGGCCTCGTGGTCCTAGCGTTCACGTTCGCATCCCTCGCCGAGATCTGCGCCGCAGGTGCGGTCAACGCGGCCGGCTCGGCTCGCAGACGAGGGCAGGAAGGCCGCCGCGCCGCCGCGCGGATGAACCTCCGACATGCCCGCATTGCGGCCCGCTGGGCTCACAACAGCGCTGTACTCGCTGGCGTCGTCGCGGCACTCATGGGTTTCCTGGCCGTAAGCAAAAAGGCGGCAGACCGTGCCCAAGAGGCCCGGCAGTGCGCCGATTCCGAGGTCGCGAAGGCTCACACAGCACTGAGCGGTCAGAGCCCGGCCAGACACGGCAACTGAGGTTCCTGCCTCGCCAGGATCCGAATCGGCCTGAGCTGTTCCGCTCCTGGACTGATGCGAGCCAGCCGTGGCGGTGGATACGAGATTCGAACTCGTGAGGGGTTGCCCCCAACACGCTTTCCAAATGTTCGTCTGGGGGTTCGGGGAAGATCGTGAGCGTTCTGACCTGCGGCGGAGCCGTTGGTCGTCGGGCCTCTGAACCATCCCGGACGTAGGTGAATGAGACCAGAACTGAGACCACGGAGCCTGAGCCTTCTGCCAGGTCTCGACGACGGCCGAACCCTGGTTCTGGATCACTTTCAGTGCCGGAGCCAGCGTTCAGCCGCCGCCGACGCCAGGCCAGCGGCCCGATTCTGCAGCTGGTCTCGGGTCTGCGGTGACCAGATCGGCGGTTCTCGGCTCGCGCACGGCTTCTTACTGACAGTGAGGTATTTGTGAAACTCCCGAGGGCATAGGGACTTGCGATGGGGCTGAGCCCACGAGGTTCCGGAGGGGGAGAATGTGTCGAAAGCCGAGTTTGGTGCGCTGATCTTCGCTGCTTGGACAATGTCGATATGGGCCTTGACCATGACGGCAACGTCGCAGCGCCGAGGTAACAGAACGCTCTTGGAACGGATCTGCTGGGCTCACGGGAGGGCACACGCAAGACGGCGCCGTGCTCACCTGGTACGCCAGATCCGCGACAGCTCCTTGGCGACGCGTCCAGACCATTTGACGCTGGACTACTTGCAGCGCGAAGACGTCCTCTATCAGGTGTCCAGGAGGGCGCTCGCCATCAAGGTGATCGTCCCCGTCGTGACATCCTTCTCAGCAGGTGGCGCCCTTGCAGCAGCCGTCGAACGCACACGCTGGCACATCTGGCGCGACGCCCTCGCTGTGGGGGCCATGATGATGCCCATATTGATCACTGCCGTGATCGCCTCGCTTGTCACAAATCAAGGCATGCAACGGTGGACAACCGAGGCTGTGACGGTCACGGTACGTAGGGCCTATGAGGCACTCCTCCAGCCTTTGGAGGTAACGGGGAAGGAGCCTCCGACGGCATCGCCCTTCAACTCCCCACACGTTGCGGCAGTCCGAGCGTTGGAAGACTTCGCCATCGCGCTGGAGAGGTATGCCATGCAACGTGCGCTTCCTGACGGCCGCAACCCCATGCCCCAGGTCGTGGCCCGGTTCTCAGTAGCCGCTGCCCTCGTGCGTGAGCTTCGGGACGGGGTTGAACTTGACCGCATCGACGGTGCGAAGCGCGCTCTGCTCGAAGTGGAGCGGATTCTGAAAGTCCTCGCCACGGGCCAGCTGCACGATCTCGCACCCGGAGATATATCCGCTGATGGGCTGTTGCACAGCCACCGGGAGCGCAGAGCCTGGCGGCAGCAGGTGCTGCGAGGCTCTGCGTTTACCCTCTGTCTCGCTGGCATCGTCTTCGCCCTGGCTTCGTCAGCTGTGGGCGTCGCCCTGGCCACGGCTGCCGCTGCAGGGCTAGTAGCTACTTGGGACAAGATCCTTCGTCTCTCCACCAGCTCGGACGCGAATAGGTCAGCGAGCAGCTGACCGCTGATGGTCGACTCAGATCGGGGGAAGTCAGCCTGAGCACCCAATGCCCGCTAGTGGGTAGTGGCGCTTGCACCCTGGTCAGCCCTCTGTTTCTGGCGTGTTCCCGTGTTCCAGGTAGGCAGTCACGCCGTTGGCGCGAGCCTCGATACCGGCAGTGATACGGCGTACGAGGCGGGGGATGGTGAGTTCCGGCAGCTCTCCAGCGTCATGGAAGGCGTAGCCGCGGAGCTCGTTGGCCTGTAGTGCGATGTGCTGGCATTCGTCCGCGGTGAGGTGACCGCCGTCGAATAGGTAGAGGACCTTGTCCCCCTCCCCCGGATTCGGCGCCCAGTCCACCACGAGCAAGTGGCTGATGGCGGGCTTGATGCCCAGCTCCTCGTGGACTTCGCGCACGCAGGCTTGCAGGGGTGACTCCCCGTGCTCGACGTATCCGCCAGGGATGTCGCGGTAGTCCTTGTACGAGGGTTCGACGAGCAGGATCCGGTCGGCGTCGTCGAAGAAGAGGGCGCCGGCTGCCATGCGCGGGCGGGCCATCTTCGCTTCGTGCTCGTTCTCGCTCACGGGACTGACTCTAACCGCCGACGACGCCGAGCCTGCGGGCCAAGTCCGCCACAGACTGGGACGGCCGGCCTCGGGTGCCGCGGATCCAGCCGATGGTCAGTTCCCGGCTCAGGTAGTGGTGGCGCACCTGTTCGGGGGCGTCCCGTTCGGCGTCCAACAGTGTGGCCAGGGCTTCATCGGTCCGGTTCCAGGCGCTGAGCGCTCGGGCGACCTCCAGGCTATGCCTCACGCGCCGTTCCACGGGCAGGCCGCTGGTGTCGATGCGTTGCCCGAGGTCTGCCGCGATCTGGATGTCCCCGAGTTCGCCGGCGGTGGCGACGCAGTGGATGGCCACGTTGGTCGGGCCGAAGGCAGTCCACAGGTGGTTGGCGTCGGCGCCAAGCCGCCGCGCGGCTTCGTCGGCTTCCCGGAGGAAGGTCTGCGTAGTCGTCCGGTCCTCCGCTCGGGCGGCCGCCATGGCGCCAGCGAGGAAGAGCGTGCCGTAGACCGAGAGGTACTCGTCGTTCGCGGTGCCCAGGCCGGGCTGCATGACTGCCGCCGCGTCGTTCACCAGCTGGATCGCTGCGGTGAAGCGGCCGGTGGCCATCAGGCAGTGCGTGACCGCCCGGAAGAGCGAGCCCGTCACCGTGCTCTGGCCGCATCGCTGCGCGGCAGCCAGGCCACGGTCGGCGGCGATCCATGCCAGTTCCGACTCCCCGACCTTGCCCAGCACGAGTGCCGCACCGTGGTAGGCCAAGGCGAGCTGGGCATGCGCCTCCTCACCTTCGCGCCCTGAGTACGCGCGGGATGCGACAAGAGCATCGGCCAGGACGAGGGGAAGACGTCGCGTGGCGAAGCCGTAGCGGGACGCCTGGTAGGCGTCGAGTACCTCCTTCACATTGGCCCGAAGGTCATTCAGGGCGGGTGGTTCGTCATCGGGTGGGGATCCCAGCAGGGGTGTGAGCTGCTTGTAGTCCATGAGGGCTTCGCGCAGGGCTGGGACCGTGCGTCGGCCGCTGTCGTTCGACCACTCCATGAGGGTCGGCTCGGCGAGCAGGTCTCCCAGGGAGACGTCGAGGGCCTCGGCGAGTGAGGTGATCACCGAGAGGCGGTCGAGTTCGATCCGGTTGTTCTCCGCTTTGCTCAGCCAGTCTGTGGTGCGCCCTACAAGCCCGGCTAGGACCTCCTGGGAGAGGCCACGTCGGCGGCGGTACCAGGCGACGCGTTCACCGATGGTCAGATGCTCTGTCATCTCTCGCATGTCCTGAGCATCACCTCGTGGCCGAAAGGGACCCCGGAAGGATTTTCCGGGGTGCTGTGGGACTCCTTGCCTACTGTCGCAGGAGACCGAGAAAGCCGGCGGGCAAATGTCATCAACTTCCCTTTCCTCGGCTGGCTTTGACGCTCGGCTCTGCTTCTCAAGCGGGAGTGGGGCACGGCCCGCGGAATGGAGGTGTAGAGGGTGCGCAGTTCTGGACTGCCATCAAACCCCCAGAGAACGGCCGTAGTGCCAGCTTGACGCACGGTCGCTCTACGCAGGTCAGGACCAGGGTGTAGGGGGGGTGCACGTAGGAGTGCACGAGTGCACCCCCAAGTGCACGCTCCCGACGTTGCCGTCACGGCGCCACAGTTGAAGCACCGCCGCAAGATCATCACGGTCACCTTGATCTGGTGGCAGCCCACTCTCCTTCGTCTATTGGACGCCTCTATGAGGCGCCTCCGGGTCGTGGAAGCCCAGCCAGCCGGAGATTCCGGTTCTGCACGGATCACCGATCTACTTATGGAGCCTCACCATGCGCTATCCGCCGACGTGCGCCCCCCTGTCGATGGGGACGTCCGCGATCGCTACACGCCCAGTGGGTGATGTGGTGATTGCGGCCAGGCTGGCCGTTCCCAGCGATGCGTCCTCTGGCATCGCCGAGACGCGGAGCCGTAGGGACCTCGCGCCCCACTCCGACGCTGGCGCGTACAGCCGCCGGCTGGGGGCGGTGAAGCCCGACCGTCGGCTCTTCCGGGCGGTTCTCCGAGAAGTCGGTGACGCCCCATGGCCGACCCTCTCCTGCGGCGATGGCGGTGGCGGTGGCGACGAGCTGGCCGGGAGGATGCCATGAGGAGTCAACCGCAGCTGCAACGCCAATCGCCGGGACGGACGCTGCTGCTGGACGCCTGCGGAGTCCTGTTGGGTGAACCCATGGAGCCGTTGTTCCGTGCCGTCGCCGCTTCCAGCGGGCTGCGCCCTGCTGCGGTCGCCGAGCTGTTCAGGCAGCGGTTCCGCGACGATCTGTGGGCCGGACGCATGGATGAGACGTCTTTCTGGAGCTCCCTGGCCACGGCCTGCGGGCTGGAGCGCGCTCCAGCGGTGTGGCGTTCGGTCGTCGACCAGTCCATGCGGGCTATGCCTGTGGTTCACCGGCTCCCCTCCTGGGGTCGGCAGGCCCGGCTGGTCCTGATCTCGAACCATCGGCACGAGTGGCTAGTACCGCGACTGGAGGCTCTCGCCCTGACCAGCCATTTCTCGGAAGTGTCGATCTCCAGCATCACGGGAGCGGTCAAGCCTGATCAGGCGGCGTACGACCGAGTGCTCGGCAGCACTGACCGGGCCCAGACCCTCTACGTGGACGACAAGCTGGCGAACGTCGCTGCCGCCAGGTCGCTTGGTGTCACGAGCCTGCTGGCCGATGCCGACGGCCGATGGACGAATGAGGTGGACGCGTGGCTGGAATGCTGACCGGTCCGACGGAAAAGGCGATCAGTCAGGACTTCGTCGACGGGATCCCCGATCTCATCGCCTTGCTGGAACCGGCCGTGGCCGACATTGCTCGCGAGGGTCGGCAGTGGGTCTTCTATGGCAGCCTGCCGCTCGGCCAGGGGCGCGAGGGCAGCGATCTCGACGCGTTTCTCCTCCATGACGGCAGCGCCAGTAGTGCTCCGCACCGGCGAAGTGCCTGGTGGGGTGGGACACCCGTGACGATCTACGTGCTGTCGCACGGAGACCTGGCTGACGACGGACTGAGACGCCAGTTCGGCGGATACTTCACGCTGAAGCTGTTCGGTCCCTTCGTAACGAACCAGCCCGAGCGTGATCTATCGCTTTCGCAGCACACCGCCCGGTTCCTGGCGCCCCTCGGTGAGTTGCTCGCCCTGGGGCAGCCGGACACGCCCTGGAGCGCTGACCAGCTGCTCGCACACGCGCATCTGGCATTCCTCGACCTCTACCCGGACGCTGCGGGCTACCTGGCCAGGCTCCTTCGTAACCCCCAGCTGATGGCCCGAGTGTGGAGGCACCAGCGCCACACGTACCTCGAAGCACTGCGGGCCGCGGGGTACATCGCCCCCGCGGGCGCTCACGGGGGCTGGGTATACACCGGGCTGACACCAGTCGATGACGCCGACCGAGAACGCGCACGCTGCACGGCTCGGTTCTGGGCTTTCGGGGCCGTGTGCCACGAAGCGGACCCCAGCTTCCCCGATGTGTATTTCGGCAAAACGGACGCTCATGCAACGCCACACGAGCAGCACTCGGCTCTGGCGTTCCTCCACGGCATCGCCGAGGGGGGAGGTGCGCCATGACCATGACCCTGGCGGCGTGGCACGCGGCATGCAACCAGCAGACCGCCGCTCTCGAAGGGCACCGTTCACGCCAGTTCGGTCTCCGGCCGCTCGTCGGTTCCGTTGTCGGGGCGCAGGGCACAAGAGAGTCGGTGCTGCCCGGCGAGGTCTGGGCGACCCAGACGTTCGGTGGTTCACAACCGTCTCCCCACTCGGTCGGCTCTCCGAACTCGGTCGGCTCTCCGATCCGCGTGGGGTTCGCCGGCCGGCGCCTGCACCTGGGCCACCTCGGGCTAGCACGTACGGCAGCTCAGATGGCCGACGGCGGTGCACAACTTCTGCTGTTCGACGCCTCGGTCGATTCCACATCCATCGTCGATTGCTTCCGCACCGCGGTCTGTCACTACGCAGGAGCCTCTATACCCGGCCAGCTCATCGAATACGGCCCCGACCTGCGGCGGTGGCAGAACCAGGCGCTGTCCGGGCTGAGGCTGGACAAGATGCGCCGCCTCTACGGCTGGGACAGCAGTACGCCAGCGAGTGCACTGACCGACCTGGAAGCCATGATCAGCTTCTTCCTCTACACCCCGCAAGGCATGGAGGGGGGAGGCGCCGCCCTGGTCGACGCCATGCAAGCACCGCACTCGGCCCTGCTTCCCCAAGCCGCACGGGCTGTCGATGCCAAGCTTCCGGAGCTGCTCTACCGCCGGCTCTTCCCAAGCCTTCGGCGGGGAGGCGAGCGGGGCAGTGTCCGCGAGCCGTCCTCGGTGGTCTTCGCGGACGACGACGAGGCGACGGTCCAGCGTAAGTTTCTGCGCTCACGGACCGGTGGCCGGGCGAGCGTCGAGGAGCAGCGTGCCCTCGGTGGGGACGCGACGCGATGCTCGGCGTTCGCGATGATCGAGCTGCTGTGCCCACCGGAGACCGCCCAACGGGCGCTGGACGGCTGCCTGTCGGGGCGGAGCTGCGGGGACTGCAAGGCGGAGCATATGGCCGGAGTGGTCTCCGGGCTCCGCGCCGCTACCAGGACGCCCCTACGCGCGGGCACCTCCTCTCAAGTGGGACTCACCGTCAGCCGGGCCGCAGGCGGACTGCACCGCCCGCCGCCCCGCGACGCCACGGACCTGGAGGCTGCCATCGCGGAACGGTCTGGAGTACACCCCGACCAGGTTGTGGTGGGCCACGGCTCCACGGAGGTCATGGACTGGCTTTTCCGTATCCAAGCCGGCTCCGGTGGAAAGGTGGTCGCAACAGAGCCGACTTTCGATCTGTACCAAGAGCTCGCTGAGCGCCACCACCTGCGGTATGCGGCTGCTGCGTGGGACCCGCGCACCTTCAATCATGACGCTGCGGCCTTGGTCCGCCTGGCCGACCGGGACACGGCCCTGTGCATCATCGACGTCCCGCACTCCGTCTCCGGAGCCGTCGGCCAGGTCACCGAGCTGCTCGACCGCCTCTTCGAGGCTCTGCCTGATGACGCGGTCGTACTGCTCGACCTCGTCTACGCCGACTTCATGAACATACCAATCGAACCGGCCTCGCGACTGCTCAGCCGGTATCCCCGCACCGTGCTGTTCGGGTCGATGTCCAAGGCTCACTGCCTGCTCGGCGCCCGAGTCGGGTACGCACTCGCAGCTACCCCCTTGGCCGATCGGCTGCGCTCCCACCGGCTGCCGTACGCGATGGACTCGCTGGCGCTCACCGCGGCTCACAGCGCGCTGATGGACGACGAGTCGCGTCAGCGGACCGTACAGGCCAGCCATGAAGCCCGGGCACGGATCACGGCCACCCTCCAGGGCCTCGGCATCGCGTACGTGCAGACCGAGGCGAACTTCCTCCTGATGGATCTCGGCACCCGCTTCGCACCGGTCGCTCGCCGCCTGCGGGCCGGTGGGACGTCGTTCCGAGATGGCCGGCGCTGGTGTATGCCCGGCTGGATGCAGATCCATCTGATCGATGTGCCGTTCATCGAACCCTTTATCGAGGCGCTTCGGCAGGACACGACCGGCGAGAATGGGACCTCATCTCACCGTCCGTGGTTACTCCACAAGGAAATTGAAGGGCCATCAGTTCCATGACTGACCAGCGCATGCTCACTGGAGACCGACCCACCGGAAAGCTGCACCTCGGCCACTACGTGGGCAGCATCGCCAATCGGGTGCAGCTCCAGCACAAGTACGAGACGTTCCTGATCATCGCCGACCTGCATATGCTCACCACCAAGAACACCCGGGAGGACATCGCCAAGGTCTCCACCAACGCCCGGGACATGGTCCTGGACTCCCTCGCGGCTGGCATCGACCCGGCCCGGGCGACCTTCTACCTGCAATCGGCGATCCCCGAGGTCAGCGAGCTCAACACCCTGTTCCAGAACCTGGTGACCGTACCGCGCCTGGAACGTGTGCCCAGCCTGAAGGACATGGCTCGGGACTCGGGCAAGGAGGAGATGCCGTACGGCCTGCTTGGCTACCCCGTGCTCCAGGCGGCCGACATCCTCTGCGTCAAGGCGCACGTCGTACCCGTCGGCAAGGACAACCACGCCCACGTGGAGGTCACCCGGGAGATCGCCCGCCGGTTCAACCACCTCTATGGGGAGACCTTCCCCGTCCCCGAGCTCGTCGAGAGCGACGTGCCCACGCTGGTGGGCACCGACGGCCAGGGGAAGATGAGCAAGTCCATCGGCAACGTCATCTACCTCTCCGACAGCGCCGAGGACGTCCGCAAGCGGGTAGCTGGTATGTACACCGACCCCAACCGGGTCCGCGCGGACATTCCCGGCACTGTGGAAGGCAATCCCGTCTTCGTCTATCACGACGTCTTCAACGACAACGCGGCGGAGGTCGCCGACCTCAAGGAACGCTACCGAGCGGGCAAGGTCGGCGACGTAGAGGTCAAGGACAAGCTGGCCGCCGCCATCAACCGCTTCCTCGACCCGATGCGGGCGCGCCGAGCACGCTACGAGGAACAGAGCGGCCTCGTCGACGAAATCATCGTCGAAGGCACCGAACGCACCCGCCGCGAAGTGCAGCAGGTCGTCTTTGAAGCCCGCAAGGCGATGGGCCTGACCGCCGCTTACAACCAGCTGCGCCGCAAGGCCGAGCGAGCCCGCAAGAGCAGGGAAAACACAGCCCCCTGAAGAGCACAGGGATACCCATGCCTTTTGGTATATCGGTGCGGGAGCGGCCCTTAAGCTCCCGCACCGCCCACACCGTCCGCATCGTCCGCACCGGCTCCTCGGGAGCCCTCGTCCGCATCGTCCAACGACCTGACGGCTCGCTCGTGGCCGTCAAGACCGCAAGAAACCCGCGAGTGTCCGCCGCCCAGCAGGCCCGCGCCCGGGACACCATCGCCCCCTACTTCGGCGCCAGGCTTCCTGAGGTTCTCTTCGCCGGCCACCACCACGGCAGCGACACCCTGATCACTCGCTGTCCCTCGGTAACCACCCTGGCGGACGCCGCCCTCGGCCCCCGGCCCACCAGCCAGGCAGCCGCCGCATGGACCGAGGTCACTGAGGCACTCTGCCGGGTGTGGCTCCAGTCCGCACGGCCCGGCTTCGAACCCGCCCTGGCCACCAGAAAACACTCACTACGACTGGAACGTGCCCGCCACGGCTTACATCACGCCGGGCACCGCCTGCGACTTCCAATCGACGGCGGGCACCACATCATCGTCAACGGCACGGACCACGGCCCCCTGGACCGGATACTGCATCGACTGGCAGCCCTCCGACCACCCACGATTCGCGTTGCCTGCCACGGAGACCCGCAACCTCGCAACATCCTGCTCGACCACGCGAACCAGTGGCACCTGGTGGACTGGGAGTGGTCCGGCCACCACCAGGACTGGCGCATGATGACCAGCCACCTCGTCGGCTGGTGGTACGTCGAGAGCCTCCTGGCCGGTACGCACGGCCGCCTCACACCTGCACGCTCCGCACTCGACCTCAGTTACACCACCCCGTGCCCGGCCAGTGTCTCAAGGTGGACCGCTCCGGCGGTCAGTGCCTTCCGGCGGATGAGCCGGCCCGGCGAACTCGAACAGGACCTCGGCGCGCTCGCTGCTCACACCGCGATGCTCCTGCTCCGGGAAATACCCCAGGTCATCGTGGACGGAAGACACCAGCTATTCGCTCCGCTGCTTGGCGAGGCGGCCCGGATCCTCGGCTCCTCCCACTCCGACCGTCCGCACCCGCTGCTGGAGCCCTTCACCGATCCGCGGCAGACCGACGGGAGCTCAGTGTGATCACGATCGGCCTGGCACTGCCGCACTACGACGGTCTCTTCCCCACTCCAGGAGTCACCGGAGCACACCGGACACGCAAGGCACTGGCCTACGCACAAAGAGCCGAGCAGGCAGGGCTGCACCAGGTCTGGGTATCGGACCATCTCTGGCTCGATGTCGCCCCTCAGGACCGTCGCCGCTCCCCGGACTGCTGGACTCTCTTGGCCGCGATCGCAGCGACCACCCGCCGCATCCGGATCGGATCCTTGGTCACCCCCGCACCGCTGCGCGCCCCCGAACTGCTGGTCCATCAGATCGCCACAGTCGCCGATCTCGCCGGAGAACGCGTCGACATCGGCCTCGGGGCTGGCTGGAACGCCGACGAATTCGCAGCGGCAGGCCGCCGGTTCCCCGCGGTTGCCGACCGGCTCGCCAGCGTGGAAAGAACCGCCGCCCTGATCCGCGCAGAGTTGGGTCCTATGGCACCGCAGGTCTGGGTAGGAGGCAAACGCAGCGGGATTCTGGGCGTCGCCGCACGTATCGCCGATGGCTGGAACCTGGCCTGGAACCCCACTCCTGCCGACTACCGACGATGTCTCGGCCGGCTGAACACAGCACAGCCATCGGCACGGAGAAGCACCGTGCCGATCCTCCGCTCCGTCGGGCTCACCACCGTCATCGGAACCGACGAAGCTGATCTCCACCAACGATGGACCAGGCTGCGCCGCTGGGTGCCCGGCGGCCACCTCGACGGGCTCAGCTTCGACGCATGGCGCAGCCGGGGGCTGATCGGCACCCCAGACGAGGTGCACAACCGGCTCACCGCATGGAAGAGCCTCGGGGTCGACCACGTCGTGTGCGCCCTCGGCATGCCCTTCGGTCTGTTCGACGACGAGCAGGTCGATCTGCTCACAGCCGCAGCGCGCCGGGCTGGAGCCGCTACCACCGCCAAGCCAATCACTCAGGAGGGAACAACATGATCGATCTTCCCGATCCGGCCGCAGCATTCCAGCACGAACAGGACTTCCTCCTGTCCTGCGGCCCCAGCCGCATCGGCAAGATCCTCGCGCTCTACGACATCTACCAGCGGATTCGCCCAGTCCCCGGTGCGATCGTCGAGTGCGGCGTCTTCCGCGGGGGATCCTTCACCATGTGGGCGATGCTGCGACACCTGCTGGAGTCCGAGCACACCCGGCCCCTCATCGGCTTCGACACATTCGGGGAATTCCCCCGTACCCACGCCGAATCCGACCAACGCATCGTCGACCACATCCAGCAGGTCGCCGGCCTCGACTGCATCGGAGTAGAGCAGCTCCTTGAGACCCTGGGCCGACGGGACCGCGGGCTCGAAGCGAACACGACGCTGGTCCCGGGCGACGTCTGCGAAACGGTCCCCCAGTACGTCGCCAACCATCCCGAGCTCGCCATCTCGCTGCTCGTGATCGACACCGACCTCTACGAGCCAGCCGTCACCTGCCTCAACGAACTCGTTCCCCTGGTGTCCCCGGGCGGCATTGTGATCGTCGACAACTACGGGGTCTTTCCCGGCGAGACCCGGGCGTTCCGCGAGTACCTGGCAGCCCACCCGGGCACCCGGCTGGAGCAGCCCGCCCACACCGGGCACCTCATGCACTTCTGCCCGTCCGTAGCAGCCGCTCTGCCGAACTAGCCATTTCCCGAAGAGCAGGCTGCCCGGGATTCAGCAGTGAGGCACAGCCGCGTCGGCCGGTAGCCCAGGAGAACTCACGAGTTTGGTGTACCGCCTTGTCCGCCTGTCGTCTCCAGACGCCGAGGCGGACAAGGTGCAAGCGCTGGTCGAGGAGGCGCTCGGAGAGTTCCCCGCCCTCACTGACGAGCCGGACTCCGACAGGATTGTGCTGAGCTGATGATGAAGCGGACGCTAGGAGAGGTCTCTGCGGAGTGCCAGAAGCGCCTGATCACGCACTATGGTCCCGAGGTCTCCTGGTGGCTCGACACCGTTCCCGCTCTGTTTGCCCAGGCGGCGGAGCGCTGGAATCTCACGCTCGGGGGGTACCACGACGCTGGATGCGCCTCCGTGATCGCCACGGCCGGCACCCTCGACGGGCGTCCGCTGCTCCTCAAAGCGTGGGCCGATCCCGCCCGGTTCCGCAACGAGGTGATCGCCCTGCGTCTTTGGGCGCGCGGTCCCATTGCGGACGTGGTCGAGGTGGCGGATGACCTCGCCGTGGCGGCTCTGGAGATTATCGGCGGCCGGCCAGGCGGCGACGAACGACCGCCACGGGAGCTGCAGACGGTGGCCGCTGCCCTCCATGGTCTCCACACCTTCGGCCGTCGCCGTCACCGACCGCGTGGCCTCCCATCTCTGGCCGCATACCTGCACCAGGAAATACGCCCGCGGGTGTGGCGCAGGCTGGAAGTGCTCGACCTTGGCCCATGGCGCGACCTCGTCAGCGCGATCTTCCCCGAACTCCTGGTCTTGGAGGAGGACGACGGCCGCGCGACGGTCCTGCACACGGACCTCTACCGCGAGAACGTGCTTTTTGACTGGCTGGGACACCCACGGTTCATCGATCCCCTTCCGATGGTGGGCGACGCCGCCTTCGACTGGGCGTTCTGGACTGTGTACTACGACCTCGGGCACGACACCGGCACTCGCCTGGCTACAGCCGCCCGGGTTGCCCATATCCCCGTCCCCGTGCTCGCGCCGTGGTGCCGAGCCCTGGCGGTGGACGGTCTCCTCCACTACCTCGAAACCGCCGACCCACGCGCACGACGGATGGCCGACCTCCTCGCGTGGCTGTCCGCGCCAGCCCCAGGGAACCGGCCATGACGACTTAGGTCCTCCCCATGAGCGGGCTCGCTCGGGCGTTTCCGAAGCCAAGACTGCCGTCGGCGACAGCATGTAACTCGCCGACTATCTGCGCACCTACGGGCGGATGCTGGCGAGGCTGAAGAAGAGAGCCGTCATGCGCTTGCGCCAGGAGCGCCTCGCGTCAGGCTGTCAAAGCCGGTCGTGCCGAACGCGGTGGCTCAGACCCGGCTGATCTGGGACGACTCGGTTAGCTGGCAAGGATCGGCGCCGACTGGGTTCGATGGCAACGGACACAGTTCTGTCCTTTGACATCCAACCCAGTCGTTGACGCGCCGTCTGACCTTGGGTGGACTAACTTGGATGTCAAGTTCCCGAGTGCGCCGGTGGCCGCTTCAGCGCTCGCTGTGGAGCTGAGGGCGGGTCGAGAGGGTCAAGGTCGCTGCTCGTCGCGACTG